>JBDGUM010000119.1:0-11911 GCA_042215855.1 Halobellus sp. | reverse complement strand
TCAGATCCGGTCGAGGAGCCACAGGACGATCAGGACGACGACGACGAGTCCGAGGATCGGCTGAAGCGGGCCCAGGAGCCAGCCGACGAGTCCGAGGACCTCGCTGACGATCTCGAGTGCGAGCCAGACCAGGATGAGGACGAGCAGGATCTTCAGAAGCGACTCGACCGCCAGTTCGGCGCGATCGGCGTCGGGCAACGGGACGCGCATATCCGGCACATCGGCGGGGACCGAAAAGTGTCTTCGGATAGTTGGGGTCGAATTCAGCAGAATTTGGACGGCGAGTCGGAATTCCGCTGGACGGAACCCGAACGAACGGCCACGACGCGGGTTTCGGGGCCGTTCCAGCGTCCGAGGCCGATCGCCCGGAACACGCTTAATGCGGTACGTTCCCAAGACACGCTATGGCGAGCCTCTTCCGCGAACTGGGCAAACTGTCAGCCCGCGACTTCCCCGACTGGATCGCGCCCGCCGTCGGCGCGGTCGCTGTCGCCCTCGTCCTCCTGGCCCTCTTCGGAACTAGCCCAGCGACCGTCGTCGGGCTCGGCGCCCTGGCGCTCGCGGCCGCGACGGTGTACAGCGCGGTCGAGATCGTCGACGCCTACGAGAAGGAGGCGCTGACGGTCTTCGGCGAGTATCGGAAGCTGCTCGAACCGGGGCTGAACGTGATCCCGCCGTTCGTCTCGCGGACGTACCCCTTCGATATGCGGACCCAGACGATCGACGTGCCGAAGCAGGAGGCGATCACGCGCGACAACTCCCCCGTGACCGCCGACGCCGTCGTCTACATCCGCGTGATGGACGCGAAGCGAGCCTTCCTGGAGGTCGACGACTACACGCGCGCGGTCTCGAACCTCGCACAGACGACGCTCCGCGCGGTGCTCGGCGACATGGAACTCGACGAGACCCTCTCGGAGAGGGAGAAGATCAACCGCCGGATCAACGAGGAGCTCGACGAGCCCACGGACGAGTGGGGGATCCGCGTCGAGAGCGTCGAGGTCAGGGCGGTCAAGCCCAGCCGGGACGTCGAGGACGCGATGGAGGAACAGACCTCCGCCGAGCGCCGCCGGCGCGCGATGATCCTCGAGGCGCAGGGCGAGCGGCGCTCCGCGATCGAGACGGCCCAGGGGGACCGCCAGGCGAACGTCATCAGCGCCCAGGGCGAAAAGCAGGCGTCGGTCCTCCGCGCGCAGGGGGACGCGGTCGCGACGGTCCTCCGCGCGAAGTCCGCCGAGTCGATGGGCGAGCGCGCCGTCGTCGAGAAGGGGCTGGAGACGCTGACGTCGATCGGCACGTCGCCGTCGACGACGTACGTCCTCCCACAGGAGCTCACGAGCCTGCTCGGCCGCTACGGGCGGCAGCTGACCGACTCCGACCTCCAGGAATCCGCCGGGCTGGAGAGCCTGGACTTCGACGAAGAGACGCGCGAACTGCTCGGCATCGACGACGTGGAGGCGATCGTCGAGTCCGTCGACGAGATCGAGGCGGCCGAGGGCGTCGGCGACCTCGGAGACGGGGACGCGGAAGCGGCGGCCACGGACGTCGAACTGAACGTCGACGAGGCGTACGAGACGCGCTGATACCGATCGTCGCAACTATCTCCCGGTGCGGACCGCTCGAATAATCGTTAACATTATCCGGCGCCCGGAGAATACCCGAGGTATGAGCCACGAACGCGGACCGGCCGCCCCCCGTGGGGAGGCGGCGCCACCGACGCCGGAGCACCGGATTCTGAACCGGGTGAAGCGACACTTCCTCGAGTGGGCCGATCGGTACGTCGAGATGCGCGTCCGCGCGGTCGAGAAGTAGGCTCGTTTCGCGCTGCCGGTATCGCGGCCCCGCGAACGAAACCGATTGGACGGCGGCGGGCACGTCGCCGGCCGCTCGATGACGCTACTCCTTCATTCAGCGTTCCACGGGTCCAACGGGCTACTCACGGTCGCGGTCGCGCCCCTCGCGTTCGTCGCGGACCGTGAGCACCGGAACGGGCGAGTGGCGCACGACGCGCTCCGTGACGCTGCCGACGAGGTAGCGGTCGAGCCCGGATCGGCCGTGGGTCCCCATCACGACCACGTCGGCGCCGAGTTCGTCGACGAGGTCGAGGATCTCGTCCTGGGGGATCCCGGTCGCGACCCGCCGTTCGACTGCCACATCGTCGGGGAGGCGTGCGACCGTCTCCTCGATCGAGGCCTCCGCGCGCTCGCGTTCGGCCTCCTCCCACGCCTCGGGAGCGAGCCCGCTGCTCGGGCTCTCGAAGCGGTTTCGGCTGTCGGCGATCGAGACGACGTAGACGGTCGCGTCCGACGTCACCGCGAGCGCGCCCGCGTGGGTCGCCGCCGCGAGCGACGCCTCGCTCCCGTCGGTCGGCAGCAGTATCGTCCCGTAGGGCCCGGCCATCTCAGGCCACCCCCGCGGCCATCAGGAACAGCGCGACCGAGATGATCGCGAACAGTATCCCGACGAACGCTTTGATCGTCGACGTCTCGAGCGTGTTCGAGACGTAGGGGGCGATCTGCCCGCCGGTGACCGTCGCCGGAACGGTGAAGACGACCATATTCCACGGCGTCGACGCCAGGCTGAGGGTGTGGCCGCCGACCAGTCCGCCGCCGAAGACGTGGACCAGGGAGGCGAGCACGGCGGTCAGCGCGACCACGATGTGGTTGGTCCCGATGGCGACCCGGACCGGGACCTTGGTGCCCAGCATCGAGATGATGCCGAGCTCGCCCACGCCGAAGCCCGCCAGCCCCTGGAACGTCCCGCCGATGCTGTAGTTGAGGAACCGCTTGACGTAGCCGCCGCGGGTGTACCGGTAATCGTCGCCCTCGCGGTCGACCCGCGTCACGTTGCCCTCGTCATCGGTGTGGACGCCGGCGGGACCGAGCTTGCCGGCGTCGTTCGGGAGGTTCGCCTGGCCGCCGTCGACGGCGGCATCGTCGGTCGCGGGCGTCTCGCCGGGCCCCTCGCCGGCGTCTTCGCTACCGGCCTCGTGGTCGAGATCGGCCTTGAACAGGAGGTACGACGCCGCGAGCAGCGCGATCCCGAGCAGCCCGTGGAACAACGGCTCCGGGATGACGAAGGAGAGCAGCGCGCCTCCGACGACGAACGGGATCGAGCCCCCCACGAGCGTGAGCGCCAGGCGGCGGTCGACGAGGCCGTACTGGATGAACGCGATGGCGGAACTCGACAGGCCGAAGGCCTCGCTGATCAGGCCGACCTTCACGATCGTCTCCGGCTCCAACGGCGCGGCCGCCAGCGGGAACAGGAAGATGAGGAACGGCACGAACAGCGCCGAACCGCTGATCCCGACGGTGTTGACGATGGTCGCGCCGATGAGGAACACCGGGAACAGCCACCAGAACCGGAGCCAGTAGTCCATCCCGGCGTCCGCGGGCGTCGGTGCGGCGAAGAACACGCCGACGATGAAGGCGAGCGGCGCGAGGAAGACGAACACGTGCTGGTACCGGAGGAACGATCGCTGGACACGACTGTAAGAGACTGAACTCATTGGTCTGTGAGGTTAGTCCTGCGTCGGACGCGCTGTCGTCCGGACGGGAGAACGAGCACGGGGCGATCGGGCGGGCGAGACGACGGTGCGGGCGCGACGGGCGACGGCGGGCGCGTTCGATGCGGACAGCGACCGAGCGGGGGGGCGGGACATCTACGTGATCCCCCCGCGGGTATCGCGACGGGAGTGCTGGCCGACACCACAGCGCGCCGAGTCCTGACTCATCGTAGCCGCCCGGTAGCAACGACCGGGAAATAAATCTTGAGATTCGTCGCCGCCCGTGCGGGTGCATACCGTGGCGGCGTCCGGGGAATCGACGGCCGCTGATAGAGATTACTCCCACTGTGTACCGCCGATTGCCACCCCCGTCGACGGCGCTCGGCGGGGAGAAACGAGAGTACTCACTATGATAATGACTAGTCTCACTGTTTAGGTGATCGCCACCTGCGGTCACGGCGATCACCGGTAAGAGACGAGACTAGTCATTATGAGTCGGAGACGGGGTCGTCCGCGGGGACCGCCTCCAGCGGGTCGTCGCCGGGATCGACGCCCTCGTCGGCGCCGGCGTCGCCGTCCCGGATCCCGAACTCCTGCCGGAGTTCCCGGATCCGGTCGCGGATGTCTGCGGCCAGTTCGAATTCGAGGTTGTCGGCCGCCTCGCCCATCCGCTCTTCGAGGTAGGCGATCCGCTCGCGGGCCTCGTCCTCGTCGTCGGGGTCCTCGTCCGGCGACGTCGACCCGCTCCCGCCGCTGCCGGGGAGGTTCGCCTCGCCGATCTCCTTGTCGATCGTCTTGGGCTCGAAGCCGTGCTCCTCGTTGTACTCGCGCTGGATCCGCCGGCGGCGACGCGTCTCCTCGATCGCCGACTCCATCGCGTCGGTGGTGTCGTCGGCGTAGAGGACGACCTGGCCCTCGACGTTCCGGGCCGCGCGGCCCATCGTCTGGACGAGGGTCGTCTCCGAGCGGAGGAAGCCCTCCTGGTCGGCGTCGAGGATGGCGACGAGCGAGACCTCGGGGATGTCCAGGCCCTCCCGGAGGAGGTTGATGCCGACGAGCACGTCGATGTTTCCTAATCGCAGATCCCGCACCAGCTCGTGGCGCTCCAGCGTGTCGGTCTCGTCGTGCATATACGCGACGTCGACGCCGGACTCCTCGAGGAACTCGGTGAGGTCCTCGGCCATCCGCTTCGTCAGCGTCGTGACGAGCACGCGCTCGTCGCGCTCGATCCGCTCGTCGATTCGATCTAAGAGGTCGTCGACCTGGCCGGTCGCGTCCGCCACTTCGATCTCGGGGTCGACCAGGTGGGTCGGGCGGACGATCTGCTCGACGATCTGGTCGGAGTGCTCGCGCTCGTAGTCGCCGGGCGTCGCCGAGACGTACAGCGTTCGATCCGTTTTCTCCTCGAACTCCTCGAAGGTCAGCGGGCGGTTGTCGTACGCCGTGGGGAGCCGGAAGCCGTTCTCGACGAGCGAGTCCTTCCGGGACTTGTCGCCGGCGTACTGCCCGCGGATCTGGGGCAGGGTCTGGTGAGACTCGTCGACGACGGTGAGGAAGTCGTCGGGGAAGTAGTCCAGCAGGGTGTACGGCGGCTCGCCGGGCTCGCGGTCGGAGAGGTGCACCGAGTAGTTCTCGATGCCCGAGCAGTGACCCGTCTCCCGGAGCATCTCGATGTCGAAGGTCGTGCGCTCCTCGATGCGCTGGGCGGCGACGAGGTCGCCCTGGCGCTCGAAGTAGCTCACCCGCTCGTCCATCAGCTCCTCGATCTCGCCGATCGCCTCTTCGAGCTTCTCGTCGGGAATGGAGTAGTGCTCGGCCGGGTGGACTAACACGGCCGGCTCCTCGGAGACGACCTCGCCGTTCAGGGGATCCAGCTTGGTGAGGCGGTCGACCTCGTCGCCCCAGAACTCGACCCGGACGGCGTAGCGGCCGTACATCGGGTACACCTCGACGGTGTCGCCGCGGACGCGGAAGGTCCCCTGCCGGAAGTCGACGTCGTTGCGCTCGTAGTTCAGGTCCACGAGTCTGGCGAGCAGGTCGTCGCGATCGATCCGGTCGCCCCGCTCGACCCGGAGCGCCATATCCGTGTAGTTCGTCGGGTCGCCGAGGCCGTAGATCGCCGACACCGAGGCGACCACGATGACGTCGTCCCGAGTGAGGAGCGACCGCGTCGCGGAGTGGCGGAGCCGGTCGATCTCCTCGTTGATCGACATGTCCTTGTCGATGTAGGTGTCGGTCTGTTCGACGTAGGCCTCCGGCTGGTAGTAGTCGTAGTAGGAGACGAAGTACTCGACCGCGTTGTCGGGGAACAGGTTCCGAAATTCCTCGTACAACTGCGCGGCGAGGGTCTTGTTGTGGGCGATCACCAGCGTCGGCTGCTGGAGCTCTTCGACCACCCACGAGACGGTGTTGGTCTTCCCCGACCCCGTGACGCCGAGCAGGGTCTGCTTGTCCATCCCGGACTCGTAGCCCGCGACCAACTGCTCGATGGCGTCGGGCTGGTCGCCCGCGGGGTCGAACGGCGCGTCGACGCGGAACTGCCGCTCTGCCGCCGGCCTGTCGGGCGCGAGCGGACTCGACCCTGAGGTGTCGCTCATCGGAGCGCGGTAGGGGACACACGCACTTGAGGGGGTCGGTCGGAGGCCGCGATCGCCGACCGTCAAAAGTAATGTGCCTGTGCGAGGAACGATCACGTATGGCCCGAGAACTGCTCCAGGAGGCGAGCGAACGGCTCCGCGAGGCCGCCGAGGCCGCCAGCGGCGACACGCAGCAGCGCATCTACGACCAGTCGGACGCGGTCGCGACGCTGGCGACGCGCGACCGCGGCCCCGACCACGGGCGCCTGGCTCGCCACATGAACGCGCTGGGCGAACTGGCCGACGAGACCGAGGGCGAGGTCCACGAGGCTATCGTCGACGCGCGCGAGAAGCTCTCGACGTTCCGCGAGGGCGTCGAGGGCGTCTGAGGGTCACAGAGCCCGAAACGACGCCGTTCTCCCGCCGTACCCCCTCGATTTCTGGTGGAGGTTGTCGCGATCGAATCCCGCGGACCCGCGCGTATAGCCCCCGGAGCCGTCAGCAGACGTTCTTCGGCTTGATGCCCATCGACTGCAGCGTCTCGACGTAGTCGTCGTAGGCGGCCTCGATCACGGCGTCGGCCGCGTCCCCCGCCAGGTCCCAGTCGTCGCCGTCGCAGGCCGCGTCGAGCGCGTCGGCGACGCGGTCGCGTTCGTCTTCCAGGTCGGAGCGGAGCCCCCGGAAGTCGTCGGCGGCCATCGGATCGGCGTCGCCGACGAAGAAGCCGACCATCTGGCCCACGTACTCCAGCGAGACCAGGTAGCGACCGAGGAGGCCGCCCAGGCGCTCCGGCGTCGACGCGAAGCCGCCGAGGGCGTCGTACAGCGACGGCGACTCCTCGAGCGCGGGGTCGTCGTCGACGGATTTTGCGTGGTCGCGGGCGGCGTCCGCGAGGTCCGCGTAGAGGTCGGCGTCCGCGTCGACGCCGCCGTCGTCGGCCCAGTCGTCGAGCACCGCCGCGAGCGCGAGCGCGTCCTCGGCCGCCGCCGCGCGGACGCTGTCGGCGTCCATCTCGCCCGCGGTGAGGGCGTACATCGCCTTCGAGGAGCCCAGCCGCGAGAAGGCCGTCTCGTGGTCGTCCCGGAGCGCCGCTTCGAGGTCGGAAGCGTTCATATGTCCCGGATGCGCGCCGACGCGCTTGTAGCCATCGACAGCGGGGGAGCGGCCCGGCGACGCCCGAACTTCTATTGCTTCGCGTCGAGACCCCTCGGGCGTGAAGCCCTCCACCGCCCTCCGGACCGGCTGGCGGGCGCTCGCCGAGCGCTCGGCGTCGGTCCTCCCGCTCTACCTCCTGGCGAGCGGGCTGTACGGCATCGCGCGCGTCCCGCTGCTCGCGGCCGGCCTCGTCGCCCTCTGGATCGCCGGCGCGAGCGGTCGCCTGGATCCCTTCGTCGAGGTCTTGCGACAACGTCAAGCGGACGGGACCGACGGCGCGGCCGATCCGGGGCCGCTCGACCCCGGCACCGTGAGTCCCGACCGATTGCCCCCCGGCTTCGGCGACGCCGTCGCGAACCTCCTCTCGCCCGGGATCGTCGCGCTCCTGACGCTCGGCGCGCTCGCGGCGGTCGCCCTCGGGATCGCCGCCTCGGCGGTCGGGAGCGCGGCCACGATCGGCGGGCTCGCCGGGGTGCTCCGCGGCGACGACGGCGTCCGCGCGGGCGTGGACGGCGCCGTCGCCCACTGGCGGTCGATGCTCGGCGTGCGGCTGCTCTTCCTGCTCGCCCTCGCGGTCGTGGTCGTCCCCCTTGGCGGCGTCGTCGCCGGCGCCGCGGGCGCAGTCCTGGGAGCCTCCGCGTCGGCGGGCGGTGGTGGCGCGCCCTCGGTCGGCGGCTCGCTCGTCGCCGCTGCGATCGCCGTGCTCGGCGCGCTCGTCGCCGCGGTGCTCGTTCTCATTGTCGTGCTGCTCTTCGCCTTCGCCGAGCAGGCGGTCGTCGTCGACGACGTCGGCGCCGTGGCGGCGGTCCGCCGGAGCGTCCGGTTCCCGTTCCGACGGCCGACGGCGTTTCTCGGATACGTCGCCGTCGCGTTCGGCGCGCTCGTCGTCAGCGCGACCGTCGCGGGCGTCGGCTCCGTCGCCGGCGCGGCCCGGGTGACGGGGCTCGTCGGCGCGGTCGTGCTCCCGCCGATCGTCGACGGCTACAAGACCTCGGTCTACGCCGAGACCGCGCTCCCGGCGGATCCGAACCCGACGCCGCTCGGCGAGCGGGCGAAAGCGGCGTTCCTGGGCGGGCTCCACGAGGTGGGGCGGTTCGTCCGCGACCACCCGGTCGCGAACCTCGCGGCGTTCGCCTGCATCCTCGCCGGCGGCGCGGCCGGGTGGACGGCGACCGCCTCGCTCGGGGTGACGCTGCCCGTCGGGAGCGACGTCGGCGACGTCTTCGGCGCCTCGCCGGTCGGGACGTTCGCGAACATCGCGGTCAACAACTGGCTCGTCGCGACGCAGATGGCCTACAGCGGCCTCGCGGCCGGCGTGCCGGCAGCCGTGAGCCTCGCCTTCAACGGCCTGCTCGTCGGCGCCGTCGGCGGCGTGTTCGACCCGCCCGCGTTCGTGGCGCTGGTGGCGCCCCACGGCGTGATCGAGGTCCCGGCGCTCGTCGTCGGCGGGGCGCTGGGGCTCCACCTGGGCGGCGTCGTTCTCGGCGCGCTCCGGGGGCGATGCGGCGCCGACGACGTCGCGGCCGCGGCGCGGCTGGCCTACCGCGTGCTCCTGGGACTGGTGCCGCTGTTCGTCGTCGCCGCGTTCGTCGAGGCGTTCCTCACGCCCGCGATCGCGGCGCTGGCGCTCGGCGGGTGAAAGAACGGAGAAGCGAGGGTCGAACGGGGTCGCTTACTCGGCGTCGCCGGTCTCGACGGGGGCGCCGACGAGGTTGCCCCACTCGGTCCAGGAGCCGTCGTAGTTGACGACCTCGTCGTAGCCGAGCAGCTCGTGGAGCGCGAACCACGCGATCGAGGAGCGCTCGCCGATCCGGCAGTAGGCGACGGTCGTCTCCGAGCCGTCGATGCCCTGGTCCTCGTAGAGTTCCTTCAGCTCCTCGGCCGACTTGAACGTCCCGTCGTCGTTGACGGTCGCCGCCCAGGAGATGTTCTGGGCGCCGGGGATGTGGCCGCCGCGCTGGGCGGTCTCCTGCAGTCCCGGCGGGGCGAGGATGTCGCCGCGGAACTCCTCGGGCGAGCGGACGTCCACCAGGGGAAGCCCCTCGTCGACCGCGTGCTCGACGTCGTCGCGGTACGCGCGGATGGACTCGAAGGGGCCCTCGGCGGTGTACTCGACCGCGGAGAACTCGGGCACCTCGTCGGTGACGGGGTAGTCGTTGTCGATCCAGTAGTCGCGGCCGCCGTTCAGGAGCCGGACGTCGTCGTGGCCGTAGTACTTGAACTGCCAGTAGGTGTAGGCCGCGAACCAGTTGGAGTTGTCGCCGTAGAGGACCACGGTGGAGTCCTCGGAGATGCCGTGACTGCCGAGCAGGTCCTCGAACTCGTCCTTGTCGAGGATGTCGCGCTGGGTCTGGTCCTGGAGCTGCGTCTCCCAGTTGAAGCCGATCGCGCCGGGCGCGTGGCCCTCGTCGTACGCCTCGGTGTCGACGTCGACTTCCACCAGTCGATAGTCGGGATCGTCGCTCTGGAACTCGTCGAGGTGCTCCTCTACCCACTCGGGGGAGACGAGCACGTCTTTCGCGTAGCCGTCGTCTGTCATTGCGTTTCCCTAATAGACATCCACCCGTATAATCCTCACATCTACGGCGCGTACTGCCCGTCCTCCCACCATCCAGAGATTTTTGCCGGATCAATCGGACGTGTGGGGGACTGCGAGCACGACGGCGAGGCCGGGTCGGGGTTCCGAGGGTATTGCTGGCAACATTTTCTCCTTTCTCTGACGCTCACGTCGCGCGGCCGGATCGGCCACGTTGAAGGCCCGGCTTCCCGAACGGACGGGTATGTACGAGAACGTCGTCGCGTCGGCCGCGTGGCTGGCCGAGCGACTGGACGCGGCGGACGTCAGCGTCGTCGACGTCCGCGACGCCTGGGAGTTCGACGGCATCGGGCACGTGCCGGGCGCGGTGAACGTCCCCTTCGCGGAGTTCCGGAGCGAGGCCGGCGACGAGGGGATGCTGCCCGGGAGAGAGACCTGGGAGTCGCTCCTCTCGGCGGCGGGCGTCGGCCCCGACGACCACCTTGTCGCCTACGACGACACCCACGGGGTCTTCGCCGCGCGCTTCCTCGTGACCGCCGAACTGTACGGTCACCCGCCCGAGAGGCTGCACCTGCTCGACGGCGACTACAGCGCGTGGAATCAGGGCCACGAGACGACGAGCGAGTCGTTGTCGCCCGAGCCGACCGAGTACGCCGTGCGGGAGCCCGAGCGCTCGCCGCTCGTCGACTACGAGACCGTCCTGGACGCGCTCGACGACCCGGAGACGGTGATCGTCGACACCCGCGAGCCCCGGGAGTTCGCCGAGGGGCACCTCCCCGGCGCGGTCAACGTCGACTGGCGCGACCTCGTCGACGACGACACCCGCGGGCTGAAGCCCGAGGCCGAGCTCCGCGAGATCCTCGAGGGCGCCGGCATCGTCCCCGACGCCCGGGTCCTGCTGTACTGCAACACGGCGCGGCGGATCAGCCACACCTACGTCGTCCTGCGGTGGCTCGGCTACGAGGACGTCGGCTTCTACGAGGGGAGCCTGACCGAGTGGACCGAGCGCGGCGGCCCCGTCGAGACCGGGTAGCGTCGGCGGCGACCCAGTCCCTCGTCCCGGCGGGGCGGCGGTTTTATCGGCGTCGCCGCGGAGAGTGAGGTATGCCGATGCGTCAACTGCGATCCTGCGACTTCTGCGGCGGCGACGCCGCCGGCGTCTACGCGGTGGTCCCGCCGGAGCTGTCGCCGACCGAGGCCGAACAGCGGCGGGTGATCCTCTGTGCGGACTGTCGTGAGACCCTCGAAGCGGTCCTCGACCCCCTGCTCGACCGGCTCGGCGTCGACCGGGACGCCGAGTCGGACGGGGAATCGGCGCTCGGGGACGGGTCGCCGTCGACGGCGTCCGAGGCCGAATCCGAGCCCGAGTCCGAGTCGGCGTCCCGATCGACGAAACCGCCCTCCGGAGCCGACGACGCGACGAACGTCACTCGGTCCGGCGAGTCGCCGTCGCCGCCTCGGTCCGGCGGGTCGCGCGGATCCGAGACGCCGGACGAACGCGGCGTCCCGGACGCGTTCGGGGCGCCGGAGGGGTACACGGACATCGCCGAGTCCGACGAGGTCGACCTGGGCGGCCCCGACGACGACGCGCCGTCGGATCCGACGGCGAACGGCACCCGCGAGGGATCACGGGCGGGCGATCCGGCGGAGCCGCGCGACGTCCGCGACGCCGGGAACCGGACCGGGGAGCCCGAATCCGACGTCGGCGCGCCCGCCGAGGACGTCGGTAGCGACCGGGTCGACGCCACTGCCGCAGGAGAGCGGTCCGACGGAACGGACGCGAGCGGCGGTCGCGACCCCGCCGGGGCGGAGCCCGACCAGTTCCGGACCGTGATGCGCCTGCTCGGCAACCGCGAGTTCCCGGTCCGGCGTGACGAGGTCGTCGAGGTCGCCGCCAGCGCCTACGACTTGGAGGACTCCCACGTCGACCGGATCCTCGACCACGCGGTCGACCGCGGCGTGCTCGAAGACGACGGCGGCACGCTCAGGCGCTCCTGATCCGGGACGCGGATCAGAGCTGGCCCTTCGTGCTCGGCGTGTCGCTCCGCCGCGAGTCGACGCGCGTGGCGTCGTCGAGCGCGCGCGCCAGCGCCTTGAACAGCGCCTCGACCTCGTGGTGGGCGTTCTCGCCCTCGACGTCCG
>JBDGUM010000126.1:10919-12286 GCA_042215855.1 Halobellus sp. | reverse complement strand
TGGACGCCTTCGACGCGATCAACGAGAACTTCACCGAGATCTTCGAGCGCCTCTCGGACGGGACGGGCGAACTCCACCTCGAGGACCCCGAGGACCCGTTCGAGGGCGGCCTGACGATGAAGGCCCAGCCCGGCGACAAGCCGATACAGCGGCTGAACGCGATGTCGGGCGGCGAGAAGTCACTGACCGCGCTGGCGTTCATCTTCGCGATCCAGCGACACAACCCCGCGCCGTTCTACGCGCTCGACGAGGTCGACGCGTTCCTCGACGCCGCCAACGCCGAGCGGGTCGGCGAGATGGTCCACGATCTCGCTGGCGACGCCCAGTTCGTCGTCGTCTCGCACCGCTCCGCGCTCCTGGAACGGTCCGAGCGCGCCATCGGCGTGACGATGCAGGGCGACAACGTCAGCGCCGTGACGGGGATCCAGCTTGGCGGCGAGGGCGAGGAGGAGCCGGAGGTGCCCGCGGATGACTGACTCGGCCGGCTCCGCGCCGGGGACGGAGGGGCTCTCCCGCGGGCTCGGCGGGGGCGACGCGAACCCCGACACCGATCGGGTGCCGGGCGGTCCGGGCGACCCGCCCGGCGGCGACGTCGACGAGGACGAGGTCGAGCCCGTGGAGCTGCTCGTCCAGTTGGCCGAGGAGGGCGAGATCGACCCCTGGGACGTCGACCTCGTGGAGGCGACCGACGCCTTCCTCGACGCGCTCGACGAGACAGACCTCCGGACGTCCGGGCGGGCGCTCTTCTACGCCGCGGTGCTCCTGCGGATGAAGAGCGACGCGCTGCTCGAGCCCGACGAGGAGGACGAAGACGAACTGGAGCCGTGGGAGGAAGCGCTCGAACGCGGCGGGAGCGGGCCGATCGCCGGCGGCGCCGACGGCGACGACCCGTCCGGGTTCGACCCCGTCGACGCCCTGGAGGCCGAGATGGACCGCCGGCTCGACCGGAAGCACGCCCGCGGGTCGCCGGAGACGCTCGACGAGCTCGTCCGCGAGCTCCGGGAGGCCGAGCGGGAGTCGTGGTGGAAGCGCCGCCGCGAGTACGACACCTCCGACTCGCCGCGGGGCGCCCAACGCGGGACGCAGACGCTGGATTACCGTTCGGCCGACGAGTTCCGCGACACGGACGAGCCGACCGCCGCGGACGTGACCGACACGGCCCACACCGAAGACATCGAGACCTCGATCGCGGCGGTGCGGGAGGCCGTCGAGGTCCACTACGACAACGGCCGTGACGAGGTCCTGTTCGCCGAGATCGAGGACGCCGCCGAGACGCCGGTGACGACGTACCTCGCGCTGCTGTTCCTCTCCCACCGCGGGCAGATCCACCTCCAGCAGGACGACCTCTTCGGCGACCTGTGGGTGCG
>JBDGUM010000126.1:1735-10819 GCA_042215855.1 Halobellus sp. | reverse complement strand
ACCGTCTCCTTGATCGCGGTCTCGTTGGCCGCGGCGTTCTCGAGGACCTCCTCTAAGGAGACCTCGCTGTCTTCCTTCCAGACGTCGTAGTCGGTGACGCCCGTGATCGTCGCGTAGGCCATCTCGGCCTCGCGGGCGAGCTTCGCCTCCGGGATCGTCGTCATCCCGATGACGTCCCAGCCCTGCGAGCGGTAGAACTCGCTCTCGGCGCGCGTCGAGAACTGCGGCCCCTCGATGCAGACGTAGGTGCCGCCGCGGACGACGTCGGCGTCGGTCGCCGATTCGGCCGCCTCGGCGAGGATCCCGTTCAGTTCCGCGCAGTAGGGCTCGGCGAACTGCTGGTGGACGACGACGTCCTCGTCGAAGAACGTCAGGTCGCGGTGCTTGGTCCGGTCGTAGATCTGGTCCGGGAGCACGAGCGTCTGCGGCGGGAGGTCCTCGCGGAGGCTGCCGACGGCGTTCGAGGCGATGACGTGGGTGACGCCGAGCTCCTTCAGCGCGAAGACGTTCGCGCGGTACGGCAGCGTCGTGGGCGAGTACTCGTGATCGACGCCGTGCCGCGGGACGAACGCGACCTCCCGGCCGGTGTCGCCGAACTCACCTACCGTGAGCGGCGCGGAGGGCTTGCCGAACGGCGTTTCGACGTCGACTTCGCGCGTGTTCCGCAGCGGCAGGGCGTCGTAGATGCCGCTGCCGCCGATGAATCCGATGGCCATAGGCGACGGTTCGAGCGCGAGCGCTAAAACCCGTGGGTCTCCGGTGGCCGACGGGTCACGCGAGGGTTCATATGCGGGAACGCGGCCAACGCGGCTATGCGCTGAACGCAGTCCCGCGTCGGGCAGCGGTTGTTCGGCCTGTCGAGGCGGGAAGCGGGTGAGAAGGTCGACTGTCAGCCAGATCACAGAGCGTGAAGTATCGCGAGACGATGGCGGATCACACCACCACGCCACTCCGTAGGATCGCGATGAGCGCTGTCAGCGTGACCACCGAGACGAGCGTGGTCGCGAAGATGGCCGTCGAGACGAACTCCGTGACGGGCACGCCCGCGATCTCGCCCTCCGCGAACTCACCCGCGAGGATCACGGTCGTCACCGCCGAGGGCATCGCGGATTCGAGCACGAACGTCCGCGCGACCGCGGGGTCGGAGAAGCCGACCGCGAGAGCGACGCCGATCCCGACGACGGGCGCGACGAGCATCTTCAGTGCGACGACGCCGCCGACGGCCGACAGCGTCGTTCCGACGTCCGTTCGAGCGAGTTGGATCCCGAGCAGGAGAAGCATCACCGGGATCGCGGCGTCGCCGACGAGCCGGACCGTCGACATCGCGGTCGAGTCGACTGGCGGGACCACGCCGAGTGCGCGAGCCAGGAGGGCGACCGCGACGGCGTAGACGAGCGGCACGCTGAACACCCGGCGCACGCCGTCGAGCGGGCGCTCGGCGCTGCCGCGGGAGGCGATGTAGACGCCGACGGTCCAGATGAGGACGGCCTGGACCGAGAGGTAGACGACCGCCGTCGCCCGGCCCGTCGCGCCGAAGGCGAAGTTCGAGACGGGGACGCCGTAGTTGCCCGTGTTGGGGAACGCAGTGACCAGTACGATGGCCGCGAGCGCCGCCTCCGACGCGCCGAAGAGCCGTCCCGCCATCTCAGCGACGACGATCACGACGGCGTGGAAGAGCAGGATCGCGACGGTGATCCGCACGAGCGTCGCCTCCGCGAGCGCCGTCGTCGCGAGGCTGTGAAAGATGAGCGCCGGGACGAGCACGTAGATCAGGAGCGTGTTGATCCCGTCGGTTTCGACGTCCCGGAACCGGCCGATCAGGTAGCCGACCCCGCCGACGGTGACGATCGGGAGGATCGCGGTCGCGAAGACGGAGACCAGAGAGACCACAGCGGGGAGAGTCCCAGTCGCTACTCAAACGCTTCGATCGACGATCGCGGCCGATCGACCGACCGATCGTCGAGTCAGCGGGCGGCTCCGGACCGAGGGGATCGAGGTTACGCGCCGGCGTCGACGCCGTCGACGAGCCGCCAGGCCGCGCCGTCGGCGGACTCGACGTAGCCGCGGCGTTCCATCTCGGTCATCACCTCGTCCATCCGGCCCGGCTGGGCGATCTCCATCTCGATCCGGTCGACGGAGTGATATTCGGAAAGGTGGTGGCGGATGTCCTCGACCTCGAAGGTCTCGGCGTCGGCCTTCTGCATCACGCCCGAGACGAGGTCGATCATATCCTCGATGAAGTTCCAGGGGTAGACGATCCAGGTCCACTCCTCGAGGCGCTCGCCGACGAAGTCGGGCTCGAACGCGCTCGTCTGGAGGAGCTGGAGCGTCGCCGTCCGCACCTCGCCGGCGGCGCGGTCGGTCACGTACTCGTAGGCGCGCTCGATCGACCCGCCGGTGTCGGCGATGTCGTCGATGATGAGTACGTCCTTGCCCTCGACGCTGCCCTCCGGCATCGGGTAGCGAACCTCGGGCTCGTCGGACTTCTGGGCGGTGCCGACGTAGTGTTCCATCTTCAGGCTCGTGAGGTCGTCGAGGCCGAGGAAGTCGCAGATGCACCGGCCCGCGAACCATCCGCCGCGGGCCAGGGCGACGACGACGTCCGGCTCGAACTCCGCGGCCTTCACCTGATCTGCGACGTCGCGGCAGAGCCCGTAGATGTACTCCCAGTTAGTGATCGTGCAGTTGAACTGATCGGGCAGGTCGCCCATAGCGTGCTGTCACCGTTCGAATACGGGCGCGGCGGACGCCTTAATCTGTTCGTCTCGCGGTCCGGCCGATCACGCGGCGCAGACAGGACTTTTCACCCGGCTTCCCCTGGAGGGGATATGGACACCCGTCGCGCGCTCCTGGTCGACGCCTTCGCCGACGAACCGCTCGCCGGCAACGCCGCCGGGGTCGTACCCGACGCCGGCGACCTCTCGGAGGAACAGATGCGGGCGATCGCCCGCGAGCTCGCCGTCAGCGAGACCGCGTTCCTGCGTCCGTCGGCGACGGCCGACCGCCGCCTCCGGTACTTCTCGCCGAGCCAGGAGGTCGACCTCTGCGGCCACGCGACGATCGCCGCCCACGCGCACCTCCACGAGGTCGGCGAGATCGCTGCCGGCGAGCACAGCGTCGAGACGAACGTGGGCGTCCTCGACGTCGAGGTCGAGTCCGACGGCACCGTCTGGATGAGCCAGGACCGGCCGCGCGTCGAGCGGGTCGACGTCGACTACGATCGCCTCGGCGATGCGCTCGGCGTCGACCCCGCCTCGCTCCGTGACATCGGCGCCGACGCCCCCGTGGCGGTCGCCTCCACCGGACTGGCGTTCCTGATCGTCCCGGTGAACTTCCTGGAGAACCTGAGCCGGGCCGACCCCGACCTCGGCGCAATCGAGGCCGTCGCGGACGAGTACGACGTGGCGGGGATCTACGCGTTCACCTTCGACGCGCTGGAGGGCGACGCGACGCTCCACGCCCGGGCGTTCGCGCCGTCGCTCGGGATCCGCGAGGATCCGGTCACCGGCACCGCCGCGGGGGCCTGTGGCGCCTACCTCCGCGAGGTCGGCGCCTTCGACGACTTCCCCGACGAGATGGTCTTCGAGCAGGGCCACTTCCTGGATCGACCGGGCCGGATCCGCGTCGAGGCGAAGACGGACGTCAGAGTCGGCGGCCGCGGCGTGACCTCGTTCGAGGGGCGACTGGCGGTCCCCGACGACGAGGACGACGACATCCTCGAAGCCTGATACGGATCACTCTCGTCTCTTCCCGGCGAGGATCGTCAACGAAGGTAGCGTGCGGCGGTAACAAGTGATAATGACTATTGTCAGTCCTTACCGCTGGTTCGCCGGAACGGGGTGGCGAACCAGCGGTAAACAGTTACAATAGTCATTATGAGAGGAATCAGTGTGAAGCGTCGAAAAGGAGCGTCAGCCGATGTACCGCAGGTCGTCGTCGGTCGGCATCCCCTGCTGTTGGTTCTGCATCTCCTGAATCTTCTCGGCGACCTCCTTCATCTCCTCGGCGCGCTCCTCCAGCGAATCGTAGCCGACCTCGAAGCCGACCACCGTCTCGAGAATCTCGAGGACGGCCTGCGCGCTCGTGGGATCGACGAGGTAGCCGCTGGTCTCGCCCATCAGACACGCGGCGCGGAAGTCCCGGCGCTCGCCGAGGCCCAAGAGGAGGCCGCTGACGCCGACGATGCCGCCGGCGGGCTCGCCCTCGCGGAACTCCACGCCCGCGTCTTCCAGGTCGTCGATGTCGTCGGCGTCGCTGACGGCGCCCAGGACGTCCGGCTCCTCGACGAGTTCGCCCGTCGGGACGCCGCCGAGCGCGTACACCTCGCTCACGCCGTGCGACCCGGCGACGTCGAGGAAGACGTCGGTGAGGTGGTAGTGGCCCGAGTGGGACTGCGCCTGGTGGTCGCCGGTGAGGACGAGCAGGTCGCGCTCGTCGGTCTCGACGGCGTGGAACTCCGCGCAGGCGAGTTCGGCGACGCCGCCGTCGTCGACGGCGACCTGGGGCGGGAACTCGTCCGAGAAGACGCGGGCGACGACCTCGGAGTCGAACTCCTCCAGCAGGTGCTCTGCGGCCAGCTTTCCGACGTGCCCGACGCCCGGCAGTCCCTCGATCAGCACCGGGTCGCGGAGATCGGGCTCGGCGAGCGTCTCGACCTCGATGTCGTCCATACCCTCACTCGCGGCCGCGGCGTTTAAGAGCGCGTCGGTACTCGCCGTAGGCGTCCTCGGGGTCGAACGGGGCCGGCGCGGAGTTCTCGGTCTTCGCGCCGCACTCGGGGCAGGAATCGGAGAGCGTGTACACCGGGCGGTCGTGGGCGTCGTGCCACGCCGAACAGACCCGGATGTCGGATTTCATCTGAATAGAGATCGATGTGGAGAGCCGGCGAACGTTATTCTTCGTCTTCGCGGCGCTCGCGGTGGTACTCGGCGGTACCGCCGTCGGCGACGATCGAGTCGCCCGCGCGGTCGGCCGCCGCCTCGAGGGCGTCCTCGGCGGTCTTGTAGTCGGGCGCCTGCACGCGGATCCGGTACTCGGGCGCGCCGACGTAGGTGACCTCGAGGTCGATCTCCTCGGGGACGTCCTCGCCTTCTGCGGCCTGCAGGGCCTCCTTGATCCGGTCGACGCCGTCGCCGGTCGGACACCGGAGGTCGACGTAGCCCGTGACGTTCACGTACGGGACCGAGACGTTCTGCCGGGCGGTGTCGACGATCGCCTCGACCTCCTCGTCGTCGAGGTCGACCTCCTCGAGCGCGTCGGTGCCGTGGATCGCCGCCGACTCGAAAGCGTCGTAGAGCGACTCGAACTCGGCGAGCAGCGCGTTCGCGATGGCGCCGTAGCGCTCGTCGGTGACGTCCTCGCCGAAGGCGATCTCCATCCAGTTGTCGGCCTTCTGCTGGTTCTTCCACTCCTGGATCTTCTCCTTGCGCTGGTGCTCGTTGACGTCCTTGATCGAGAGGTCGATCTGCTGGGACCCCTCGTCGACCTCGAGCACCTTCGCGACGACCGTCTGTCCCTCGCGGACGTGGTCGCGGACGTTCTTGATCCAGCCGCTGGCGACCTCGCTGATGTGACAGAGGCCGCGCTTGTCCTCGTATTCGTCGAGGTCGACGAAGACCCCGAAGTCCGTGATCTCGTCGACCTCGCCGACGACGAGTTCGCCCGATTCGGGCCATCCGCTGTACTTCATATATGAGAACCTCCAGACGGAGCGTTACGCCTCGGCCTCGGCCTCGGCGTCGGCCGAGCGGCGCTCGACCGTCTCGACGACCTCGCCGTGGATGTCGGCGTCGCCGCCGGTCGGCGTCGCCAGCGTCGTCCCGCAGACGGCGCAGTTGACGGCCGTCGAGGCCTTGCCGAAGACGACCTGTTCGTTGTCGCAGTCCGGACACTGCACGCGGTAGAAGTTTCCTGCCATCGTTACTCCTGGAACGTGAGGCGGCCTGCGCGCCAGCCCTCGCGCATGTGGGCCTTGCCGCAGTCCGAGCAGATGTACTTCAGGTGGGTCTTCTTCGTCGGCTTGTCGCCACCGGGGACCTTCGAGAACTTGCCCGCGTTCCCGATGGTCGCTTTCCCGCGGCGGGTCTGCCGCGCGTTCCACTTCATTCCGGTCGACCGGCCCGTCCGGACCTTCTCGACCTCGTGCTCGTGGTGCCCGTCGCAGTTCGGGCAGTACGTGTTGAATCGGCGTGGCATCTCCATAGATATCGACCTTGTCCGGGTTTCGACATCGTCAGTTAAAACCCGTTTGGTTCGGAGCGGCGCCCGGCGGGGCCGCGGCTACGCGCCGGCACCGCGTCCCGAGCCGTCTCCGAAGCGATTAAGCCCCGACTGAGCAAACGTCGTCGTATGAAGAAGGTCATCATTCGCGGCGATCCGGACATCAACCGCGGCGCGACCATCGAGGTCGACGGCGAGGAGGTCGTCTGCTTCTCGATCGATCGCCAGGGCGACTACCACGGGCCGGACCGCCCGCAGCTGTGGTGCACCGTCGGGGCCGAGGACGAACGGGAGACCTTCGAGAAACGCCAGTTCGTCCCGCACTTCCTCGACGTCGTCGCGGTCGACGCCGAGGCGATCGACGTCATCTCGAAGCGCGGCGCCTGATTTACGATCCGGGGAGGGCGTCGTACTCGACGGCGTAGATCGTCACGTCGCCCGAGCGGTGGACCACCTCGAACGCGGCGCCCGAGAACGAGACCGAGCCGTAGCGGGCGCGCTCGTTGGGACTCACCCAGATGTACTGCACCCGGTATTTTCGAATGAGTTCGGCCCGGACCGTCGCGTTTCCGGTGTACATCGCGTCGACGTCGCGGACGCGGGCCCGATACGCCTCCCTTCCGCGATACCCCACCTCGTGCTGCCAGCCGGCGACGGTCGGGACGCCGGTCAGGCTCGACGCCGGGTTCGCGTGCCAGGAGTACATCACGCGCTCACGTTGGTCCGAGCCGCCGGGGTAGTAGCGGGTCCCCGGCGCCTCGAGGATCGTCGGCTGACCCTCCCGTTCGTCGACCCACTCGATCGCCCGGTCGTAGCCGGGGTGCTGGGTCTCGACGAACCGCGTCGCGTCCAGCGTCGCGCCGCCGGCGGGCCCGGTCTGGAAGTGCGCGCCGACCGCGAGGGCGCCGTAGACGCTCGTCGAGGCGACGAGAACGAGCGCGAGGGCGACGGCGCCGACGCGTCGCCAGGGGAGGTCGGAGGCGACGCGCCGGGCGAGTGAGTCGGGGTCGGCGTCGGTACCGGTTTCGGCGTCCTTCTCGCGGTCGAACGCGCCGAGGACGAACCCGGGGAGGGCGACGCCCATCGCCGTGCCCCAGAGGACCCACACCTGCATATACGTCTTGAACACGGTGTTCATCCGGCCGGGGCCGGCCTGTTCCTTCACGTAGACCAGTTCGACGAGCGTGACGAGCCCCGCACCGGCGACGACGAGGACGGCCTCGTAGCCGAGCGACCGCGACGCGCGCAGGCCGACCCACGCGAGCACGAGGAGCGGCACCGAGACACCGAGCGCCGCGAACCCGATCCGGTGGCCGACGTAGGCGGCCCCCAGGACCGCGAGGGCGAGCGTCCAAGCGCGCTCGACGCGCACCCGCGCGAGGAGGTACGCGGCGAAGCCGGCGAGGAACGCGCCGTGGACGAGGAGGAGGCCGCCGAAGCCGCTGCGCATCGACGGGCCGAGGAACTCGACGGAACGACCGCCCGCGCCGGTCGCCGCCCCGAGGAGGAACGGCGACGCGAGCACGACGGCGACGACGGCCGCGACGGCTGCGGCCAGGGTGGCCGTCCCGACGCGCCGGAGTTCGGCGCGGAGCCGAGCGGGGGTCCCCGAGTCGCCGGGAACGTCCCCTCGACTCCCGAGCCGCCGCGCGAGCGGCGACGGCAGCAGCGTCGCCGGGTCGGCGGCCGCGAAGACCGCCGCGAGCCACCCCAGCGCGAGGACGCTCGGGAAGCTCCAGGTGTCCTGGACGGCCTGCCAGGCCGCGAGAACGGGGAAGACGACGAACAGGAGCGCGCGTCGCCGCCGCAGCGCCGAGTCCGGCGTCCGGTAGTACGCGTAGCCGACGGCCGCGGCCAGGAGCAGCGTCGGCGTGCCCATCATATGCGCGTGGAGGTCGCCGTTCAGCCACGCGAAGAGCGGAAATTCGTTGATCGTCCCCGGGATGACCCGGGAAGCGCTCCAGTACGAGAAGGAGTCGGCGCCCGCGAGGATGTGCTCGACGGTGTACTGGCTCCGCGCCGCGACCAGCTCCGCGGCCGTCCGCTGAAGCGATCCGGGGAGCGCGAGCAGGGCGAACCGCCCCGCCGTGACGAGGTTGCTCGCGAGGCCGACGAAGAAGACCGCGACCGTGCCCGCGACGCGGCGGGCGCGGCGGGGGGAGAGCCGCGACACCGACGGCAGGCGGTCGGCGCCGACGGCGCCGGCGAGTTCGAAGGCGGCCGACAGCAGCGCCGCGTAGAAACCCGCGAGCGCGAGGTTGTAGGCGAACTTGGGTGGGGTCGCGGCGAGCCAGCCCAGGAGCGTCGCGGTCAGGTGACCGCCGTAGTAGTACTTCACCGGTTCGTTCGCGAACCAGAAGTCCTCCGGCGGCAGGACGGGCGAGCGCCGGAGCGTCTTCAGGAGGCCGAAGTCGAGGAACTTCTCGCCGCCGATCGGGTACACGGCCGGGTCGAACGCGCGAATCGCGACCACGAGCAGGAAGCCGAAACAGAAGACGGCGGCCGCGTCGACGGCGGCGTCGCGGTCGAGGTCGACGGCGATCCGGACGTCGCCGTCGCGGAGGGCGTCGAGGTCGAACGTCGCGAGCGCGCTCGCGGCGAGGAGCGCGAAGACCCCGGCGGCGAGCGCGAGCGGCCCCCACGAGAGGTGGCCGACCCAGTAGGCGGGGACGCTGAGAACGACGAACGCGGCGGGGACGGCCAGGCCGGCGCCGCGGCCGCGCGCGTCGGGGAGCAGCCGCGCCGCGAGGGGGAGGCCGAGCGCGAAGAGGGCAGCGTAGAGGACCAGCCAGCGGGCGACGAGGACGTACTCCATTCTCCGTATCGCACGGCGGGAGTCCCGGGACATACGCTTTGTGATGGCGG
>JBDGUM010000126.1:0-1635 GCA_042215855.1 Halobellus sp. | reverse complement strand
GCGAGCGGAGCGGGACGGTAGCGGTTCGTTTTTCACCCAGAAGCCGATACCTGTGGGTGATGACTCGCGCCGTCGGGATCGTCGTCCCCGCCTATCGCCCGGATCCCGAGCGTCTCAGCGGCTACCTCGGTGCCCTGGTCGACCGGATCGATCCCGCTGCCGTCCGCGTCGAACTCGACGCGCCGCGGCCGGACGTCCGCGATCGGCTCGCCCCTCTCCCCGATCGCGTCGAGGTCGCGACCGCCGACCGGCGCCGCGGCAAGGGCACCGCGATCACCGCGGGCTTCCAGGCACTCGTCGACGACGTGGACACCCTGGCGTTCGCGGACGCGGACGGAAGCACGCCCGCGCCCTCCTTCGCCACCGTCGTGGACGCCGTCGTCGACGGCGACGCGGACCTGGCCGTCGGCTCGCGCCGCCACCCCGAGGCGGACGTCGCCGCCCACCAGACCCTCGCCCGGCGGCGCCTGGGCGACGGCTTCGCGTGGCTGGCGCGCCGGCTGCTCGACGAACCGCTCTACGACTACCAGTGCGGCGCGAAGGCCATCGCCGCCGACGCGTGGCGCGACGTCCGCGCGCACCTGTACGAGCCCGGCTTCGCCTGGGACATCGAGCTCGTGGCCGTCGCGGGCGCGCTGGGCCACCGGATCGCGGAGGTACCCGTCCGCTGGGAGGACCGCCCCGGCTCGACGGTCTCGACGGTCGGGACGACCTACCGGCTGGCCCGGGCGCTCGTGACCGCCAGGCACCGCGCGCGGCTGCTCGGCGAGGACCGCCTCCACGAGCTCCTGGACGCCAGACGCGACGAGGAATCGCTGATCGAGCGCCTCGCCGTCGCCGACGCCGACGTCCCAGAGGCCGACTGAATGCTCCGCGAGTCGGCCGACGCCCTGCTCTCGGGCGTCCGCTTCGGGAAGTTCGTCTCCGTGGGGGCGATCGGCGCCGTCTTCGACATCGCCACGACGACCGCGCTCATCGTCGGGTTCGGCGTGCTCGGCGAGTACGCGAAGCTCGTCGGCGCGGAGGTCGCGATCGTCGTGATGTTCGCGATCAACGAGCGCTGGACGTTCTCCGAGCTCGGGAAATCGGGCGCGGTCCCGACCCTGAGTCGGTTCGTGCGCTCGAACATCGTTCGAAGCGGCGGGCTCGCCGTGCAGTTCCTGATCGTCCGCGCACTCAGGCAGCTGTCGATCACGGTGCCGGTCTTCGGCTTCGACCTCTGGCAGCTGATCCCGATCCCGATCGCGATCGGTGCCTCGGTCGTCCTGAACTACGTCGCCGAGAGCCTGCTCACCTGGCGCGTGACGCGCTCGTGAGCGGGATCGACTGCGAGGGAAATTGCCACACTGCGGGCGAAACACAACCCTTAACCGTAGCCCACGGCTTCGTTCCGGTAGCGGGATGGGATAGCCAGGAGATTCCGCCGGGCTCATAACCCGGAGATCGGTAGTTCAAATCTACCTCCCGCTACTGTTTTGCCGAACTCACTCCGCGAGGCGCTCCGCCGCCGAGCACCACGTGCGTTCGGCACGGTAGCGACGGGAGATTTGAGCCAGGGAGCGACGCGAACGGCGTGAGCGAGCGACCGAGGTTCAAATCTACCTCCCGCTACTGTTTTGCCGAACTAACGTCTCA
>JBDGUM010000040.1:0-12426 GCA_042215855.1 Halobellus sp. | reverse complement strand
CTCGCGCTGGAGACCGACGCCGAGGAGTACTTCCGGCGGGTCGCCGACGCCCACGCACGGATGGAACGGATGATCGACGACCTCCTGACGCTCGCGAGGCAGGGACGCTCGATCGCCGAGCGCGAGCCCGTCGACGTCGCGGAGCTGGCACGGACCGCGCGGGCACAGATCCGTGGGGACGCCACCGTCGAGATTGAGGACGGTCTGCCGGAGATCTCCGCGGACGCGTCCCGGCTGGAGGAGGTGGTCGCGAATCTCTTCCAGAACGCAGTCGACCACGCGGAACCGGGCGTCACGATCCGAATCGGTCCCCTGGACACGGCGGACGGATCGGGGACGGCAGGGTTCTACGTTGAGGACGACGGCCCCGGAATCCCGCCGGAGAAGCGCTCGCACGTGTTCGACTTCGGGTACACGACCAACCCGACCGGGACCGGGCTGGGGCTCTCGGTCGTCGAGGAGGTCGTCGAGGCGCACGGTTGGTCGGTGACGGTGACGGGCGGGCGGGACGGCGGCGCGCGCTTCGAGATCGAGACCGACGGCACCGTGCCGACGACGCTCGGTTGAGGCGGAACCCGGACGAGAAGCGGCGCGTCGTGTCAGGTTCGATAAAATATAACCGCTCGTCCGATGCAGTGGCGTCCGTGAGCGTCTCTGTCACAGCCACGATCCGCGGGATGGCGAACCGGGCGAACCCCGCCTTCGGGGTCGGCGCGGTCGTCGTGCCCCTCGGGCTCCTGGTCGCGACGATCCTGTTCGGCACGGTACAGCAGCTGACCTACGTCCACGTGATGGCCGGCGTGCTCTGGACCGGCACCGACCTGTTTATGGCGCTGGTCCTGGGGCCGGTGTTGGGCGGCCTCAGCGTGGAAGAGCGCGCCGCGGTGTTCCAGCGGTTCACGCCCAAGATGGCGTTCCTGATGCCGACGCTGGCGTTCACGACGATCATCGGCGGGATGGTGCTCGCCGCGGAGATGGGCTACCTCCCGGGACTCGCGGCGTGGGGCGGCGTCTTCTCCATCGTCGCGATGGGGCCGGCCCTCGTCGCGATCGCCCTCCAGTTCGATTCCTTCACTGACCGGCGGTGGCTCGCGCTTTTCGCGATCATCGTCGGCGGCGGCGCGGCCTCGCTCGTCGCGAACCTGGCCGCGCTGGCGATGCCGAGCTTCCCCATCCTCCTCGCGCTCGCGATCGTCAGCGTGCTCACGATCCTCGGCTTCGGCGTGCTGCTGCCCGGCGAGGCGCGGATGTACCTGGAGATGACGTCCGAGGATCCAGACGCCGACCTGATCGGTCGGATCGGGATGCGGAACGCGAAACTCAGCGGACTACAGGGTCTCCTTCAGCTCAGCATCGTCGCCGTGATGGTGTACATCCGCTGGGGAAGTCTGGGGTTCTAGGCCCGCACGTCCTCCGGAGTGCCGTCCGATTTCCAGATAGGAAGAACCTCCGCGAGTCGTATTCGTGTATCGGGTAAACGTCCAGACAGGAGATGAAACCACTGGCCCTCGAACAGCTAGAGCGGCAGACGTTCGGCGCCGCCCCCACCCACCGAGCGCCTCGTCGCAGGCGTCTGTGCCGTCGTCGGTGGCATCGGGCACGCGCTGCTCGTAGCGGCGTTCCTCGCGCTCCTCTACGTGCCGGCCTTCGTCGCGTGACCAGTCTCCTTCCCTCTACCGTCCCGCCTCTTTTCCGAAACGGATCCGCGCACAGCTGTCGGGACGCCTCTCACGACACCGCGACTCCTCCGCCGTCTCGGTTCCAGTTCCGTTCGCCGACTCGTTCGTCCGACGTGGACGTACCGCGGACCGACGGCCTCGGCGAGCAGGCTGTCGAGGGGGTACGGTCGTCGGACAACACGGGCGCGTCGTCGGTCGGTTCGTCGCGTCGGTACGACGCCAGCCCGGCGGAACGAGAAAGGAGGATATAGGGTCTCCCAGCCGAAAGGGGGGTCAGAGCCACATGTTCGAGCGAATCTTACTCCCGACGGACGGCACCGAGTCGATGGACGCGGTCGTCGAGACCGCCGCCGACATCGCCGTCGAGCGCGACGCCGAAGTCCACGTCCTCTACGTCATCGACGACCGGGCCTTCCTCACGCTGCAAGACGAGATGAAGAGCGAAGTCGTCGCCGAACTGGAGGGCGAGGGCGAGGCCGCAGTCGACCGCGCGGCGACCCGCCTCCGGGAAGCGGGCATCGACGTCACGACCGCGATCCGCGAGGGCGATCCCGCCGAGCAGATCCTCGCCTACAGCGACGAGGTCAGCGTCGACCTCATCACGATGGGTACCCGTCAGGGCGACTACACGAACAACATGATGGGCAGCGTCTCGCAGAAGATCGTCGCCCGCGCGGAGGTCCCGGTGCTGACGACGAATCTCGCCGCGCGGAAGTAGCGATCCCTCGCGTCACTCCTCGGGGTCGAAGTCGAGCGCGGCCGAGTTGATGCAGTAGCGCTTGCCCGTCGGGTCGGGGCCGTCCTCGAAGACGTGCCCGAGGTGGCCGCCACAGTTCCGGCACAGCACCTCGACCCGGCGCATCCCGTGGCGCGAGTCCGTCCGCGTCTCGATCGCCTCCTCGTTCGCGTCGTAGAACGCCGGCCAGCCCGATCCGGAGTCGTACTTCGTCTCGCTGTCGAAGAGCTCCGCGCCGCAGCCGGCGCACCGATAGCTCCCGTCGTCCTTCTTGTCCAGGTACTCGCCGCTGAATTTGGGTTCGGTCCCGCGGTTCCGGAGGATCTCGTACTCCTCGTCGGTGAGGCGATCGCGCCACGCGTCTTCGGAGTCGGGGACGTCTTCGCGTCCGCTCTCGGCGGATGACTCGTCGGCCATACCCGGTGTAGGAACCGGAGCGACAAGAGTCCCGCCCCCGGCAGCCCCTACTCCTCGTCGCGCTTGAGGAGCGTGGGGAACCGCAGGCGTCCGAGTTCGTCGACGTCGAACCCGTCCAGCGCGCCCGGCCGGTTGACGACGTCCGGGACCTCCGAGGAGGAATCGACCGAAAGCGACTCGCGAGCGGGCGCGGGCGAGTCGGTGGTCTCGATCAGTTCTTCCCAGGCGGCCTCGTCGCTCTCGTGGTCCGGGCGGACGTCCTGCACCTCGCGGCGGCCCTCCTCGAACGCCAGGTCGAGGACGCTCCGCTCGTACGCGTTCGAGGCGAGCCCGCGCAGCCGCCGGCGCTCCTCGGGGTACTCGTGGCCCAGTTCCGTCGCGATGCCGAGCGCGTACATCCGCTCGACGGCCTCCTCCGCGGAGAGCGACTCCCAGCCGACGTCGAAGGCGCGTTCGTACATCTAGAAGTCCACCCGCTTCGTCGGATCGACCACGATCCCCTCGTCGGTGAACTCCAGCGAGCGGATGTCGGAGTCGATGTCGGTCCCCCGCATCTTCACGACCTGGATGCCCCGTCGCATCCCGGTCGCCTCCAGGTAGTTGTGGAAGAAGATGACGCCGTGGGCGAGGAAGTGCTCGTCGGCGTAGGCGCTCGGGTCCGTCATCTCCGAGATGAGGAGCGTCGTCGCGTCGCAGGTCTTCAGCGCCGTGAGGAACCGCGTCATCTCCTCGTCGCCGTCGGCGAAGAAGAGCTCCAGCAGCATCGTCGAGTCGATGACCAGCCGGTCGATGTCGCGGGAGTTGACGAAGCCGACGATCTTGTCGGTCAGCCCCTGGACGCTCGAGGGGTTCCCGCTCCCCGAGGACTGGTTCAGCAGCCGCTTGCCCTGCTGGCCCGCGAGGTTGACGAAGCGGAACTGCTCGGAGTTCGTCAGCGTCTCGAAGCCGAACTCGTAGTTCGACATGTCCTCGACGAGCTCGTCGCGCGACTCGTGCATCGTGATGTACAGGCAGTTCTCGCCGTTCCGTAGCCCCTCCGCGATGAACTGGGCCGTGAACGTGGTCTTCCCGCTCCCGGGTGGACCGGAGAGGACGTACAGCCGCTCGGGGAGGAAGCCGCCCTGGATCAGGTGGTCGAACCCGCTGATCCCGCTCGGAATCCGCATAGTGGCAGGTCCGTCGACCCACCCCATAACGGTTCCGGGCTAATTTTCACGCAGCGTAACGCCGGCGAGATCCCGGAGCGACCGCAGCGAGTCGAGTTCGTAGGTCGGCTCCGTCTCGAGGACGGCGTCGGCGCGGTGTGGCCGCCGGAGGAAGGCGGAGTCGACGCCCGCCCGCGTCGCCGCGACCACGTCGGATTCGCTGTCGCCGACGAACAGCGCCGACTCCGCGTCCAGGTCCGCGAGGGCCCGCTCCAGGTAGTGGGGCTCGGGCTTCTTCCGCCTGAGGCTCTCGATCGTGGGCTCGCGCCCGTAGGCGGTCCGGAACAGCGGCTCGAACTCGTGGTGCCGGAGGATCGCGTCGATCGTCGCCTGCTGGTTCGTGCTGACGATGCCGAGCGGGGCCGCCAGTTCGGACAGCACGTCGACGTCGGGGTAGCGCCCGGTCTCGCCGCCCTCCATCGCGCGGATCTGCGCCTCGCTCGCCGTCCGTTCGCGGGCTCGCCAGAGCGCCTCCGCCTCGAGGTCGTAGGCGTCGGCGACCCGCGAGAGTCGCTCTGGCGAGACGCCGTACGAGATCGCCTCGACGTGTTCGTCGTCCGGGTCGTCGACCCCGACGGCGGCGAACGCCTCTCGCGCCGCCGACCGAAGGAGGTCCAGACCCGGGGGCTCGACGAGCACGCCGTCGTTGTCGAAGACCACCGCGTCGTAGGCCATACCGGAGGTGGGTCGCCGTCGGTCAAATATCTGCGGGACCGTGACGGCGTCGAACCGCGGCCGGCCCGAACGCTGAAGCCCGCGCCGCCCCATCGTCCGGCGTGAACGACGGAATGGACTCCGAAACCGAGTCGACGGCCCGCCTGGGCGCGATCGGCGCGGGCGCGGCGGGTGCGGCCGCGGCCTACGCCCTCCGCGACGCCGACGTCGCGGTGACGGTGTTCGAGAAGAGCGGCGGCGTCTGCGGCCGGGCGGCGACCCGGCGGCGCGAGGGCTGCTACTACGACCACGGGGCGAACTACGTGAAAGAGGTCGACGAGCGCACCGCGTCGCTCCTCGCGGACCTCGGCACGGAGGGTATGGTCGAGATCGACGAACCGGTCTGGACCTTCGACGGCGAGGGGGAGATCGAGGCGGGCGACCGCGAGTCGACGAAGCGAACCTGGACGGAGGGGATCACCCAGCTGGCGAAACGCCTGCTCGACCGCGCGGGCGCGACGGTCCACCGGCGGACCCGAATCGGCGGGATCAGCGCTGACGGGGGTGATCCCGACTCCGACGCCGGCTCCCAGTGGACCCTCACCGATACCGACGGCGACGAATACGGTCCGTTCGACGCGCTGCTCGTCACGCCGCCCGCGCCGCAGACCGCCGACCTCCTCCGCGCCACCGATTGGAAGGACCCGCGGTTGTCCGAGCTGATCGACGCGGTCGACGCGGTGCCGTACCGGACGATTCGGACGGTCGTCCTCCACTACCCGTTCCGCGAACCGTATCCCTGGTACGGGCTCGTGAATCCGGAGTACAGCCACGCGATCGGGTGGCTCTCCCGCGAGGAGTGCAAGCCGGGGCACGTCCCCGACGGCGAGAGCCTCCTGATCGTCCAGATGGGCCCCGCGTGGTCGACCGAGACCTACGACGACTCCCTCGCGGAGATCCGAAGCGAGGTCTGCGGACTGGTGGCCGACCTCCTCGGCGACGACCGCTACCGCGACCCCGACTGGACCGACGATCAGGGCTGGCGTTACGCGCTTCCGGACGCCGCCGCCGACGGAGACGTCGTCCGGAGCGCCGAGGACGCGGGCCTCTACTTCGCGGGCGATTGGGTCGCTGGCGAGGGCCGGGTCCCGGCGGCGCTCTGGAACGGGCACGAGGCGGGCGAGCGCATCGGCGACGCGCTGGCGTGACCCCGAATCGGTCTGATCAAAACGACGTGTCGTCGAGCACCGTCTCGATCACGGCGACCAGAACGAACGCCCCGGCCAGGAGCGCACCCTCCACGAGCCCGTAGTCGAGGGGGTAGATCGTCATCGCGAACAGGACGGCCGCGCCGCCGAGTGCGATGAGGGCGAGGACCGTCGCTCGCGTCGTGCGGTCCATACTCCGAGGTCCGCTGTCGGCCGGATAAGCGTGTCTCCCTCACCGACGGTTTCCCGTGTGCCCGCCGGGGCGGCGAGGCAGACAGGCTTTACTGCCACCGGTTCCTACTGACGCCCGTGTCGCTGACAGTCAGACTCGATCCCCACGTCCACTCGGAGGGCTCCTACGACGGGTCGGACCCCGTCGAGCTCCTCTTGGAACAGGCCGCGGAGATCGGGCTGGACGCCGTCGTCGTGACCGACCACGACGTCATCCACGAGTCGGTCCGGGCGGCGGAGTTGGCGCCGCAGTACGGGCTCGTCGGGATCCCGGGCGTCGAGGTCTCGACCGCCGACGGCCACCTGCTGGCGCTGGGGATCGAGGAGATGCCGCCCCGCCGCGCGCCGATGGCCGACACCGTCGATTGGGTGCGCGAGCGCGGCGGCGTCGCGATCGTTCCTCACCCGTTCCAGCGGAGTCGCCACGGGGTACGGAAGCGTCGGCTCCGCGACGTCGAACCCGACGCGATCGAGGTCTACAACTCCTGGGCGTTCACGGGCTGGAAGAACCGCCGCGCGCGCCGCTACGCCAACGCCCGCGGCTACCCCGGCGTCGCCGGCAGCGACGCCCACAAGGTCGGCTACGTCGGGCGCGCCTACACCGAGATCGAGATCGAGGGGATCGAGCGGGCGGACCTCACCAGGGAAGTCGTCCTCGACGCGATCCGCGACGGGGCCACGCGCGTGGAGGGTCGGCGGACGCCGATCCCGACCTCGGCGCGCCACTACGCCGGCGCGGGGATGCGAAAGAGCGGCTTCTACGCGAAATACGGCGCCTACCGCGGCGGCGCGCTCGCCAAGACGGGCGCGCTCGGCGCCGCGCGGATGCTCTACCGGCTCTCGCCGCTGTCCGGGTGAGCCGACGCCCCCCGGCCTCGCGATAGGCAGCTAGAAGTGTCGTCGCCGACACACGTGACGGATATGGCAGACGATGTCTCGGAGTACGGCGAGCGGCTCTGGGTCGAGGTCGCCGCGGAGTGGGTCGCGGCTCGCGTCGGCCCGTTCCTCCCGACCCCGGACGCGTCGACGCCGGTCGTCGGGCGACTGCGATCGGTCCCGCGGCCGTATCTCCTCGTGGGCGCGCTCGTCCTGTTCGACATCTTCGTCCTGCACTCGATCCAGCAGGCGACCGTCGGCCGGAACGTCGTTCTCGACAACCCCTCGTGGCTGGCGCTCCCGGCGACGGTGCTCCTGGCGGTGTTCACGAACCGCTACGCGCGCGACCGCTACGCGAAGGCGTGTCGGGAGATGGACATCGATTCGCGGGTCGAGTCAGACTCGACGGCGTTCCGACGGCTCGTGCCCGCCCGCCCGAAACGCGCCCTGTTCGTCGTCGCCGTCGGCGGGTACTACGGCTATCTGGTCGGGACCGGGCGGATCCCGACGATCGTCGAGTACGAGGGTCTCGCCGGGCTGTTCGGCTGGCTCGTCATCATCCCGTTCGGCTACGCGCCGATCCTCCTGGAGACGGCGGCGATCTACGGTAGCCTGCACTTCTCGCTACCGCGGCGGTTCGACGCCGAGGACGTGACGTTCTACTACTTCGATCCGCACAACCTCGGCGGGCTCCGGCCGATCGGCGAACTGCTCAAGCACTCGTTCTACCTCTTCATCGCCGGCGTCGTGCTGCTCACGGTCCTGCTGTACGCCCCGTTCGTCTTCCCGCAGTACCTCTACACGCCCTATCAGCCGCCCGAGCAGGTCGTCGCGATGCTCCTCACCGGCCTGTGGGGGGTCGGCGTCTTCTCGATCGGCTTCTCGCTCCTGACGCTACACCGCTATATGCGGAAGCGACGGCGGGAGAAGCTGAAGTCCCTGGAGCAGCGGTTCTACGACGCCGTCGGCGATCCCTCCGACGTACAGAACGCGCTGGCGGACGCGGACGATCTGGAGCGGTTCGAGCGGGAGCGACACCGGATCGGCCAGGTGCGTGACACGAAGGAGTTCCCGGCGTCGACGGCGATGTGGGTGCAGATCATCATCGGCGGGGTCATCCCGCTCGCGATCCAGTGGAGCGTCCGCTGGCTCACGGGCGTCGTGTGAGCAACCGCCAGCAGCCGGCAGGTGCGTTCAGACGTAGTCGATGCCGTCCCAGGTCGGGCCGCCGCCGTGCCACTGGTGGTTCGTGGGGCCGCCCAGGGACTCTTCCTTCCACTCGATCGGCTCCCAGTCGGGCTCGAAGTTCAGGTAGCCCGGGCCGGCGAACAGCTCGAGGCGGAGCTGGCTGGCGGGGTCCTTGACGTACATACAGTCCGCGCGGGTGATCGCGTGCATCGCGGGGCCGTTGCTCCGGTTGTTGATCTCGAGGCCGTGCTCGCTGCAGATGTCGGCCGCCGTCCAGAGGTCCTGGAGGCTGTCGAGGTGGAACGCGACGTGGTGGAACTGCGTCGGGTCGTCGGGTTCCTCGCGGTGGATGGCGATGTCGTGCGGCAGCGGCGTGACGGCGTACCACCAGCCCCAGTACTCGCCGTTCTCGGCCTCGTAGCGCTCGTTGAGCTGGAAGTGCATCTTCTCGCGCAGCCACTCGTCGTGCTTGAACGCGTTCTCGCCGGGGTCGTTCACGTGGACGTGGTCGATCCGGCGGGGCGCGATCCGGTTGCCGACGGACTCGCTGTAGTTCCGGTTGAGGAGGCCCGAGCGCTTGCCCTCCGGCGCCTTCGGCTTCTCGACGTCCCAGTAGAACTCGTAGTTGTGGCCGAACTTGTCGACGCGGATGGCCTCGCCGATGCCGTTCTCCTCGCCGGCCTCGACGTGGGTGACCTCCTCGCCCTCGTCCGTCAGTTGCTGTTCGAGCTCGTCCAGCGCTTCCTCGCTCTCCGTCCGGAAGGCGAAGTGGTCGACGCCCGTCTGCCCGCTCTCGGTCAGGCTGAGCGTGTGGTGCTCCCAGTCGCGCATCCCGCGGAGATAGGCGGTGTCGCCGTCGCGTTCCGTCACCTGGAAGCCCATCACCTCCTCGAAGAACCAGAGCGACTCGTCGAGGTCGGGCGTGTGCGCTGCGACGTGTCCGAGCTTCGCAATCGGGGATTGTCGTCGTTTCATAGTCGGGTGTTCCTGTGTCGAGTTCCGGTCGCGAACTCTAGCAGACGGTTGCCCTTTCACCAGTTAAATGATTATAGAAAGACCCCAAATACCGTGGGTGCTTATAAGCGAAGCCGGAGCGATCCCGAACTATTCATTGGGTGGGACCGCCTTCCGTCGACTGTGAGCGGAATCCGCGCGGAGGTGACCGTCGACTCCCCACCGGACTGCCCGGCCGTTCGGGCTGCCGAGGCGGCGGACGCGCCGGCCACGTCGGTGACGAAGTCCGTGCCGAGCGACGCCGACGCGCCGGTGACGGAGGAGTTCGTCCTCGAGACCGACCCCGGCGCCGAGGGGGCGTCGCTCGGGGACGAACTCCCGGAGGACTCGGGGGACGCTGAGTTCCGCGAGGTGTTCTCGTACGGTTCCGAACGGGTCTACCGCTTCGACCGCGAGCAGGACCGGATGTGCTTCTGCGAGTCGGTCGAGGTCTTCGGCTGTCCCGTCCGCGACGTCCACACTCGCGACGGGGCGCTGGTGGTCAGTTTCCACGCGCCCGACGTGGAGACCCTCCGCGACGTGATGCGCCGCCTCGACGAGGGCTGGGACGGCGTCTCGATCCACCGTCTCGTCCGCTCGGACGGCGACCGCGGCGGCTCGGACCTGGTGGTCGTCGACCGGAGCGACCTCACTGCGCGCCAGCGCGAGGTGCTGGAGACGGCCCACGAGATGGGCTACTTCGAGCACCCGAAACGCGCGAACGCCGGCGAGGTCGCCGCGGAACTGGGGATCGATTCCTCGACGTTCTCGGAGCACCTCGCGAACGCGCAGAACAAGCTGCTGTCGGCGATCCTCTCCTAGCGCTCGGCGCTCACCAGTTCGTCGTAGCGCGCGCCGGTCTGTTTCAGCGTCGCCGTCGAGTAGAGCCGCTCGTGGTCGAAGGGGAGGTGGTCGGCGGCGAGTTCGTCGACCTTCGCGTCGACGGCGTCGCTCTCGCGCCCGTGGATCATCGTGAAGAGGTTGTACCCCCAGTCCTGGTCGGGCCGCCGCGGCCGGTGGTAACAGAGCGTCACGAACGGCAGTTCGCCGACGGCCTCGCCCCGCGCGTCGAGTTCGTCGTCGGGGACGTCCCAGACGACCATACAGTTCGCGTCGAAGCCGGTGACGATGTGGTTGACGACGCAGCCGACGCGCTTGATGCAGCCGTCGGCGAGGAGCCGGTCCACGGCGGCGACGACGTCGGCCACGTCGGCGTCGATCGCCGCGGCGACGTCGCGGTAGGGCGTCGCCGACAGGGGGAAGCCGTCCTGGATCTCGACCAGGAGGTCGGCCTCCAGGTCCGAGAGGTCGCCGACGGCCTCCTCGGAGATGCGCGTCGCGGAGGCGTCGGTCGCGGCCACGCTCTCGCGGGCGAAGGCGTCGTCGTTGACGACCGGGAACTCCAGGTCGATGTAGTAGTCGGTGAGCATCGGGAGATGCAGTACCGAGAGGCCGGTGCGCGCTTCGATCTCGTCGAGGATCGCGTCGCGCTTCCGTCTCGAAGACGCGGTCACGACGAACCACATGTTCCACTCGTGGTCGCGGCGGTAGTTGTGGTTCACCTGGCGGTAGCCGTTGACTACCTCGGCGACCCCCTCGAACCGCTCGTCGGGCGCCGCGACCGCCGCGAGGGTCGAACTCCCGATCACCGGCGGATTCAGGACCGCGCCGAAGCGCCGGAAGATGCCCCGCTCGCGGAGGCGACGGACCCGATCGAGCGCCTCGGCCTCGTCGATGCCGAGGTCCGCAGCGACGACGCGGAAGGGCCGCTCGGCGATCGGAAAACCGCTCTGGTAGTCGTCGATCAGGGCGGCGTCCACCGCGTCGAGGTCGGCGCGCCAGTCCTCGTCCAGTGCGCTCATTACCCGGGATTGGGATCGGAGGAACGTACCTATTTCGGCATCGCCGCGGCGGACATCGATCCGAATCCGGAGCGCAGGGCGGCCCGAGGCCGCGAGAATCGAACGGTCCACTTTTGACGGAGAACGCCCAACGGATTCGTATGGCGCAAGCGACGGAGCCCGCCGAATTCGGGGAGTGGCCGCTGCAGCGACTGATGACCGAGGTCGTCGGTACGGGCGTCAAGTCCGCCGAGGACATGACGCGCGAGCAGGCGACCGACGCGATGGAGCGGATCCTCGCCGGCGAGCCCGACCCCACCACGCTGGGGGCCTTCTGGCTCGCGAACCGCTGGAAGCACAACAACGCCGAGGAGCTCGCGGCCTACGCCGACGTGATCGCCGAGGACGTCGTCTACGCCGAGCCCGACGCCGACCCCGTCGACTGCGGCGCGAACTACGACGGCAAGGGCGACACCGCGATCCTGGGCGGCGCGGCGGGGATCGTCGCCGCCGGCGCTGGCACGCCCGTCGTCGTCCACTCCGGGGACCGCGTGCCGACCCAGAAGCAGGACGCCTACAAGCACGTCCTCGACGAGCTCGGAATCCGTACCGAACTCGTCCCCACGGAGAGCGCGGAGATGGTCGACGAGACGGGGTTCGGCTTCTACTACCAGCCCGAGTTCGCCCCGCGGGTCCACGCGCTGTGGGACCGCCGCGACCAGATGGGCGTGCGCACCTTCGTCAACACCGTCGAGACGATCGCCAACCCCGCGAAGGCCGACGTCCACCTCGGCTCGTTCTACCACCTCGCGTTCGCGAAGAAGATCGTCGACACCTTCGAGCGGATGGAGTCCCAGAGCCCCCACCGCGTCGTGATGTTCCAGGGGATGGAGGGCTACGACGACATCCGGCCCGGCTACACCAAGGTCGGCGAGTGGACCGACGGCGAGTTCCGGGACTACGAGATCGAGACGCCCGAGTACGGGATGGACTTCGAGTACGAGGACCTCGAGGTCGACCCCGACGACGTCGCGGGCGACTCCGCGCGGCTGACCGAGGAGATCCTCGCCGGCGACCGGGACGATCACTTCGCCGACGCGGTCGCGCTCAACGCCGCCTTCCGGATCTACGCCCGCGAGGACGCCGAGACGCTCGAGGAGGGCCTGGAGCTGGCCCGCGAGAGCATCGACTCCGGCGCCGCCGAGGCCGTCCTCGAAGACCTGCGGGCGTTCTGAGGGGTCAGAGCCCGATGACTACTGCACGGACCGCCGCCGAGCGCATCCGCGCGTACTACGACGCGCTCCGCGCGGGAGACCCGCTGTACCCGTTCTTCGCCCGCGACGACGCCGTCGTGAAGTACGGGATCACCGAGAAGCTGACCGGCTACGACGAGATCGA
>JBDGUM010000039.1:0-12459 GCA_042215855.1 Halobellus sp. | reverse complement strand
CAGTATCAGCGCCCGCCGGTCACCGGCGGGAACATCGCCAGTTCGTCGCCGTCGTCGACGGACTCCGACAGCGACGTCGGGGAGCCGTTCCGCATCAGGTTCACGTCGTCCGCGAGGTCGTCCTCCGCGAAGATCCGCTCCCGGAGGTCGGCTCTCCCCTCGAGCAGAGCCGCGAGCGCGTCTTCGACCGTGCCGTCGGCCTCGATCGATACCGCGTGTTCCCGTCCGTCAGCGACCTCGGCGAGGTCGGCGAAGAGCCGCCAGGTGACCGTGTCCATACCTCCATTCGCGGCCCGGCCGAGTTGAGCGTTACGCAGTGGACCGCCCGGACGTTGCGGCTCGCCGGCTCGACGCGGGCCACCGCTACTGGCCGGCCGCGTCGCCCGCCGGCGCGCTGGCGCGGGCCGCGATCTCGCGGAGGCGCTCGGGGCGGGCGACCAGGTAGAGGTCGTCGCCCGGGGCGAGTTCCCGGCCCCGCGGCGGGATCGGTTCGATCGTGCCGCCCGCCGAACGCACGGCCGCGACGGTCGCCTCCAGGGCCCGGAGCGTCGCCCCGTCGAGGTCGCTGCCCGCCTGGACGGTCACGACGTCCATCGTCTCGTCGGCCGCGCGGAGGAGCGAGGTGAACTCCCGCTCGGCGCCGGGATCGGTCGGGAGCGTGAGCAGCCGATACGTCGCGTCCGGATCCAGCCCGGCGGCGTCGGCCTCGTCGAGGATGACCGTCGCGACGTCCTCGCCCGCGGCGCGGAGTTCGCCGCTCGCGACGCGTTCGGCCGTCCCGACTCCGGGCGCCTCCGCGTCGGTGTCGCCGTTTTTCCCGGGATCGGGATCGACGCGGCGCCACAGTTGCACCGCGTCGCCCGCTGACGCGCCCGCGCCGGGGTCCGCCTGCACCGCGACGGCCGCGAACCCGGGCGCGATCGTGGTTCCGATCCCGGCGACCCGGCGACCGAGCCCGAGCCGCGTGACGGCGCCGTCCTCGTCGAGTTCCAGGTCGACGTAGCCGACGCCGTAGTCCTCCTTGATCCTCGCGACGACCCGCTCGCGGAGGGCGTCGCCGCGGAGGTGCCGCGGGACCAGGAGCGTCTTGCCGGCCAGTTCCTCCTTCGTCGCCGTCCGGACGGGGTCGTAGCCCTCGATGTCGTCGACGTCGTCGACCTCGTCGGGGAGTTCGATCGGGCGGACGCGGCCGACGCTGCTGACGATCCGACTCACGTCGGTATCGAGTTGGCGGGACCCCGCGATCGCGAAGGCGCTCGTAGTGAGGCGGTCGCCGACGGCCCGGCCGGCGGGCGAGACGACGACGGCGGCCCCGAGGGTCACCGCGTTGACGAGCACGGTCGTCGGGTCGAAGATCTCCGTGGCTTCGGTGCCGACCGCGCGCTGGAACAGGCCGACCGCGTTGAGGTACAGCGCGACGCCGGCGGCGCCGACGAGCGTCGCGAGCCAGGCGGGGATCTCCTCGCGGGTGTACCACCGGTAGGCGATCGCCGCGGCCGCGGCGAGGCCGGCCGCCAGCGCCGCCAGTCCGAGCACCCGGATCCCCGCGTCGACGAGCGTCGGATCCTCCGAGAGCGCACCGCCGACCTGGAGCGAGACGGAGGGAAGGCTCACGCGACCACCCCCGCGAAGGCGTCGAGGTCGCTCTTGCTCCCGACCACGACGAGCTCGTCGCCGGCGTCGATCGCCTGCGAGCCGCGCGGCGCGATCACCCACGATCCCCCGTGGCGGACGGCGAGCACCGCGACGCCGTAGGCGTCCCGGACCGCGGCGTCGCCGAGCGTGGCGCCGACGATCTCGGCTCCCTCGCGGACGGTGATCCGACGGAAGCGCTTGCCGGTCCGCCGGAGGAGCCCCACGAGTTCGAACTCGCGGCGGCTCCCGCGGGAGCGGACCGCCAGTCGGACGTCGTCGGCTCCGAGCAGCGACGTCGCGGTCGCTCTGTCCGTCGCGAGGGTGACGCGGGCGCGCCCACCCCTGGCGGTCGGCGCGGCGGGCTCCGCCGGCGGCGACTCGGTCTCGCCGTCCGCCGCTTCGGAGTCGGTCTTCTCGTCTTTCTCCTCGGACTCGGCGGTGATGCCGAGGACCGTCGCCTCGTACCGCTCGCCGTCGGCCCAGACGAGCACCTCGTCGCCGCGCGCGGCCCCCGTCGGCACGAGGGCGTCGACGGAGACGGCCCGCTGGCCGGGATCGAGGTGCTTCGAGAGGCCGCTGGAGGGCGGCGCGGCCGCGACGCTCGCCCGGCCGCGCTCGTCGAGAGTGACTGACACCTCGACGAGGTCGTGGTCGGTCCGGAGCGCGGCCTCGACGCGCGACTCCAGTTCGGGGAGCGGCAGGTCCGCCGGGAACGTCCAGGTCTCCTCCCTGATCGTCTCCCGGAGACCCGCCGGCAGGGGCGGGTAGCCCTCGACGTCGCCGACGTCGCCGACGACCGAGATGCGGACCTGTCCCCGGCCGCCGACGAGTTCGACGACGTCCGCCGAGAGCGTCCGCTTCGTGAGCTTCCGCAGGCTGAGTCGCTTCGGCAGCGACGCGCCCATCTTGTCGCCCTGCCCGTGCGCGTAGAGGGTGCCCATCAGCACGACGAGCAGGGCGACCGTGAGCCGCGCCTGGTTCGCTGAACCCGTCAGGCTCGGATCCGCGAGCGCCAGGAGGCCGCCGTTGAGGCCCGCGATCGCGACGCCGAGGGCGACGACCCCGAGCCCGGGGATCGTGATCCCGGTGAAGTACTTGAATCCGAATCCGAGCAGCCACGCGATGAGCGCGGGGACGAGGCCGGTCAACACCCCGAGGTAGAGCCCGTAGAGGATTTCGATCGGGAGCGACGCCATCGGTCACTCCTCTCGGCCCCGCAGTTTACCTCTTTCGAGCGGATGCCGAGTTCTTAAGTCGACGCGCGGGGTGAAGCAGAACGTATGGCGATCTCCCGGGACTGGATCGGTGCGCGCGCCTCCGTCGTGCTGACGCTCGTCGTCGGCGCGGTCTCGGTCGTGACCGGGATCGCCAACATCGGCACGGGCGGCGCCGCGGACTTCCTCTTCTTCGGCGTCCTCGTTCCGGGGGTCGTGAAGCAAATCACCGCGTTCACGGGGACGCTGACCGGCTTCGTCCTGCTCGTGTGCGCCTTCGGGCTCCGCCGACGCCTCCGGACCGCGTGGTGGGCGACGCTGTTCCTCTTCCCGATCACCGGCCTCCAGGGGCTCCTGCAGTCCTCCCGACTGTCGATCCCTCTCGTCGCGCTCTCGGTGCTCGCGCTCGTCATCGTGGGGCTGAACTTCCGCACCTTCGACCGCGAGATCTCGCTGTCGACGACGCAGATCGCGTCGCTCGCGGCGCTGGCGGGGGCGCAGGGCTACGGGACGGCCGGGGCCTTCGCACTCCAGGAGCACTTCAACAGCGTCGACACTCTGCTCGACGCCTTCTACTTCTCGCTCGTCACCGGGAGCACCGTCGGCTACGGCGACATCACCCCGACCTCCGCGGTGGGCAAACTGTTCGCGCTGTCGGTCCTCCTGGTGACGGTCTCGTCGTTCGCGGTGGTGCTCGGGGTCGTCTTCACGCCCCTGATCGAAGCGCAGTTCTCGAAGGCACTCGGACGTATGACAGAAGAACAACTCGACGTACTCGACAACCACGTCCTCGTTCTCGGCTTCGGGGACCTGACGGAACCGATTCTCGAAGAACTGGCGGAGAAGGCCGACGTGCTCGTCGTCGTGCCGGACGAAGAGCGCGCGCGGCGTCTCTCGGACCGGGGGTACACCGTCCTCACGGACGACCCGAGCGACGAAGAGGCCCAACAGCGGGGGAAGGTCGACGTCGCCCAGGCCGTCGTCGCCGCGACGAACAACGACGCCGAGGACGCGCTGGCGATCCTGACCGCGCGCCAGCTCAACCCCGAGGTGACGATCGTCGCGGCCGCGACCCAGCGGGAGAACGTGAACAAGCTGAAGCGCGCCGGCGCCGACACCGTCATCAGCCCGACGACCCTCGGCGCGCACTTCCTCGCTGAGTCGGCCCTCAGTGGCGGCCACGGCGCGGAGACGCTCGAAGAGCGGCTGCTCGGGGCGCAGACCGAAGAGGACCTCGAAGCCGCCGCGGCCGCCGTCGGCGATGCGGCCGATGGAGACGTCGGTTCCGAACCGGAGCGGGATACGGGTCGGAACGCCGACCGACGCGGCGAGTAGCCGGTCCCCTCCGGGCGTCGGCGGTCTCCGGCCCCCGCCGCTACGGCCGTCCCGGGTCGAAGACCGCGACGTCGCACTCCAGTTCCTGGAGCCGCTGGAACGTCGGCGGGGAGACGAACCGCGAGGCGGGCGAGCGCTCCCCGCTGGATCCCAGGACGAGCAGGTCGTAGTTGCCGGCGTTGGCCGCGATGAAGTCGTCGACGTCGGAGCGGGCCACGCGGGTCTCGACGTTGCCGCTGGCGGTCTCGACGAGGTGGTCCAGGTGGGTCTCGGCGGTCCGGCGCTCGACCTCGCTCCCGATGCAGGTGGTGACGCTCACGGTTCCGCGGTCCCCGGTCAGCCGCGTCGCGAAGTCGATCATCCCGTGGGCGACGTCGCCCGGGCGGGCCACGAGCACCAGTACCCGGTCCCACCGGCGCTGGTCTCGCACCGACCGGAAAGCGACCGCGTCGAGTTCGCCCGCGAAGATGCCCCGGACGTACGACGACAGCGTTCCCCGATCTTCCTCGTACGGCGTGACGACGAGGTCGCAGTTGGCGTCCCGCGCGGCCTCCATCGTCGCGGTGACCGGATCGCCCGAGACGACGACGACCTCGCAGGGGACGCCGACGCGGGTGTGGACGTTCGCGGCGCAGCGTTCCAGCCGCTGGACGGTCTCGCGCATCGGCATCGCGCTCGCGTCCGGTTCCTCGCCGTCGCCCCCGTCGCCTGGGTCGGCTTCTCCGTCGCCGTCGATCGCCCCGAAGTCGGCGCCGTCGCCCCTGTTCGGCTCAACGACCGACTCGCGGAACGGGGAGGGATCCTCCGGATCGAACGCGTCCGCCACGTCCTCGGGGACGATGTCCAACAGGACCACCTTGCCCGCCTCGTGGGCCGCGGCGAGCCGCGCGCCGAACAGCGCGGTCCGCTCGGCGGTCTCGCCGCGCATCGGGACGAGCACGTGGTCGTCGCCGTGGACCGTCTCGTAGAGGTACTCCGCGCGCTTCTCGTAGAAGGTCTTCCGCCAGACGACGAACACGCCGGCCACGAACGACGCCGCGAGGAAGATGCTGACCACGTAGGTGACGGGGTCGACGTCGCCGGTGACGAGCGCGAGCAGCGCCGTCGAGAAGGCCGACGGCGCCTCGACGTGGGCCGCCCACGTCACGAGCCCGGTGAGGAAGATGGCGAGCGCGGCGCTCTCGGGGTGGACGAAGGCCCCACCGGCTCGGCCGTACAGCCACCTCGCCGTCTCGTAGGCCGCCAGCCCGCAAAGCGCGCCCGAGCTCAGGCTCGCGACGAAGCGGAGGGGATCGGCGTGTCGGCCGTCGGGGTCCGAAAAGAGCGTGTACGTCCCCGAGGCCAGCGGCGGGAAGAGCAGGAACGACAGCGTCTGGACGTGATTCGAGAGGTACGTGACGATCCCGATGACGACCGGGACGAAGAGGACGATCGAGAGGTGAAGCAGATTGTCGGTGTTCTGGATCCAGCGCCGAAATTCCGAGAGCTCCCGGCGTTCGATCCGCCGGACGCGACTCCGCGCCGCGGCGAGGCGTTCTGCGGCCGCGTCGAAGAGTCGCTCCCCGCGCATCGCCTACGCGAGGTCGACGACCGCGTCGAGCGTGAGTGAAATCGCGCGCTCGACGTTGTTCTTCGCCTTCTCCGGGAGTTCGGAGTCGGAGTCGGCGCCCTTCTGGGTTCCCTCGACGAGGTTGCCGTCGACGGTGCAGATGGCGCCCGCCGCGAGTCCTTTCCGACGCGCCAGCGAGAACACCGCAGCGGCCTCCATCTCGATCGCGAGCAGGTTCGCCGCCTCCCACTCGTCGACGTACGCGTCGTTCTCGTTGTAGAACGCGTCGTCGGAGACGATCGGGCCGACGTGGACGTCCTCGCCGTTCGCCTCCGCCGAATCGACGAGCGCCGAGAGCACGTCGTAGTCGGGGACCGCGGGGATCACGCTGTCCTCGTAGCGCTTGGAGGTGCCCTCCTCCTTCGCGGCGCCGGTGGCGACCACCATGTCGCCGATCTCGATCCCGCGCTGGAGCGCGCCGGTCGTGCCGACGCGGATCAGCGTCTCGGCGCCGACCGCCGAGAGCTCCTCGACGGCGATGGCGGCCGACGGGCAGCCGATGCCGGTCGAGCAGATCGTCAGCGGAACGCCCTCGTAGGTCGCGTTCACGACCTTGTACTCGCGGTTCTCTGCGACCGTCTCCGCGTCCTCGCACTGGCTCGCGATCCGGTCGACCCGGCCGGGGTCGCCGGGGATGAGCGCGGTCCCGTGGACGTCCCCCGACTCGATCAGGAGGTGGGGTTGCTTCGCCATACTGGATCCTCACGGGAGACGGTGAAAAACGACCCGGTCGATTCGGGGACCGGTCGCGACACGCTCGACTCGTGAGATCGACCGGTATCATGATGACTAGTCTCGTCTCTTCCCGGTGATCACCGTGAACGTGGGTGGCGATCACCGGCAAACGCTACTATAGTCAGTATCAGAGCAGCGTCGTCGCCGCGGGCACGGTCACTCCCAGGACGACCCCGAAGACGACCGTCGAGCGGAGCCACTGGCCCCGGACGGCCGTCGCGCGCTCCTCGTAGATCCGCCGGCCGGCCCGCGGGAGCACCAGGTGCGCGAAGAAGGCGTAGATGAACCCCGAGACGAGGACAGTCGCGAGGGCGTGCGGCACCGCGGCGACGCCCCCGAGCGGGATGCCCGGCACCGCGAGGGTGACCGCGGCGAGCCCGAACGCCAGATACACCGTGGCGTAGAGGCCGCCGGCGACGGCCCCGGTGACGTGGTGGAGGACGAGCGCGGCCGGGAAGGACACTTCTCCCGGTGCTCTCCGCAAGAGCGTGCTCGCGGCGACGTACGCCGGCATGTATCCGTGCTCCTGGTTGGCCATCGGCACGTCCATCACGAGCGCCCCGAGCAGCCCGCAGACCGCACAGAGGAGCACGAACCCGACGACGGGCGTCCCGCCGACCACGAGGGCTAGTGGAATCGACACGGTTGTTTCCACTTTCGTCCCGGACGCAAAAGCGCTCCGCTTCGGGAGACGGTCGCCTCCGGCGTGCCGCGTTGCACTCCCTCGGCCCTCGGTCCGCTACCGTCTATCGGGGTCGTCCCTCGTACTGTCGGGCAGAACTATGTGAATCTCATCGGCACCACGGGGTGCCGAGATATAGTAGCGTTTGCAACTGATTGCTCATCCGATCGCACGCCGTCGTGCGATCGAGTGAGTGAAGACTTGCAAACGCTACTATAGTTCACGGACTTCTGTCCGAACGTATCACTCGCCGATGAACGCCCGGACGTCGTCCCAGGAGAGGGACGTCCGCGCGCCGGGGGCTTTCGCGGCGATCGCGCCGCAGGCGTTACCCACCGCGAGCGCCCGTTCGTCGGCGTCCCCATCGACGAGCGCGGCGATGAACCCCGCGGCGAAGGCGTCGCCCGCGCCGGTGGTGTCGACCGCGTCGATGGGGTACCCGGGGTGCGCCGTGCGCTCGCGCCCCCGGCGGATCTCCGCGCCCTCGGGACCGTGCTTCAGGACGAGCGTCTGGTCGGTGAGGTCGAACGCGTCGAGCGCGAGCGCGGCCTCGCGGTCGTTGAGGAACAGGTAGTCGACGGTCGTGAGCGCGGGGCCGTACTCGCGGTCGTCGATCCGCCGTCCGGGGTCGAAGCTGACCGGCACGTCGTGGACACGCGCCCGCTCGGCCAGCTGCCGGGCCGTCTCCGGGTCCTGGCTCGTCATATGGAGGTGATCGGCCCCCGCGAGTTCCGATTCGGACAGATCGGCCGCGGTGAAGGCCTCGTTGGCGCCGGGGCAGCCGAGCACCATCACCTCCCCGGCCGGCTCGACGACGATGTACTTCGTCGTGGTCTCCAGTTCGTCGGTCACGACGACGTTCGAGACGTCGACCCCGTTCGCGGCCAGTTCCTCGCGGGCGACGTGGCCGTGCTCGTCGTCGCCGACGCTGCCGAGGAGCGACGCGTCGACCGCGAGCTCCGACAGCGCGTTCGCGACGTTGGACGCGCTCCCGCCGCCGCCGGATCGGCGCGAGTCCACGGTCACTTCCCCGTCGGGCGACGGCAGCGCGTCCACGCGGAGCGTGACGTCCCAGTTCAGGTGGCCGGCGCAGATGACTCGGGGCATCTCCCGAGACGACGCTCCCGGATCACAAAAGCGCTCTGTCGCGGGAAGGGACGCCCGGATCAGGCGGGCGACGAGACCGTGAACAGCAGGACGTTGTGCACCGCCGGACCGAGGCCGACGGCCGCGACGAAGCCCAGGAGCAACTGCGCCTGTGTGGGGTCCTCCTCGATCAGGTCCGCGAAGAGCCACACCACGAGCGTCGCGACCGCGACCTTGACGAGGACGAACAGCCAGCCCGCGCCGATCACCTCCGCGGTCGGGAGGCCGGCGGCGAACTCGATCACGAGCCGCGACAGCGGCGTCCGCTCGCCGAAGCCGAGCAGGTCGACGCCGACGGCGGTCGAGACGCCGTCCAGCGTGTGGGCGAACACGGCGAAGGCGCCGAGCGTCCCCGTCCGCGCCACCGCCGGAAGCGCCCGCGTCAGGAGCGCCCAGACGACGCCGGTGAGGACCACCGCGACGACGACGCCCCCGGCGGGCAGGACGGGCGAGAGCGTGCCCGCGGCGGCGCCGACGGCGAGGACGGCCCCCACCGCGACGAGCGCGAGAACGCCGCCGATGGCCGCGAGCGCACGGGCGACGGTCGAGCCGTCGAGCCGGGCGTCCATCGCGAGCCAGGATCCCCCGGCGACGATCGCGACGCTGAGGTACACCGCGGGCGTCCCGGCGAGGGGTCGGATCGGGCCGGGGAGCGCCCCCATCACGTAGAGGACGTGGAGCGCCGATCCGAGCACCATCCACGGCGCGAGCGCGAGCACTCGCGAAGCTGTGACGCGCGGGCGACGACGGCGCAGTCCCCACGCCACGAGCCCGCCGGCGACGAGGAGCGCGAGGAGGTACGCCGGCGGCGGGAGCGCGAACCCCTCGGGGAGTATCGCCATATCACCGCGTCCGTTCCCGCGGGCAAAACGGTACCGAAGCCGGAGCGCGTCGTCGCGTGCTCCCGTCCGACCGGCTCACTCGTCGCGCGTGCCGCCGGCCAGGTAGTGCTCGATCCGGTCCCGCGTCGCCTCGCTCACCTTCACGAACTCCGCGATGCGCGTCCCGTCCTCGCGCCGGTCGGACTCGATCTCGAGGGTGAGCCCCTGGCTCCGGAGGTACGCGAAGAGCGCGTCGATGGACTCGGGATCCCCGCGGACGGTCTGTCGCTCGCCGACGGTCTCGCCGTCGGCCACGTCCTCGATCGCCTCGACCATCGGGAGCAGGATCGACTCGCCGAGGTCGCGGGCGCGCTCCCGGCGCCGCCCGTCGGCCTCGTCGAACTCGGCGGCCTGGAACGCCTCCCGGATCACCCGCGAGAAGACGAAGTCGCGGCCGTACTCGAAGGGGAGCGAGAACGCCGACGCGAGCTCCGCGTGGTGCTGTGACTCGGTGGTGTACTTCACCATCGACTCGGCGTCGCTCGTCTTCAACACGATCCCCTCGCGGCCCGCGGAGTCGAGGTCATCGATGGCGTCCCGGGCGCGATCGACGGCCGCGTCGGGCTCACAGCGGGCGAACAGCTCGGGCTGGGCGAGTCCGTACTCCTCGCAGAGCTCCCGACGCTCGTCCACGGGGAGCGGCGTCCCGGACTCGCGGTCGCGGACGCCGAACACGCGGAACTCGTGGGAGTCCACTTCGTCGTAGTCGTGGGTGGTGTAGGGGGTCTCGGGGCCGATCAGTTCGGCACAGAGCGTCTTCTCGGGGTGCTCGTCGAAGAACGTCGAAAGCGGGAGCCGCTCCCGGGCGCGGGCGGTCGTGTACGGGCAAATGTAGCCGCTGCGTGTGAGAGCCACGGGGTCGCCGACATCGGCGATACGGACGTTGAAGCCGTCGAGCTTCTCCTCGATCGCGACTGTCGCATCCGCGTCGAAGAACGAACGGACGCCGGCGTCGAGGACGAGCACCCGCGGCACCGAGGGGTACCCGCGGACGACGGCGTCGGCCTCGGGGAAGACCGCGGTGCCGCGCTCGACGCCGTGGCGGGCGTCCGGGAGGACGTGGTACGTGCGTCCCCGCTCGGATCGGCGCTCGAAGTGCTCGAAGAGCTCGCCGGAGTCGTCCGCGGTCGAATCGAGCCGATCGAAGAACCGCTCTTCCATACCGACACCGAGGTCGTAGCGGGTGAAAAGCGTCGGGGAGGCCCAATGACTAGTCTCGTCTCTTACCGGTGATCGCCGTGAACGTGGATGGCGATCACCGGCACACAGTGAGACTAGTCATTAGCCCGCGGGAGGATTTTAACGCTGTCTCACGAAGCCCCGCATATGAGTGACTTCCCGCGCCAGCAGTTCGTCCTCGACACGTCGCTCTTCATCACCGAGGAGATCCGGAGGGACGACGAGTCGCTCGAAGACGCGGTCCTCAGACTCCTGGACCGCATCGCGACCGCCAGGCTCGAGCTCAACATCTCCTGTTATATGCCCCCCTCGATCCACGACGAGCTCTCGACGATGCTCCGCGACCGCGACGTCGACGAGGAGGTCTTCTCGCGGCTCGACACCTGGGTGGTCCGGAAGAGCCCCGACCGATACGGGATCACGATCCCGGCCGACATCGTCTACGAGTTCATCGACGAGATGAGCGACCGCGTGGACCGGGGGCTCCGCGTCTCCGAGAAGGCGATCCGCGAGGTCGAACAGCTCGACCCCGAGGAGCTGGCCCAGGGCGGCGACGAGTACGTGACCGAGGCCGACGAGGTCCTCTCGAAGATGCGGGACAACTACCGGCGGGCGCTCCGTCAGGGCGTCCTCGACTCCCGGGAGGACTTCGACCTGCTCGTCCTCGCGCGGGAACTCGACGCCGGCGTCGTCACCGAGGACCGGGGCATCATCGCCTGGGCCGACGAGTTCGGCCTCCGGTACGTCCGGGGGAGTCACTTCCCGTCCCTCCTGGAGGAGTACCTCCGTACGGCGGACGTCGAGGGAGACGGCGACTGACACTGATCACTCTCGTCTCTTATCGGAGATCACCGTGAACGCGGGTGGCGATCACCGGCAAACAGTGAGACTATAGTAGCGCTTGCAAGTCTTCGCTCGCTCGATCGCACGACGGTGTGCGATCGGATGCGTACTCAGTTGCAAACGCTACTGTAGTCATTGTGAGTCGGAATCGGAGTCGGAACCAGGCCGAAGTCGGGTTGGAAAACCGACCGACAGCACCACGTGGCTTTTCTCGCTGGGTGCCGAACTACCGGGTATGGATCGCGCCGAGTTCGCCAGCCACATCGACCACACGGTGTTGGGGCCGGCCACGACCGTCGAAGACGTCGAACGGGTCCTCGAGGAGGCCCGGGAGTACGGAATGAACGCCTGCATCCCGCCGTGTTACGTCGCCGAGGCGGTCGAGTACGCGCCCGACGTCAGGCTCGCGACCGTGATCGGCTTCCCGCACGGGCAACACTCGACGGCGGCCAAGCACGGCGAGGCGGTCGACGCCTGGCAGACCGGCGCCGACGAACTGGATATGGTGATCAACGTCGGCCGGCTGAAGGCCGGCGACGACGAAGGGGTCCGAAAGGACGTCGCGGAGGTCGTCGCCGCGGTCCCGATCCCGGTGAAGGTGATCATCGAGACCGCGCTCCTCACCGACGCGGAGAAGCGCCGCGCCTGCGAGGCCGCCGTCGACGCCGGCGCCGACTTCGTGAAGACCTCGACGGGCTTCGCCGACGGCGGCGCGACCGTCGCGGACGTCGAACTGATGGCGGAGTACCTCCCGGTCAAGGCCAGCGGCGGCATCGGCTCCTACGAGGAAGCGAAAGCGATGCTCGATGCGGGCGCCGAGCGCATCGGCGCGTCCTCGGGCGTCGAGATCGTCGAGGGCTTCCGCGAGAACGCGGGGTCGGCGTAGCCGCCTACTCCTCGCGCATCTCGCCGAGTCGGTCGACGAGGTCGTCGGTGTCGACGTCGGACTCGACAGCGACGTCGCCGTCGTGGTCGTGCTCGTGGACGTTGAGGGCCTCGCCGTCCGTCTCCTCGTTGGCGTTCGCGTCCTGCTGTTCGGACTCGTCGTAGCTTCCGAATCCCATACCCCGAGGTGCGAGCGGCCACTGAAGAACCACACGATGCGGCGGGCGTTCGGGAGGGCGTCCCACTCACGGCGCCCCGTCTAGTGATTACTCTCGTCTCGTACCGCCGAACGCCGTCACCGGGGGTGACGTTCGG
>JBDGUM010000128.1:0-12475 GCA_042215855.1 Halobellus sp. | reverse complement strand
TTCTGTCCGACAGTATCAGCAGCTACTGACGACGCTTCGCGGTACACGAGACCCGACGTTTCTCGCGGACGCTCCGTCGCTCACAGCGGCACGGGGAGCCACCGGAGCGCCGAGAGCACCAGCTCGGGCGGGACGACCGGGTCGTGAAGCGTCAGCCAGTCCAGGAGCGTGAGCCCCAGGCCGTGGGCGACGATCGAGGGGAGCAGCGACTGGCTGTGGTAGTCGACCGCGCCGAAGAGGACGTCGGTCGGCCCCGAGAGCAGCAGTTCGATCGGCGGCTTGCCGACGTGGTGGAGGGCGTACACGACGGGGCTGATGAAGACGCTCTTGAAGCCGAACTCGTCGCTGACGCCGACGCAGAGCAATCCACGATAATACGTCTCGGCGGCGACGACGACGAGCAGCTGCTGGATCGTATGCGGGAGGAACTCCGCGAGCGCCGTCGAAGTCTCCCACATCGGGTAGTACGCGCGGATGCTCGGAAGCGACGCGCCCACGAGGTAGAAGGGGAAGACGAACGCCGCGAGTGCGAGCGTGTCGCGGAGGGCGCGCCGGTCGACGTGGAACCCGAGGTCGCGGCCGTGGGTGGCCGCCAGCCCCGCGGGGATCACGAGAAAGACGACGACGTCGCGGACGACGCGCGCGGTGAGATCGGATGGCGGTACCGACCACGAGCTCCACGCGATCGAGAGCGCGAGGCCGACGACGACCGACCGCTGGAGCCACGTCGACTCGGCGGCGGCGTCGCGGAGGCGGGCGTGGACGGACACCGTGTGTGGGGGCTATTCCGTCTGGACCGGACCGTCGCCGACGGCGTCTTTGACGTGATTCACGAAGGTCTGCCGGGTGTCGAAGTACGTCTCGTCGACCTCGTCGAGGACGTCCGAGAGCTGCTGGGGCCCCGACGGCGTGCGGATGACGCTGTCTCCCTCTTGCTCTTCGATCCGGCTCTTCTCGTGGGGCCAGGTGAGGCGCGCGGCGACCCGCGCGAGCGGCTGTCCCTCGACGGGCGTCTCCTCGCCGAGCTCGACGACGGGACCGTCGGATTCCTCCTCGTCTGCCATACGCCGCGGTTGGCCACCCTCGACATTAATCCCTTCGACACGCCCGCTCGCAGCGAAAACGGAGCCGCGGGCACGCTCCGATACGATCCCGAACCGCGGCCGGATTCGGCGATCGTCGTGCGTCCGTCTGACGCATCGTTTTGTGTGGTGGACACGAATGGCCACTATGCCCAGTCTCTCGGAGGTCTACAGGGGGAAGCAATCGGGGGCGAGCCTCCGGCGACTACTCTTCGGGCTGGGGCTCTTCCTCGCCGGCGCGCTCCTCGTGGTGACCGGAATCGTGATCGCGACGACGGACGTCCTCTACGGGACGGACCCGGCCGCGCTGACGGCGAAGCGCCAGCTCGGCGGCGTGCTCGCGGGCGTCGGCGTCCCCGCGGTGTTCCTCGGCATCTTCGCCGTGCTCCCGTCGGGGCGGCTCACCAAGGCCGCGGCGGTCGTCGGCGCCGGCATCGCCGTCGTCGGCGTCGCGCTCTTCACGCACGCCTACCCGTGCCGGTGGTCGGGATCGCTCTGCGGCGCGGGGAAGCCGGACCTGACGCTCATGACCGTCGGCGTCTACTTCCTCGGTGCGATCGTCACCTTCTGGTGCCTGTTCGTCGGTGTCGCGAACTTCAAGACACGCAACGACCCCGGTGGCACTGCCACCGTGAACGTCACGCGCAAGAGCGAGACGCGCTACGTGCCCGTCGAGCGCTCCCGGGGCGGCCTCGGCGGCATCGGCTTCTTCGGCGGGACGCCCGACGGGGAGGTCGAGACCCAGACCGGCGGCCGCGGCGGCTCCGGTTCCTCGGGCTCGGCCGGGACGGCCTCCGACGGGGGCACCGAGGCGGAGTCGATCTCCTCGCCGCTGGACGAGTCGACGACGCAGCCCCAGTCCCAGTCACCTGACGGCCGACAGAAGAGCGACAGCCGCGACCTCGACGCGAGCGACACCTACTGCGGCAACTGCGCGCACTTCGAGTACGTCCGGACCGAGGAGGGGATCCAGCCGTACTGCGGCGCCCACGAGGAACTGATGGACGATATGGACGCCTGCGAGGAGTGGACCTCGCGGCCGACGCGCCGGCGGTAGCGTCCCCTTTTCACAGCTCCCCCAGCGTCTCCCTGACGTCGTCCCAGTGGCTCCCCTTCCAGAAGATCTGCCCGCAGTCCCGACAGCGCCAGCAGTCGGTCTCGGACGGATCGGGCGCGTACGACGGCAGCGGCTCGTCGGCGTCGACCGCGCGGAGTTCGCCGTTGCAGGCCGCGCAGCGACTCGGTCGGTCGGAAAGCGAGAGGTCGTAGCCGGCGTCGCGGAGTTCTTCGAGTTGCTCGCGGACGTCCTTGGATTCCAGACGCACCGCGTCGTCGACGCGCGCCGCGAGGTCCCCGTCGCGGGTGAGGAGCGTCCGGTCTGACGTGCGGACCGTCGCGGCGATCTCGCCGTCGCCCGGGTCGGAGTCCCGCTCTCCGCCGTCCCCTTCGAGGACGTACGCGGCGTCGTAGCCGCACATCCGGAGGTAGGTGGTGAGCTTGCCGAGCATCGCGTCGAGGAGGAGCCGGTCCGAACGGTCCGTCGCCGGTCGGTCCGTCTCGGATCGATCCGGGTCCGCTTCTTCGGTCATCGGCGCTCAGTGGAGGAACGATCGCAGCTCGTCCACGGCCCGGGCGTTCAGCACCTCGTCGCGCTCGCACCACCCGCGCCGGGCCGTGTGTACGCCGTAGCGCGCGTAGTCGAGCGCGCCCGGCGCGTGGGCGTCGGTGTCGATCGCGATCGTCGCGCCGGCCTCGACGGCGACGCGGGCGAGCTCGCCGCGCAGATCCAGCCGCGCGGGATCGGCGTTGATCTCGATGGCCGTCCCCGCGTCAGCCGCCGCGGCGGCGACCCGCTCGACGTCGAACTCCAGGCCCTCGCGCTCGTTGATGAGTCGGCCCGTCGGATGGCCGAGGATATCGACGCTCGGGTGTTCGACCGCGCGGACGAACCGCTCTGTGGCCGTCTCCCGATCCTGACCGAGCGCGGCGTGCGGGGAGGCGACGACGACGTCAAGTTCGTCGAGGACGTCGTCGCCGGTCGAGAGGCCGCCCTCGCTGTCGATGTTCGTCTCAACGCCGTGGAGGAGCGTGAGGTCGCCGTCGAGGTCCTCGCGGGCGGCCTCGATCGCGCCCCGCTGCTCCCGAAGGTCGTCGTCCGAGAGGCCGACGCCGCCGACCATCCCCGGCCCGGTCGCGTGGTCGGTCACGGCGTAGTAGTCGTAGCCGCGGTCGACGGCGGCCGCGGCCATCTCGGCTACGCTGCTGCGCCCGTCGGACCAGTCGGTGTGGGTGTGGAGGTCGCCGCGGAGATCGCCCTCCTCGAGCAGGTCCGGGAGATCGTCCTCCCGGGCGGTCTCGATCTCGCCGGTCCCCTCGCGGATCTCGGGCGGGATCCACGGGAGGTCCAGCGCCGCGTACATCGATTCCTCCGTCTCGCCGGCGACTCGCTCGCCGACGCGCTGGCCGGCGTCGGGGTCCTCCACCTCGGAAACGTCGAAGACGCCGTACTCGTTCATCTTCAGGTCGCGGTCGATCGCGACGTTCCGGAGGGCGACGTTGTGCTCTTTGCTCCCGGTGAAGTACTGGAGCGCCGAGCCGAACTCGGATTCGGAGACGACCCGGAGGTCGATCCGGACGTCGCCGGCCCGCCCGCTGGCCTTGTGCTCGCCGGCCTCGATGACGCCGGTCAGCGTCGACCACTCGGTGAACGCGTCGACGACGCGCTCGCCCGACTCGCTGGCGACGAGCACGTCGACGTCGCCGACGGTGTCGCGCCACCGCCGGATCGACCCCGCGACCTCCGCTTCGGCGACGGCGTCGGCGTCGCGGAGGTACGCGAGCGCGTCGTCGGCGAGGGGCCGCGCGTCGCCGAGGCGCTCGCGCTCCTGGGCCTGCCGGGCGAAGTCGACGTTCTCGCGGATGTTCTCCTCCGTCTTGGGGCCGAATCCCTTCACCTCCCGGATCTCGCCGGCTTCGGCCGCCTCCGCCAGCCCGTCGAGCGTGGTGATGCCCAGTTCCTCGTAGAGCGTGCCGACGGTCTTCGGCCCGACGCCCTCGACGCGCGTGAGCGCCTCGATGTCGACGGGAAGCTCCTCGCGGAGTTCGTTCAGCTCCTCGATCTCGCCGGTCTCGACGTACTCGACGACCTTGGAGGAGATCGCGTCGCCGACGCCGTCGATCTCCTCGACCGCCTCGGCGCCCTCGGCCGCCAGCGCCTCGATCGGCTCGGGGTGCTCGCGGATGTTCTCCGCGGCCCGCCGGTAGACGTTCGGCTTGTACTCGACGCCGTCCGCTTCGAGGAGGTCGGCGAACTCCTCCAGGCGCGAGGCGACCTCGGCGTTCCGGCTCACGGCCGCCTCCTGCCCGACCCGCCCGCGTCGTCGCGGCCGAGCGCCTTCTTCAGGAACGTCATCCAGCGCTTCCGGTCGGTGGCCTCCTGCGCGTCGGCCTCTCGCTGGAGATCCGCCGGCTCCAGCTGTTCGAGCGCGTTGAGCGCGCGGTCGATCCCGACGACGCTCTCGGCGAGCTCCTCGCCCTTCTCGTATGGGATCTCGCCGTCCTCGATCCGCTGGAGGCGCTGGAGTCGCTCCCGACGGAGGTTCTTCTTCGCCCGTTCGACCCGGTCGCGCTCGCCCGGCGGGACCGTGTCGCGGCGCTTGATCTCGAAGACGAAGTCGCGGAGGTCGATCTCCTCGCCCTGGACGTCGATCGTCTCCGGGATGTCCGCGCCGACGGTCGCGGCCTCGCGGTTGACCCGCTCCAACAGCTGTTTCCGTTCGAACTCCTTCACGGCTCTTGTCGCCTCTTGCGGCGGCGCGTACTTCGCTCCTTCGCCGACCGGGACTCCGTCGCTCCGTCGCAGACGGCGGCAGATCGCCGCCGAGAGACGAACATACTTATGACTACCGTCGGAATACGACCGATATGGGATTGTTCGATCGGCTGCGCGGGGAGGACCACCCGCGCGTCGCGTTCGTCGGCATCGACGGCGTGCCGTTTAGTCTTCTCTCCGACAACCCGGACCGATTTCCGAACTTCGCCGCCCTCGCCGAGGAGGGCAGCGCGGGCGAGATCGAGAGCATCGTCCCGCCGGAGTCCTCCGCGTGCTGGCCCGCGCTCACGACGGGCGTGAATCCCGGAGAGACCGGCGTTTACGGCTTCCAGGACAGGGAAAACGGCTCCTACGACACCTACGTCCCGATGGGCCGGGACGTGCAGGCGACGCGGCTCTGGGACCGCGTCACCGACGCCGGCCGCCAGGCGAGCGTGCTGAACGTCCCCGTGACGTTCCCGCCCCAGCGAAACGTCCAGCGGATGGTCTCGGGCTTCCTCTCGCCGGGCGTCGACAAGGCCGCCCTCCCCGACGAGTTCCGCGACGAGCTCGACGACCTGGGCTACCGGATCGACGTCAACGCCAAGCTCGGCCACGACGACGACAAGACCGAGTTCGTCGAGAACGCCCACGAGACGCTCGACCGCCGCTACGAGGCCTTCCGGAACGTCATCGACCGCGACGACTGGGACCTCTTCTTCGGCGTGTTCATGACGACCGACCGGGTGAACCACTTCCTCTTCAGGGACTACGAGCGCGACGGCGAGAACAAGGAGGCGTTCCTCGAGTTCTACGAGAAGGTCGACGACTACGTCGGCGGGATCCGGAAGTCGCTGCCGGACGACGTCACGCTCGTGGTCGCCTCCGACCACGGCTTCACCTCGCTCGACTACGAGGTCCACTGCAACGCCTGGCTCGAAGAGCGGGGCTGGCTCTCCTACGAGGACGACGACCACGAGGAACTCGGCGACATCTCCGACGACACCCGCGCGTACTCGCTGATCCCCGGCCGCTTCTACATCAACCTCGAGGGCCGCGAACCCCGCGGGAGCGTCCCGCAGGACGAGTACGAGGAGGTCCGCGCGGAGCTCAAGGCCGAACTGGAGGCGCTCGAGGGCCCCGACGGGACGAAGGTCGCCGACCGCGTCGTCGAGAAGGAAGACGCCTTCCGCGGCGACCACGACGACATCGCGCCCGACCTCGTCGTCGTCCCGAACCACGGCTTCGACCTGAAGTCGGGGTTCAAAGGCAGCGAGGAGGTCTTCGGCACCGGGCCGCGGAACGGGATGCACAGCTTCGACGACGCGACGCTGTTCGTCGACGACCCCGGCGCCGAGATCGAGGACGCGGACCTCTACGACATCGCGCCGACGATCCTCGACCTGATGGACGTCGAGTACGCCCGCACCGACCTCGACGGGGCGAGCCTCCTCCAGCAGTAGTCGCTGCCGAGATTCCAGCCCCCGAGTTCTCCGCTTAGCCGCTCACAGCAGGTCGTCGAGGTCGTCGTTCGTCCACTGCTCCGCCGGATCGGCCCGCTCGGCCGCCTGTTCGGCGTCGGCGTCCTGTGCGTCCTTCGCCCGCTGGAGGAACGCCTCCAGTCGGTCGGAGCGCTCGACGCCGCTCAGGAGCACGAGCGTGGCGAGCCGCCCGCTCGAGAGGGGGAAGTCGCCGCCGCGGACCTGGAGGCTGCCGGTCTCCTCTTCCACCCAGCGGCGCGCGCGCTCGACGCCCTTCCGCGGGATGGCGTCCTGGTCGCCGGCGACGATCAGGAGCGCGGCGTCGGCGTCGGTCGCGTCCGGGAGGCTCGACCCGGTGAGGAGGGCCCGACGGGTCGTGCTCATCACGGCGTTGATGTTCTCTTCGGCCTCGGGCGCCGCCTCCGCGGAGGCGTACCCGAGCGCGGCGATGCCGCCCGAACGGAGCGTGTTGATGATCTCCGAGGAGTCGACGACGCTCTCGGCGACGCCGTCGACCGCCTCGCCCGATGCCAAAAGGAGGCCGATCCGCTGGGCGATCTCCTGGTTGATCGAATCGTAGCCCTCGGTGACGCTCTCGCCGGCCGAGCGGAAGGCGTCGTTGTCGACGAGCAGGAGGGCGTCGGCCTCGCGCGTGAACGTCTTCAGGGACCGGCCGGCGTTCACCTGGTACATCGCGCCCTCGTCCTTCCCGGGGAGGACGCCGAGGCCGTAGACGGGGACGTCGTAGATGCGTTTGAGTTCCTTCGCCAGCACCGGCGCGCCGCCGCTGCCGGTGCCGCCGCCGAGCCCCGCGATCACGAAGATCGACTCGGTCCCGGCGGTCACGCGGCCGTCGAGCGCCGCGAGTACCTCCTGCGTGTCGGACTGCATCACCTCGGCGCCGAGTTCGTTGTCGCCGCCGACGCCGTGGCCCTTCACCCGATCCTGGCCGACGAGGACGGTCTCGAAGGGGAGATCCTGGAGGTCTGTCTCGGCGGTGTTGACGCCGACCGCGCCGCGGATGGAGCCGAACCCCATCCGCTCGTCGTAGGCGACCAGTTCGCGGGCGAGTTTCCCGCCGGCCTGGCCGACGCCGATCAGGACGGACTTCATACTCGCCACATCGGCGAGACGACTCTTCAACGTTCGCCTCGTCCGGATTCCGGAATCTCCCTCCGATGCCGTCGCCCGGTTCTCCGCCCGACGGTTTATATCGGAAGCCGGGACCACCCGGGGTATGGAAGCCGATTCGACGGCCGCGACCTCGGAGTCCGATCCGGAGCCGCGGCGCGATCCGAGCGTGAGAGACGACGCCGACGACGCTGAAGCGCGGGTCGACCGACTGGACCGGCTGGAGCGCCGCGTCGCGTCGCTCGAGTCGGAACTCGACGCGCTCCGCGCCCTCCTCGGCGGCGTCGAGGCCGTCGACCGGGCGGTCGAGCGCCGCGCGTCGATCGCGCTCGCGAAGGCCGAAGCGCTCGAACGCGAGTTCGGCGCGGACGATCCGGGCGTAGTGCGCGAGCGGCTGATCCCCTCGGACGACGAGTCGCTCCCCGCGCAGGCGACCCGGGAGCAGTCCAGCGATCGTCGAGCCGCGGACCGGGGAGAGTTCGACGGATCGGCGTCGACAACGACACCGACGACGGAGGCCCCGGCGGACTCGTCGGCTCCGACGAGGGGAGACGACTCCGACCCCGACAGCGAGGGCCTCGCGGCTCGGCTGCGCGGCGTGCTGCGGTGATCCGGCTGGTCGTCGCCGCGGCGCTCGCGGTCGCGACGCTGGCCGCGGCCGTCCCGGCGGTCGACGATGCGCGGGCGACCCGTACGGCCGCCGATCTCGAGGCGTTCGGCGACCGGCTGGACCGCGCGGGGCGGGCGCTCGCGGCGACCAGCGACGCGGCTCCCAGCCACGATCGAGCGGCGACGCGGGGCGTCGCGTTCGCGTTTCCGCGAGCGTCGTGGACGACGGCCAGCCCGGCGTTCGTCGCGGTCGGCGGGCGACCCGGCGGCCCCGGGAACCGGTCGGTGGTCGCGTACGCGCTGCCGTCGTCGCCGACCCGCCTCCGCGCGCTCTCGCTGCCCGTTCCCGTGCGGACGCCGTCGGGCCCGGTGGTGTTCCGCGGCGGCGGGCGACGGACGGTCTCGCTCGCGCTGGTCGCGGACGCGGACGCCGGCGGTCCCGTCATCGTGGTCTCGGCCGCGGGCGCCGCCTGATCGGGCGATGGTTTATATACCGGAACGGGGCCACCCGCCGTATGTCGCGACACCTCGACTCGCTGCTCCCCGACGCGAACGGCTTTCGGCTCCCCGACGTGGCCGCTCTGACCGGCCGCGCCGACCGGTCCGGTAGTAACGCGTCACCGGAGACGGATGCGGCTTCGAACGGCGGAGACTGTCGGTGTTCGGTCGCCGTCGAGACGCCCACGGGGCTCGGGCTCGCCGACCGGCGGGTGCTCGTCGTCGACGCCGACGACTGCCCCGGTCGGGGCCGACTCGAGACCCGGCCGGCGTGCCGCGCCACCGTCGTCGACGCCCTCGTCGAACGCGACGTCGACGTTGTCCGAACGCGACACGCGGGCCGCGAGCGCACCTACGCCGACGCGGCGCTGGCGCTGCTCGTCGCCGCCGGCCGCTTCGTCGAGCGCGCCGCGTTCCACGACGCGGCGCTGGCCGACCGCGCTCGCCGCGACCCGCTCGCTGCGGCCCACACCGCCACCGGACGCGCCGGCGCCGTCGCCCGGATCGCGGCCGAGTGCGGCCTCGCTGAACTGGCCGCGCGTGCCGGATCCGAGACGGGAACTCGCGCGGAGACCGGTGAACCGGATCCCTACGAACGGGCGCTGGACCCGTTCGTCGGCCCGACGATCTCCAGGGCGCGGGTCTCCGGGCGGCTCCCCCCGAACGCGCGGGTCCGATCGGAGCGCTCGCTCCCGACCGGCGGGACCGCCCGCGTCTGGGGGGCTCCGGACGGGGACCGCTACCACCTCACGCCGACCGCCCGGACGCTCGACGACGAGTCGACGGCGACGCTTGCCACCGCCTACGACGTGCTCGCGAACGGCTCGGTCGGCGGCGGTCCGCGGGCGCCGGGGCGGGCCGTCAGGCGCGTCGCCGACGCCGACGAACCGGTCGAGACGATCGCGGGCGTGCTCGCGCGCCACACGCGCGGACTCGGGACCTTCGAGCACCTCTTCGCGGACGAGTCGGTGTCGGACGTCGTCGCGTCCGCGCCCGTCGCCGACGGGCCGGTCCGGGTCGTCGTCGACGGCGAGCGGCTCCCCACGAACGTCCGCCTGACACCGGACGGCGCGGCCGCGCTCGCCTCGCGCTTCCGGCGGGAGAGCGGCCGGGCGTTCTCGCGGAGTTCGCCCGCGCTCGACGCCTCGGTGGTCGCGGAGACGGGCCGGCGGATCCGGGTCGCCGGCGTGACGGCGCCCGCGAGCGACGGCGTCGGGTTCGCGTTCCGCGTCCGCGACGACGAACCGTGGACGCTCGCCCGCCTCGTCGCCGCGGGATCGCTCACGGCGCGCGCGGCGGCGTTCCTGTCGCTCGCGGTCGAGCGCGGCTCGGCGATCATCGTCGCCGGCACCCGCGGCGCCGGAAAGACGACGCTACTCGGCGCGCTGCTCTGGGCGCTGCCGCCCGCGACGCGGCTCGTCACGATCGAGGACACGCCCGAACTGCCGGTCGCGGCGCTCCGGGACCGGGGGCGCGACGTGCAGGCGCTCCACACCGACGCGGCGCTCGGGGCATCGGACGGGGACCGGCACACCGACGGGTTCGCCCCGACAGACGCCCTCCGGTCGGCGCTCAGGCTCGGGGACGGCGCGCTCGCCGTCGGCGAAGTCCGCGGCGAGGAGGCGGGCGCGCTCTACGAGGCGATGCGGGTCGGCGCGCAGGGTCACGCGGTCCTGGGGACGATCCACGGCGACTCGGCGGCGTCGGTCCGCGAGCGGGTCGTCTCGGACCTGGGCGTCCCGCCGTCGTCGTTCGGCGCGACGGACCTCGTCGTCACCTGCGCCCGGGAGGGCGACGCGAGACGGGTGGCCGCGATCGAGGCCGTCGAGACGGCCGACGGCGGCAGCGACGACGGGCCGTCGTTCCGGACGCTCTTCGAGTCCGACGAGGGGACGCTCGCGCGTTGCGGTCGCATCGAGCGCGGCGAGAGCACTCTCGTCGACCGGCTCAGGTGCCCGGAGGAGTCATACGCGGGATTCCTCGCGTCGCTGGAGCGACGTGCGACCCGGATCGAGCGGCTCGCGACCGCCGGGCTGACGCGCCCGGCCGACGCCGAACGGGGCGATCGGCGATGACGGACGCCGAGGCCGTGGTCGCGCGGTTGGCGCGGACGCTCGCCGGGTGGTATCCGGGTGACGTGGATTCGACGCGGGAACTGCACCGCTCGCTGGCGTTCCTCGGGAGCGATCTCTCCGCCGACACCGTGGTCCGCGCCGGCTACGCCCTCGCGCCCGTCGTCGCGGTCGTCGTCTTTCTCAGCCTCGCGCTGGGCCTTCCCGGCCTCCCTCTCGCCGCGGTGCTGCCGATGGCCGCGGGGCTGGGGCTGGCCGCCACCCACGCGGTTCACCGGCTCCCCGTCGCGGCCGCGACGCTCCGGCGGACGCGGTCGCTGGGCGACGCGCCGGGGCTCGTCGCTCGCGCCTCGTTGCGGCTCCGCCTCGATCCGTCGCCGGAGCGGGCTGCGCTGTTCGCCGCGCGGACCGGCGAGGGTCCGCTCGCGCGCAGTCTATCGGCCCACGTCGAGCGGACGCAATCGGGGCCGACGTCGGGACTCGGCGCGTTCGCAGCCGAGTGGCGGGCCTGGTTCCCGGCGCTCGAACGGTCGATCGCGCTCCTGACGGCCGCGGTCGACGGTCCGCGCGACGGGCGCGAGCGGGCGCTCGACCGCGCACTGGAGACGGTGCTCGACGGCGTCCGCTCGGAGATGGCCGACTTCGCGGGCGCCGTCCGCGGGCCGGCGAGCGGGATCTACGCCTTCGGCGTGCTCCTACCGCTCGCACTCGTCGGCGTATTGCCCGCGGCCAGCGCCGGCGGCGTGTCGGTTCCGGGAGCCGCGTTCGTTTTTCTCTACGACGTCGCGCTCCCGGCCGGCCTGGTCGTCGCCGGAGCGTGGCTGCTCCTCCAGCGACCGGTGGCGCTCGCGCCGGCGCGAATCCCCGGCTCCCACCCCGACGTACCGTCCGGTCCGATTCGCGGCGTCGTCGGGGGCGTCGCTGGCGCGGCCGCCGGTGCCGTCGCCGCCGAAATGGTCGCTTCGTGGGCGGGGGCGATCGCGGCGATCGGGCTCGGTCTCGGCGGCGCGCTCACCGTCCACTACCGGCCGATGGCCGCGGTCCGCGAACGGGTCCGAGAGGCGGAGGCGGGACTGGCAGACGCGACCGCCGTCGTCGGACGGCGCGTCGGCGCGGGCGAGTCCGTCGAGACGGCCATCGAGTCGGCCGCCGAGGCGACCACCGGCCCGACGAGCGACCTGTTCGACGAGGCCGCCGGCGTGCAGCGGCGGCTCCGGGTCGGCGTCTACGAGGCGTTTCTCGGCGAGTACGGCGCCCTCGCGGATCTCCCCAGCCCGCGAGCCCGCGAGACGGCGTCGCTGCTCGCCGTCGCCGGACGGGAGGGGCGCCCGGCCGGTCCGACGCTCGTGCGACTGGCCGATCACCTGACCGAACTCCGACGGGTCGAAGCGGAGGCACGGCGCGAGCTCGCGTCGATCACGGGCACGCTGAACCACACCGCCGCCCTCTTCGGCCCGCTCGTCGGTGGCGCGACCGTCGCGATGGCCGTCCGGATGGCCGCGTCCGAGACGCCCCGCTCGTCCGCCGGGACGGCCGCGGCGGCCTCGTCCGGGTTCGGAACCGCGGGGCAGTCGGCGACCGCTCTCCCGCCCTCGCTACTCGGTACCGCCGTGGGAGCGTACGTCCTCGTTCTCGCCGTCGTTCTGACGACCGTCGCGACGGGGCTCGATCGCGGACTCGACCGCTCGCTCGTCGGCTACCGCGTCGGGCTGGCACTCTGCTCGGCGACGGCGGCGTACCTGGCGGCGTTCGTCGGCGCATCGGCATTGTTCTGATAACGACAAGTCTCAT
>JBDGUM010000145.1:0-12500 GCA_042215855.1 Halobellus sp. | reverse complement strand
GCCGAGCCCCCGCCGGCGGATTTCCGGTCCGAACTGACCGCGACCTCGCTCACGCTCACGCACGTCGGCGGCGAGAACTTCCCGCTCGCGGAACTCGATCTGGTGCTCAGAAGCGACGACGGCGGCGAGCGACGGTACGACCTGAACGATCCGGCGGATCTGCAGGGCGCCACCCTCGACGGCGACGATCTGTTCGAGGGCGGCGAGTCGGTCAACGTCTCGCATTCGCTCTCGGGCCGGGTTCGGATCCTCCTGGTAGAGACGTCGGACGGCGGCGCGGTCCTCTACGACGAATACAAGACGCTGACGGGAGATGGAGTGACGCCGACTCCCACGCCGACAGCGACGTCCACACCGAACGCGACAGCGACCTCGACGGCGACGGCTACAGACACACCGACATCGACGCCCACCGCCACGTCGACTACGACTACTGCACCGACAGCCGCGCCAACGAATCAGCCACCGACGGCGGAGTTTGCGTATAATCGAAAGGGGAATTCCGAGAACGTAGACCTCGACGCCTCACCGTCGACCGATTCGGATGGCACGATCGTCCAATACCAGTGGGACTACGGCAACGATGAGACGATCGACGCCACTGGGCAGACACTATCACAGGTGAAGATTGCTTCGGGGACGCCGGTCCGACTGATCGTGACTGACGACGACGGCGCCACAGATGAGGTCGTGAAAACAGTCTAACAGAAATCGGCCGCTCAGGCGAACGCCGACAGCACGCCCTGGCCGTCGGTGCTCCGGCCGAGGTCGGGGAGGGTCGCCCGCTCGGGGTGGGGCATCAGCACGGCGACGTGGTCCGCGTCGCCGGTGATGCCGGCGACGTTGCCGCGGGAACCGTTGGGGTTCGCGTTATCCGTTATGTTGCCCGCGGCGTCGCAGTACCGGAAGAGGATCCGGTCGTCGGCGACGAGGTCGTCGTACTTCGATTCCGAGATCTCGAAGCGGCCCTCGCCGTGGGCGATGGGGACCTCGATCACCTCGCCCTCGTCGTAGGCGGCGGTCCAGGGCGTGTCGGCGTTCTCGACGCGCAGGTGGACGGGCTCGCACTGGAAGCGCGCGCTGGCGTTCGTCGTGAACGCGCCGGGGGTGAGCGTCGATTCGCAGCCGATCTGGGCGCCGTTGCAGACGCCCAGCACGGGCGTCCCGGCCTCGGCCGCCGCGCGGACGTCGTCCATGATCGGCGAGCGGGCGGCCATCGCCCCCGCGCGGAGGTAGTCGCCGTAGGAGAAGCCGCCGGGGAGGATCACGCCGTCGACGTCGCTCGGGAGGCCGTCCTCGTGCCAGACGCGCTCGGCGTCGACGCCGAGGTGCGAGAGCGCGCGGACGGCGTCGCGGTCGCAGTTCGAGCCGCCGAACTGGACGACAGCGACCGTCACGGCGACCACCGCTCGCGGGGAGCGACGGGGGTCGCCGTCGGTGGGGCTGCGATCATTCCGCCTCCGCCACCTCGACGTCGTAGTCGTGGATGGTCGGGTTCGCCAGTAGCCGCTCGGCCATCTCGTCGGCCCGCTCGGCCGCCGCCTCCGCGGAGTCGGCGTCGAGGTCGACCTCGAACTGGTCCGCCGAGCGGAGCGCATCGAGCTCGAATCCCAGGCGTTCGAGCGCGCGCTTCGTGGTCTCCGCCTCGGGGTCCAGCACGCCCCGCTTGAGGCGGACGGTCACCGTCGCGGTGTAGGTCGTCATCGGGCGAACGTGCGCGGTCGTGTGTAAAAGTCGTTTTGGACTGGTTTGGGTGTGCACGAACGTGGATCGGCATCGGTCCCGACGGCAGCGAACGTTTTGCGACCGCGCGCCCAAGTCCGAGCGTGAGCGCATCGAAAGCGGCGAAGGCGGGACCGCGGGCCAAGCGGGCCGAGCACGCGCTCTACTTCCTTCTCGTGGCCGCCGGGAGCGCGGCGATGCTGTGGTTCGTCTTCGAGATCCTCGCGCTGCTCTCGTCGGTGCTGGCGGGAATACCCTGGCGGGGATCGTGACCGCGGCAGAGTCCGTGTCCGGATTCGAGTCCGTCGTCCGCGACCCGTCAGAGATCGCGCACGCGGTCGACGGCGTCGTCGACGTCGGGCGCGTCGAACCACTCCGCCCCGGTGTAGGCGTTCGTCCCCGCGGCGTAGAGGTCCGAGACCGCCTGCAGGACGTCGTCCGGAAGCGGGTCGGGCGAGCGGTCACAGAGCCCGCGCCAGTCGGCGACGCCCTCCTCGCGCGCCCGGGACTTCGCCGCCGAGACGGCCTCGACCCACTCGGGATCGGTCCGCTTGTAGTACTGCCGGACGACCTCTTTCGAGACCTCCTGGCCGTCGTAGGAGAATCGGTTCTCGTCGAAGGTGCCGACGACGTCGGCGACCCGGACCTCGCCGTCGTGGTAGAGGCACTCGATCTTGCCGTCCTCGTGGACGAATCCCCGCTCTTCGGCCTCGCGGTTCAGCAGGTCGTTGACCGCGAGCGCGAGGGCTTCGAGGTCATCCAGGTCGGCGGCGCCGGCGATCCGGTCGGCCTCAGATCTGGAGAGGTAGCGGTCCTGCTCCTCGTACTTCGTCGAGAACTCGACGACCGGCTCGGGCAGGTCGACGGCCTCGTCGGGCCAGCCCCCGCGATCGAGGCCGTACTCTTCGGGACTGCCGCGCGAACGGAGGCTCGATCCGACCGGGACCCGGTTTCGAAAGACGATCTCCAGGGGGATCAGGTAGTTCTCGCCCGCGGCGTCGTGGTAGGTGTCGTAGTCGTACTCGTCGTCGCCCAGGTACGGGAGGTCGGGGACCTGCGTGAGCTCGATCGCCATCTCGGTCGGCGGCGCGTCGCAGTCGTCGAGGGCGACCGGGTCGGTCGCGTCGGGATCGGAATCGGGATCGTAGACGCCGACGTAGTGGGTCGGAATCTCCGCTTCCTGGAGCCGCTCGAAGTTGTACGCACCCATCGTGCACAGCGACGCCCCCTTTTTCGGTATCAGATCGGGCATCTCGCCCCAGTCGAAGACGGAATACTGATCGGTGAAGACGAACCGCCCGCGACCCAGGTCCTCGGCCGTGGGCTCCGCCTCCACGCGGAATTCCTTGACGCTCGTCATACGCCGAACTGGCGTCGCCATCGCACAAGAAGGCTTCCACTCCCCCGTTCCGTCGCGGCCGCGGAGCGGTACCTCCGCTACCGCCCAGCTTTTTGTTCGCAGGCGTGTTCCACCCGGGTATGCGCGAGTCGGTGGGAGAGGCGGGTGGCGATACCGCTCCGGGGACTGGAAGCGGAGACCACCACGCCGACGCGGAACTCGACTTCGAGATCGTCCCCGTGACCGACCAGTCGTTCGAGAACGCGCTGGCGAAGGCGCGGGCTGGCGAGCGCCTGACCGTCGACGACGGGATCGAACTCATCACGACGGGGACCGAACGTGAGGGCATCGACCTCGTGCGGAAGGAGCAGGTCCTGGAGGCCGCCGACCGCCGGCGCGCCGAGGTCGTCGGCGAGGCCGTCACCTTCGTCGCGAACCTGAACAACAACGTCACCACCGCCTGCAACACGGGCTGTCTCTTCTGCAACTTCAAAGACACCGCCCACCAGTTCGAGGCCGACCACGACGGCGACCACGCGGGCTTCACCAAGACGCCCGCGGAGTCGCGCGCGGTCGTCGAAGACGCCCTGGAGATGGGGATCTACGAGGTCACCTCGGTGTCCGGACTGCACCCCGCGTTCGCCCTGAACGACGAGCACCGCGAGATCCTCGTCTCCTTCGACGAGCCCGCACAGGAAGTGAACTACAAGCCACCCGGTATCTACGACACCGACCCCGGCACCTACCTCGACCAGATGCGCGCGATGTCCGTCGGCGACGTCCACCTCCACTCGATGACGCCCGAAGAGGCCGCCCACGCCCGCCGCGGGACCGACTGGTCCTACGAGGATGTCTACCGGGAACTCGCCGCAGCGGGTCTGGACTCGGCGCCCGGGACCGCCGCGGAGATCCTCGTCGAGGAGGTCCGCGAGGTGATCTGCCCCGGGAAGATCTCGACCGACGAGTGGGTCGCGGCGATGGAGGGGGCCGTCGCCGCCGGCCTCGACGTCACCGCGACGATGATGTACGGCCACGTCGAGAACGCGGCCCACCGGATTCGCCACCTGAAGGAGATCCGTGACCTTCAGGACCGAGTCGGGGGGATCACCGAGTTCGTTCCGCTGTCGTTCGTCCACGAGAACACGCCGCTGTACGAGCGCGGGGTCGTCGACGGCGGCGCGAGCGACGCCGAGGACGAACTGGTGGTCGCGGTCGCGCGGCTCTTCCTCGACAACGTCGACAACGTCCAGTCGTCGTGGGTAAAGTTCGGCGACGCCAAGGCGCTCAAACTCCTGAACTGCGGCGCGAACGACTTCATGGGGACGATCCTCTCCGAGGAGATCACGACCCGCGCGGGCGGCACCTACGGGGAGTTCCGCTCGTTCGACGACTACGTCGAGATGATCCGCGCGATCGGCCGGCCGGCGGTCGAGCGCTCGACCGACTACCGGACGCGGCGGCCGATCGATCCCGACGGCGGGCCGTACGGCCCGCGGCTCGGCCCCCGGGCCGACGGGACGCCGATGCTCCGGGAGTCGGGTACGCCCGAAGATCGGACCCCCGCGGACGACTGACAATGGTTACTCTCACCGGGCTCCGACTCGCGACGTCCGCCGCGCGACGCCGCGGTACCGCGCCCCGTGGACGTCGTCGGCGGTCACCGCGTCGCGGATCCGCTCGGAGAGCCACGCTCCCTCGGCCGCGCGGCCGTCGAAGTCGGCGCGGCGGAGGCGGTCGGGGAGGTACCGGTCGTACACCGGCAGGCGCTCGTACAGCGGCACGCCCGCGTCGGCGGCGATCTCCTCCAACTCCCGCAGCGCGGGCCAGGCGTAGCCGGGGTTGATGTAGTCCTCCGTCACGGGCGAGACGCCGCCGAGATCGTCGACGCCGCAGTCGAGCAGGTCCCGTGTCGGCGAGAGGTTCGGCGGCACCTGCACCGACACCTCTTCCGGGAGCGCGGCGCGGGCCATCGCGACCGTCCGGCGCATCGTCTCGACCGAGGGCCGCTCGAAGTCCGAGCGTTCGTTCGGGACGACGTTCTGGACGATCACCTCCTGGACGTGGTCGTAGCGCTCGTGGAGCGCCCGGATCGCCAGCAGGCTCTCGGCGCGGTCGCGGGGGGACTCGCCGATGCCGACGAGGATCCCCGTCGTGAACGGCACGCCGACCTCGCCCGCCGCGCGGATCGTGTTGAGCCGCTGGCCGGGCGTCTTCCGCCGGGCGCCCGCGTGGGCGTCGACGTCGGCGGTCGTCTCCAGCATCACGCCCATACTGGCGTTGACCGGGGCGAGCCGCTCGAAGTCGGCCTCGGTGAGGTCGCCGGGGTTCGAGTGCGGGAGCAGCCCCTCCTCCAGGGCGATCTCGCAGCAGTCGCGGAGGTACGCGAGGACGTCGTCGTAGCCCCACTCCGCGAGCTGCGCGTGGACCTCGGTGTAACGGTCGTCGGGGGCGTCGCCGAAGGTGAAGAGCGCCTCCGTGCAGCCGGCGTCGGCGCCGATCCGGAGGCGCTCGCGGACCTCGTCGGGCGAGAGCAGCGACGCCTCGCCTGGGACGTCGTAGTAGGTGCAGTAGGTGCAGGTGTACCGGCAGGCCGTCGTGAGCGGGAGGAAGACGTTCCGAGAGAAGGTGAGTTCGGCCGCCGGGGAGACGTCGTCGGGGCGGACCGCGAGCAGCCGCTCGGCCTCGGAGTTCGGAATCTCGATGTCGACGTCGTACGCCTCGGCCCCGGGGAACATCGTGCACGTCATCGTTGGGCGACGTACAAAAACTGTCGCTCTGCGGCGAGCGTTTATATATCGAAAGGCGGCCAACGGGTCTGTGCGCTGAGAGTCGCCCCGCGTCGGGCAGCGGTCGTTCGGTCCGTCGGCGCGGGGAGCGGGAGTGCCGACTGTTCGCCATTGCTAGTGATTACTCTCACTGTGTACCGCCGAGCGCTGCCAACGGGGGTCGCGCTCGGCGGTAAGAGACGAGAGTAATCACTATGAGACCGATCCCGAGCGGGTGCCTACTCCCCGGCCCGCCGGACGCCGACGCGCGACTCGTTCCCCGCGTCGACCGCGAAGCCCGCCTCGCGGAGCCACGTCTGCGACCGACCCTCGCCGTGGAGGAGCACCTCGACGAGGTCGGCGGGTTCGTCGACGTCGGCGGAGAGCCGCATCGAGTCGACGACGTCGACGGAGAGCCCCGCCTCCGCGGCGACGCGTCGGTGATCCCGGTAGGAGGTCCCGTGGTAGTCGACGCGGAACTCCGGATCGCGGACGACGAGCGCGTTCGTCCCGCCGCCGCGACCCGGTGCGACGGCGACGTCGCCGCCGGCGCCGAACAGCCGCGAGAGCGACGTCGGCGCCGCGAGCGCGAGGTCGGCCATTACGATTCCCAGTTCGGCGACGTCGCCATCGTCGAGCCGCGAGAGCGCGGCGTTCACCGCGGGCGTCAGCGGCCGCTCGTCGACCGTCGTCGGGACTCCCTCCAGCGGGTCGGCGTCAAAATCGCCCGCGAGATCGTCTGCGGGCGGGTCGAGCGGTTCGGGCACGAGCAGTTCGGGCTCGCCCCCGGCGGCCGCGACGGCGTCGACGACGTCCCGGAGCATCGCGAACGCGAAGCGGCGCCGCTCGTCGGCGTCGAGGACGGCCGCGAGCCGGCTCTTGGGATCGCGATCGGTGAAGGGAATGAGGACACGCATCGACGGAAGAAGGCGCGAGGATGGCGGTCGGCTCGTCGGGCGATCAGCCGAGCTTGTCGTGACTCTGCTGCTGGGAGCGCCAGTACAGGAAGCCGCCGACGGCGAGGCCGATCACGACGAGGCCCCCGACGCCGTACAGCGCGTACTGCATCAGCCGGTTCGACTGCTGGGTCTGCTGGGCCTGCTCTTGGGCCTGGTTCGCCAGGTCGATCGCGAGGGCGAACTCCTCGCCGTTGTACGCCTCGATGGCGTTCCCGAGGATCCGTTCGGCCTTCTGGGAGTTCACTTCGGAGACGACCGCCTCGGCCTCCTCGATGGCGTTTCTGGCCTCCCTCGACTCCTGGGTGTAGTGGGTCGCCGTCCAGTTCTCGATGGCGTTGCTCGATCCGCCCGTGCGGGTCTGTTCGAGGGCCATCACGACGAACGACTGCGGCGGCTCGTAGGAGTAGTCCTCGACCTGCGGGACCGTCCCGGTGATCCGGACCTCAACCTTGCTCGTCCCTTCCGAGGCGGAGATCTCCGCGCCGGAAAAGGACTGGCCGTCGAACGATTTCTGAGAGACCTTCGCGCCGGTCTGGTCGTAGTACGTCACCGTCCAGGTGACTTCCGTCAGTTCGGTGCTCCCCGCGAGCGTCCACGATTCGAGGGTGGGGTTCTGGTACAACTCGGTAAGCGTGACTGTCGCGGTGACCTGTGTGCCGACCTCAGCGTCGCTCGTGACGTTCGTGTCACCGACCGAAACGGCGGCGGCGGGGACCGAAGCCACAGAGAGGACGAAAAGACAGGCCAGCGCCAGCTTAGAAAAGCGACTCCAGCTCGTCTTCGTCATCATTAATCAGATTCTCGAGGTTTTCTTCGCTCTCCTCCCGAATGTCGTCGATGTTGTCCTGCGCCTCGATCGCGACCTGCTGGAGCTCCTTGATCCGGGGCACGTTCGTCACGCCCGACAGCAGGATGACGGACGCGACGCGGTTCGAGTCCGTGATCGGGTAGTCGCCGCCGCGGACCTCCATACTGCCGGTCTGCTCTTCGATCCACTTGCGGCCGCGCTCGATTCCCTTCCGGTTCAGGTGCTTCGGCGGCCCGGCCAGCACGAGCAGCGCGCGCTCGGCACCCTCGATCTCGCAGGGGAGGGTGAGCCGGCCGAGCGCCGCCTTGCGGACGAGCGAGGTGATCCGGTTCGTCGTGTGGGCGGTGTCGAGGTCGTCGTCCTCGTCGCCGCCGGTGAGCCGCGAGAGGAGCCCGCCGCCTGAGGAGTCGTTCTCGACGGTCTCGGAGGCGTAACCGACCGTCGAGACGCCGCCGCCGGCCAGCGTGTTGATGATCTCCGAGGAGTCGACGACGCTCTCTGCGACCTCGCCGCCCTGGCCGATCTCGCCGGCGCCGAAGAGGACGCCGAAGCGGGTGACGATCTCCTCGTTGATCTCGTCGTACCCGCCCTGGACCGACTCGCCGGTCTTCCGCCAGGCGTCGTTGTCGAAGACGAGCAGGTTGTCGACCTCCCGCACGAACGTCTGGAACGACCGCGCCGCGTTCAGCGTGTAGATCCCGCCCTCGTCACTGCCAGGGAGGATCCCCAGGCCGTATACCGGCTCGGTGTAGATCCGCTGGAGGTGTTTCGCGAGCACGGGCGAACCGCCGCTCCCCGTGCCGCCGCCGAGGCCGGCGACGACGAGGAACGCGTCGATCTCGTGGACCGGGATGCTGTCGATCGCGCCCTGGACTTCGTCGATGTCCTCCTCGGCGACCTCGGCGCCGAGTTCGTTGTCGGCGCCGACGCCGTGGCCCTTCACGCGCGACTGACCGATGAGGACCCGCTGGTCCTGGGGGATGTGTTCCAATCCCATCAGGTCGGCCTTCGCCGTGTTGACCGCGATCGCCGAGCGGACGATCCCCGAGTCGTGGCGCTTGTCGTACTCGACGAATTTGTCGACGATCTTTCCCCCGGCCTGCCCGAAACCGATCATTGCAAGCTTCATCTATCGGGTCCCCTCGCCATTGGGTGTATCCCAGTGCAAACGCGGACATAAACCTTGTGATGGTCCGAAAACGACGGAACCGCGTCCGAATCGCGAAAATCGACAGACAGCGACGGGATGTTAATCGGCGGTTACCGCGCGCACCGCGGAGCCGGGCGGCGTATTTCTCAGTTTTTATATTTGGACCGACTGGTTTCGTGGTCCGAACGGGAGCGGATCGTCAGTCAGACGCCGCCGCGATCTCGGAGTCCGCGCCGTCCGTCCGACCGTTCAGGTAGGCGTCCAGCGTCGTGAGTTCGCCCGTCCCCACACCGAAGGCGTCGACGTCGTTGTCGTCGGTGACGTTGTCGAACTGCAGAGAGCGGTACTGGTCCTTCCCCATCGGGAAGCCCGGGATGGCGTCGCCGAGGGTGAGGCCGATCTTCGCGAGCCCCATCGGCACAGGAACGATCGTGGTCGAGCGGCCGTCGGCCTCGTGGATCATCCGGGCGATCTCCGCGAGGGTGAGTTTGTCGGGGCCGCCGATCTCGTAGGTCTGGTTTGCGTGCTCCTCGGACTCGATGGCGTCGGCGAGCATCGGCACGAGGTCGCCGACCCAGATGGGCTGGAAGCGGGTCTTGCCGCCGCCCGGGAGGGCGCTGACGTAGGGGGGCGCGAGCAGTTTCGTGAAGGAGACGAACTCGCCGCCGTCGCCGAAGACGACCGAGGGGCGGAAGATCGTGTAGTCCAAGACCGACTCGGTCACGATCTCTTCGGCCTCGCCCTTCGAACGGATGTAGGCGGTCGGCCCGTCGGGGTCGGCGCCGAGCGCGCTCATCTGGACGAGGCGGTCGACGTCGTGCTTCTCGGCCGCGCGGACGACGTGTTCGGTCCCCTGTCGGTGGATCAGGTCGTGCATCTTGTCGCCGCCGTCGGGCTTGAACAGCGGCGAGAGCGCGACGAGATTGTAGACGGCGTCCTTCCCCTCGAAGGCCTCCGTGATCGAGTCGTAGTCCCGCACGTTGCCCATCACCTTGGTGACGCCCGCGGGGAGGTCGTCGCTGCTGGGGCTCCGCGAGAGCGCCGTCACCTCGTGGCCGCGACGCTTCAGCTCCCGGCAGAGCGTGCTTCCGATGAACCCACTGCCGCCTACGACCAGGACTTTCATATCACCGACATCGCGCCATACGGCCGTAAAGGTAACTGCCGATGGGCGATTCGGGCGTCGGTCGTCCCGGGACCGGACCGTCACGAGGTGGTCGGGCCCGACCGGCCGGGACTCGGAGGATTTTACCGCCCCCCGCCGTCACCTCCGAGTATGCTCCTCACGCTGGAGGGTCTGGACGGGAGCGGGAAGACCACCGCCTGGGAGGCGCTGAGCGAGGAGTTCCCGGACGCGGTCTTCACCCGCGAACCGACCGACTCGTGGTACGGCGAGGCCGTCTCACAGTCGATGGGGGACGACGGCGCCGACCCCCTCGCCGAGCTCTTCCTGTTCACCGCCGACCACGCCGACCACCTCGCGCGGGTCGTGCGCCCCGCGCTCGCGGACGGGAACCTCGTCGTCTCCGACCGCTACTCCGACTCCCGCTTCGCCTACCAGGCGGCCGCGCTCGCGGAGTCGTACCTGGCCGGCGGCCGCGACCCCCTGGAGTACATCCGGGAGATCCACGACGCGTTCTCGCACCCGCCGGACCGGACGATCTACCTCGACGTCGACCCCGAACTGGCCGCCGAGCGCGCGGGCGCGACGAACAAGTTCGAGCGCGTCGAGTACCTCTCGCGGGTCGCGGAGAACTACGAGCGGCTCATCGACGCCGAACCCGACCGGTTCGTCCGCGTCGACGCCACACAGCCGCTCCCGGAGGTCCGGGCGGCCGTCGTCGACCACGTCGAGCAGTTCGTCGCCGAGAGCCGCTAGGGGCCGTCCCCGCGGCGCTCCGGGAGGTCGTACTCGTCGGGCGGGGGGACGTAGAGCGTGTCGATGGTGAACCCGAGCGCCAGCGGCAGGCCGATCGCGGCGCCGAGAAGCGCCGTCTGACCGAGGTCGAGCCCCGCGCCGATCGGCAGGACGCCGAAGAAGACCAGCGTGGTGACCAGGAGCGCGAGCGGAATGAGCGCGAACGAGTAGATGACGTACCCCCACTGGGTGTTCAGCCGGAGCCGGAAGAAGCGAGTCAGTACCGCCGCCAGAAGGGTGTGGATGACGAGCACCGCCCCGAACAGGACGAGTCCGACGACCGAGGCCATACCCGAGGTAGGAGCGCTGTGACCTTTACGCGTTCGGCTCGGCCGGCGCCGACACCCCGCCGTCATACTGACTACTCTCGTCTCTTACCGGTGGTCACCGCGAACGGAGGTGACGATCACCGGTACACAGTGAGAGTAGCCGGTATCAGTCCATCGCGATGTACGTCGTGGTGTCGGTGACGCCGTCAGTCCCCTGAATGCTCGACGAAGAGGCGTCGAGGACCTCGTATACCTCGCCGCCAGTCGTCTCGGCGATGATGTCGTACGCGCCCGCGACGACGTGCGCCTCGGTTACCGCTTCGAGTTCACGAATCGCCGCCAGCGATCGTTCGACCGCGCCGGCCTCCGTCTCGATCATCACGAACGCGTCGACCATACGCCGTGGTATGTAGTGGCGTCACAAAGCGTTTGCGACGCCGGGGATCGCGGAGACGGCGGCCCCCGCGACGGCGTCGGAGAAACATTATTGACGGCCCGCGGCGTACCGATGTAGTATGCGGTTCGTTATCATTGGTGCAGGTCGGGTTGGACTCCGGACCGCCCGGGTCCTCAGGGAGGAGGGACACGAGATCACCATCGTCGAGCGGGACCGCGACAGGGTCGAGCGCGCCCGCGACGACGGCTTCGAGGTCGTCCACGGCGACGGCTCCCGCGAGGAGGTCCTCGCGGAGGCGGGGATCGAAGACGCCGACGGGATCGGCGCGCTCACGAGCGACCTGAACACGAACTTCACGGCGTGTTCGATCGCCAAACACCACCGGACGTGGACGGTCCTCCGGGTCGACGAGGAGCACCGCGAGGAGGTCTACCAGAAGTACGCCGACGAGGTCGACGAGGTCGTCTACCCCGAGCGGCTCGGCGCGCTCGGCGCGAAGAACGCGCTCCTGGGCGGGTCGATTCAGGCCATCGCCGACGTGGCCCAGAGCCTCCAGGTGGTGCAGATGACCGTCAGCGAGGACTCGCCGATGCGCGGGTACACGATCGAGGAGGTCGCCCTCCCCGCCAAGGCCCGGATCCTCGCGTTCGGGAAGGCCGGCGAGCCGATGGGGCTGCCGCTCTCGGACGACTCCCTCGCGGTCGGCGACCGCCTGGCGGTCCTCGCGGACTTCGAGGTCCTGGAGGAGGTCCGACAGTTGATCGTCGGCGAGACGCTCGCGCCCGAGACCGAGGAAGGGGTCGCGTGATGGTCACCGCCTACGTGACGGTCACCGCCTCCAGCGGCGACGTGGACCGGATCAAGCCCGCGATAGCGGGCATCGACGAGGCGATCGAGCGCGTCAACGTCGTCGCGGGCGACGTCGACTACGTCGTGAAGGCGCGCGTCGACGGGCTCTCGGACCTCAAGGGCATCGCCGCGTCGCTCCGCGAACTGGACGACATCGAGGACACCCAGACGTACATCGGGATGGATTGAGACGGTCGATTGGCACTGTTTACCGCTGGTTCACCGGACCGATCCGGCGAACCGGCGGTACTGACTGACAATAGACCGTATGATAGTGAGGGCTCTCGCTGTGAGTTCCGGTCGCGCTTCGGCTCCGACGGCTCC
>JBDGUM010000137.1:9113-12523 GCA_042215855.1 Halobellus sp. | reverse complement strand
CGAGCTGTTCGACAAGTACGTCGGCGAGTCCGAGAAGGGCGTCCGCGAGGTGTTCTCGAAAGCTCGCGAGAACGCCCCGACCGTGGTGTTCTTCGACGAGATCGACGCGATCGCGACCGAGCGCGGCCGCGGGGCCGGCGACTCGAACGTCGGCGAGCGCGTCGTCTCCCAGCTGCTGACCGAGCTCGACGGCCTCGAAGAGCTGGAGGACGTCGTCGTCGTCGCGGCGACGAACCGCCCCGACCTGCTGGACGACGCGCTCCTGCGGCCGGGTCGGCTGGACCGCCACGTCGCCGTCGACGAACCGGACGAGGGCGCCCGCCGGGAGATCTTCGCGGTACACACCCGCGACCGTCCGCTCGACGAGTCGGTCGACCTCGACGCTCTCGCCGAGCGCACGGAGGGGTACGTCGGTGCCGACATCGAGGCCGTCTGCCGCGAGGCCGCCCAGATCGCCGTTCGCGAACACGTCCGCGCGACCGGCGGCGAGGGGGGCTCCGGCGAGTCCGAGACGGTCGATTCCGGGTCCGCACCGGAGAGTGTCGAGGAGATCGTGCTCACCGACGCACACTTCGATCGCGCGCTGGAGGAGGTCGATCCGCAGGAATCGGACGCGTTCGACACCGGTAGAGACGTCATCGACTCGGCCGTCGGCGACGCGACGTAGCGGTCCCCCGCCCGGGACGTCGGTCACGCGTCGTCGCAGGTCGTTCTGACGCTGCCTCGGGAGTTTTTGACAAATCAACGATTATCAGAAACATTTATTACGAATCGCCCACAATTACCTAGTGGAATCGAGGTGACCAGCGATGGCGCTGTTCACCGACCCCTCCAGCTCCTGGATGCAGGGGATGGACTTCCCCTCCCGCGTGTTCGACGACTCCGGTAGTACAGACTACCAATTGTACGAGGAGGACGAGGAATTCGTCCTCACCGTCGAGATGCCCGGTTTCGACCGGGACGAGATCGACCTCGCGTGGGACGACGGCGTCCTGAACATCGCTGCCGAGCACGTCGACGAGGAGCGTGGTCGGAAGCGGACCTACCACCGCCGGTTCCGCTTCCCGAAGGACGTCGACGAGGACGCCATCGAAGCCACCTACACCAACGGCGTCCTCGAGATCACGCTCCCGCTGGAGGAGCAGGCCGCCACTCACGGCAAGACCATCCCGATCGAGGGCTGATGCGGGTTCGCGCCGGACGTCCGTAGGCGGCCAGTACCGGCCGTCGGTCGGTCCCGTCGTCCCGGACCGATTCCCGACGACGACTCCGTCCACACCTCCATCGCCGTTTTTTCGACGCCCCCGGCGGCTCGATTCGGTGCCGGGCGAGTCCGATGCCGCTATCGATTCCGATAGATGACGTGCCCCATTTATGGGAAGGATTTAAATATTAGAAAGGATAACCTAAGGTAAATATGGCAGCGCCGATAGACTCGCTCCCCGAGCGATCCGGTCGCCGGGAGCCGGAACGGCGACCCGACGCCGGGGTCGATCGAACGCTCTCCGCGCTCGGTGATGCCGACTGCCGGGCGCTCCTTCGACAGCTCGCCGCCGGTCCCCAGACCGCGGCGGAGTTGGCCCAGTCGTGTGAGATTCCCTCCTCGACGCTGTACCGGAAGCTGGACCGGCTCGTCGACGCCGGGCTCGTCGCGGAGGAGACGGAGATCTCGACCGACGGGCGGAACGCGACGCGCTACGAGAAGCGTATCGACGAGGTGTCGGTCCGGATCCGGGACACCGATCAGATCGAACTGGGGACGGACGGGTCCGGAGACGACTCCGACGCCGCCGACCGCGGGTAGCGTTCCGGACGGACCGCGCTCCCGCGCCGTCCCACGTCCTGGGACGAACGGAAGGATTCTTCCCGCCCAATAGCCCATCCTCGAACGATGGCAGCATCGGTGCTGTTCTTCGTGGGCATCGCCGTGGCCGCCTTCGTCGGCATCAACATCGGCGGCTCCTCCACGGGAGTCGCCTTCGGCCCCGCAACCGGGAGCGGGATCCTCTCGATGCGGCAGGCGTCCGGGCTGATGGCCGCCTTCGTCCTCCTCGGCGGGGCGACCGTCGGCACGAACGTCGTCCACACGCTCGGCTCGGAGTTCGTGCCGCCGGAGTCGTTCACGACCCTCAGTTCGATCGGCGTCCTGCTGTTCATCGGGCTCGGGATCCTCCTCGGAAACGTCCTCAAAGTCTCCGTCAGCACGAGCGAGACGGCCGTCGTCGCCGTCGTCGGGATGGGATCCGCGCTCGGCGTTCTCGACTGGGGGACGGTCGGCGTCGTCGTGATGTGGTGGATCGTCTCGCCGATCCTGGCGTTCTGGCTCTGTGCGTTCGTCGGCCGGTACTTCTACGACGAGATCGTCGCGCGGCTGGACTTCTCCGAGGAGAACGACTGGCTCGCCCGGGTGGTGGTCATCGGCATCGGCTGTTATATGGCGTTCTCCGCGGGCGCGTCGAACACCGCGAACGCCGTCGCGCCGCTCGTCGGCTCCGGCCAGTTGGCGATGATGCCCGGCGTCCTCCTGGGCGGCGTCGCTATCGGGGTCGGGGCGTTCACCCTGGGGACGCGGACGATGGAGACCGTCGGCGAGGACATCACCGACCTCTCGCTCGAGGCCTCGCTCGTCGTCGAGACGATCGCCGCCTCGATCATCACGGGACTCAGCTGGGCCGGTATCCCCGCCAGCCTCGCCGTCACGCTGACCTCGTGCGTGATCGGTCTCGGTTGGGGGCGCGCCAGTCGCCGCGTACCGCTCCGGGCGATCGTGCGACCCGAGGGGCTCACCGAGTCCGAGCGCGAGACCCAGGCGGCCGATCGGCTCGACCTCTTCGACCCCGGCGTCACGAAGCGGATCGTCACCACGTGGATCGCGACGCCGACGGTCGCCGGCGTGATCGCCTTCGCGGCGTTCGAGGCCGCGGAACGGTTGCATCTCCTGACGTGACGGTGCCGTCGGCGCGTTCCGCTTGCAGTCCGGCGGTTTACTTTAGTCGACGAACGGTGTAGTCCCGTTCAACGATGATACTGAGCACGCTGACCGGACGGTTCCGCGGTCGCGAGACGCAGTTCCACATCGAACTCGTCTACGGCGCACTCTTCATCGCCGGTTTCGCCTACCTCGTCTTCCGCGTCGACCCGCGCGTGGCAGCCTTCGAGGGCGGTCTCGTCGTCGGCTACCTCCTCCGCGTCTGGGAGAAGATGTCGATCTACGAGCGCATCCTCGAGGAGGCCGTCTCCCGCGAGGCCGAGACGCAAGTCGAAGCGGAGGTGGAAGAGCAGGTCGGCAAGGAAGTCGAGGAGCGCGTCGAGGAGACGGTCGACGAACAGGTCGGCGAGGAGGTGGAAGAGCGCGTCGAGGAGACGGTCGACGAGGAAGTCGAAGCCCGCGTCGAAGAGACCGTCGACGA
>JBDGUM010000137.1:0-9013 GCA_042215855.1 Halobellus sp. | reverse complement strand
CGTGCTCCCGCGCTCGTCACCGTCCTCCGACGCGTTACTCGCCCTCGCCGAGCGAGACGGGGCGGTCGTCGCTGCCGTCGGCCTCGACGTCGAGTGGATCTTCCAGGTCGCCCATCACCGCCTCGAAGGCGTCGGTCGCGGTGAGCAGCCCGACCACTTCGCCGTCCTCGACGACCAGCGCGAGCTCCTGGCGCTCGACCTGGAACTGGTCGACCGCGTCGCTGATGTCCGTGTCCGGTGAGAGCGTCATCGGCGGTGCGGCGATCTCCTCGAGCGTCGTGGTCCCGTCGCGGAGCGCGTCCACGTTGCCGACGACCGCCGGTACGTAGACGATCCCGCGGAAGTCGCTCGGGTCCTCCCCGACGAGTGGCAGGCGCGTGTGGGGGTTCGAGCCGATCCGGTCGAGGTTCTCCTCGATCGGGGCCTCCGTCGAGAGGTAGACGATGTCCTCGGCGGGCGTCATCATCCCCTCGATCGACCGCTCGCCGACCTCGAGCGCGTTGAGGATCTCCTCGCGGCGCTCCTCCGAGAGGTCGCCCCGTTCGAGGACGGATCCGAGTTCGTGGCGGAGGTCGGCCCGCGACTCGATCGCGTCGGTCTCGGCCTCCAGCCACGCGCCCGTCATCTCGACGCCGAACAGCTTGAGCGTCCACTTGGCCACCCCGTCGCCGACGGCGATGATCGGCGCGATGACCTTCGCGAAGTAGTACAGCGGCGCCGCCCCGTGTCGCGCGACGAACTTCGAGCGCTCGACGCCCAGGTAGGTCGGCGTCTGCTCGCCGTGGGTGAGGTGCAGGAGGTTGATGATGAGGAACGCGATGATCCCGCCCGCGCCGATCGAGGCCAGCGCCGTCGCCTCGAAGTACGGCTCGAAAAGCGCGGCCAGCGCCGGCTCGGCGACGATGCCGACCGCGATGCTCGACGCCGTGATCCCGACCTGACAGCTCGTGAGGTAGATCTCGAGGTCGTCGGTCATCTCCCAGGCCCGGCGCAGCCCCGGCTCGTCGAACTCCGACTCGGAGTACTGCCGGACCCGCGTGAGCGCGAACTCGATCGCGACGAAGAAGCCGTTCGTGAGGATCAGCGCGACCCCGGCGAGCAGCCGGAGGGCGATTTCGAGCCCGCTCAAACTTCCGGCGACGGTCATACCTGCGAGGAGTCGGTGACGCGTCATATACCTGAGGACTCGGTCCGAGGTTCGACCCCCTGCGGCCTCGTCGGACACAAAACCGGTTTGTACCGGCCGACGCCAAGGACCGGTATGGCCGACTTCGACCCCGAGAAGTTCGAGGACAAGTACGCGAACTACTTCACCGAGCTCCAGCGCGCGTACAAGAACGCCTTCGAGACGATGAACGAGGCGTACGACTCCGAGCTGATCCACGCCATCGACCAGCAGATCCTCAACGAGTCCGAGCCGTTTTACGAGGACGGCGACTTCCGGATCGAGCTCCCCGAGAACCCCGAAGAGCGCCTGTCGGGCGTCGTCGTCGACGACGAGAAGCTCTCGGCGGTCCTCGAGGAGTACCTCTCCGAGCTCCGTGCCGAGCACCGCCGCATCTTCGGTCTGGACGACTCGGAGTAGTCGTCGCGTTCCGGGACGGGCCGCGGGCCGGGAGACGCAAACTACAACTCCCCCGGGTTCGCTTCCCCTGTATGTTCGCCAGCGTACCCGACATTCTCCGCCTGGTCGTCGTGCCCGTCCTGGGGTGGGCGGCCTGGCGCGACGTCGAGACGCGGCGGGTCCCGAGCCGGACCTGGTACCCCCTCGTCGCGCTGGGCGTCGTGCTCCTCGCGTGGGACGCGCTCGGCCACCTCTCGCTCTCGGCGCCGGGCGATCTGCTGTTCTTCGTCCGCGTCGCGATCAGCCTCTTCCTCGTCGCACCGATCGCGTACCTGTTCTGGCTGCTCGGCGGCTTCGGCGGCGCCGACGCGAAGGCGCTCATCACCGTCGCCATCCTGCTGCCGACGTTCCCGACCTACTACTTCCCCGGATTCACGCTCCCCGTCGTCGTGACCACGCTCGGGGTCTTCTCGATGACCGTCCTCACGAACACGGTCGTGCTCGCGATCGCCTACCCGATCGGGCTCGCGGTCCGGAATCTGCTGGACGGCGACTTCCGGGTCCCGGTGGGCTTCCTCGGCCGGCGCGTCGACGTCGCGGACCTCTCGACGGCGCACGGCCGGCTCTTCGAGACGCCGGACGGCTTCTCCAGGTCGGGGCTCGACCTCGACGCGCTGCGGATGTATCTCCGCTGGCGCGGCGCGTCGCTCTCGGAGCTCCGCGACGACCCCGAGACGTTCCGCGACCCCGCGAGCGTCGACGCGACGTACCCCGCCACCGACGGCGCCGTCGGCGACGGCGGCGCGGACGCCTCCGACGGTGCCGCGGCGGGCGCCGATGCGACCGATGCCGGCGCGGCCGGCGCCGAGGGGACGTCCGTCGCGGCCGATCCGGACGACGAGTGGGGTGCCGAGGCGTTCCTGGACGATATCGAGGGCTCCGCGTACGGCACGACGCCGGAGCGACTCCGCGGCGGCCTGGAGGTCGTCGCCGAGCGCGACCGCGTCTGGATCTCGCCGGGCATCCCGTTCATCGTCCCGATGTTCGTCGGCACCGTCGTCGCGTTCACCTACGGCGACGTCGTCTTCGGCGTGCTCGGCGCGCTCGGCGTGGTGTGACTCCCTTCCGGCACCACTCCGGACGGCCGGGGGCAAAAGACCTATCGGCAACCCCCGCCGAACTCGACGCAATGACAGACGACGTCGCGGTCGACTTCGGCGAGGACGGGCTCGCCCCCGCCGTCGCACAGGACGCCGACTCCGGCGAGGTGCTGATGCTCGCGTACGTCTCGCCCGAGGCGCTCGAACGCACCCGCGAGACCGGCCGCGCGCACTACTACTCCCGGAGCCGCGACGAGCTCTGGGAGAAGGGGGCCACGAGCGGCCACACGCAGGACGTGCAGGAGATCCGCGTCGACTGCGACGCCGACACCCTCCTCTACCTCGTCGACCAGGCGGGCGGCGCGTGCCACACGGGCCACCGCTCGTGCTTCTACCGGACGATCGACGGCGAGCACGTCGGCGAGCGGGTCTTCGATCCCGACGCGGTCTACGAGTGAGATCCGATGCCCGGATCAGAATCGATCGACGGCGATCCCGAGACCGCGCCCGACGAGCGCGCCGACGCGCTCCTGGCCGACGTCGACGACTGCCTCGACGCGCTCCGCGAGGCGCGGGCCCGCCGCGACCGGGTCGAAGACCGGATCGCGGCGGTCGGCGAGGAATCGGTCGTCGCGGCCGCCGACGCCTACCGGAAGGCGGTCCGCCTGCTCGACCGCTACGAGGACTCCGCGACGGGTACCGGCGACTTCGAGGCCTACGTCGAGTTCCAGGACCGCTTCCTCGGCCTCGTCGAGGACCTGCCCGAACCGCTCCCCGACCGCGAGGCCTTCGAGGCGGCCGCCGAGCGACTGGACAGCCGCCGCCTCAGCGACGACGACTTCGCGGGCGCTCGCGACGATCTCGAACCGGCGGCGGAGTACGTCGACCTGCTCGAACGCCGGGAGGAAGCGACGGAGGACCTCTCGAAGGCGCGGCGGGACGCCAACCTCCGCCTCGAGGACCTCGACGACGCCATCGCGGCCCGCGAGGAGGTGCTGGCCTTCGCCGACGCCGACCTCGACGCGCCGGTCGAGGAGATCCGCGACCCGATCGAATCGTACAACGAGGCCGTCCGCGAGGAGTTCCAGTCGTTTTACGAGTCGGCGCCGATCGCGGACGTGATCGGCCTGCTGGAGCGCGCGGAGTCGTTCCCGCTCGTGGAGTTCCGGTCGCCGCCGCGGGACCTTCGATCATTCGCCCGCGAGAGCCCCGACGCCGACGAACCGATCCCCACTCTCCTGGAGTACGCCGAGTACACGGGATCGAAACTCGATCACTACGCCGAGGACCCCGCGGCGCTCCAGACGAACGTCGCGGTCCACCGGACGTTCCTCGAGCGGCTCTCGGCCGAGCCGCTGTCGGTCCCGCTGCCGCCGCCGCCCGCCGGCGAACTCCGGCGGTGGGCCGGCGAGGCGATCTCGCTCCTCGGCCGGTTCGCGAGCGAGGAGACGGTCGCGCGGCTCCGGACGGTCCGCGACCTGACCCGCCGCGACGACTACGCCGACCTCCGGTTCGCGCTCCGGGCCCACGAGGAACTCGACGCCGAGACGCGCGATCGGGTCCAGTCCGGCGCCGTCGCGGCCGAACTGGACCGCCTCCGCGACGCCCGCGAGCGGGTCGCGGCCGCGCTCGACGCAGCGACGGACTGATGGCCGTCGTCTCGGCGGTCGCGTTCGCCGCCGCGCTCTGCTGTTTCTACTTCGGCGCCCGGGCGCTCCGGACCCGACGGGCCGTCGAACAGCTCGCCCGGGGCGAGCGTAAGGGAAGAACGGACGCCCTGGCCTGGCTCGACCCCGCAGACGACCCGGACCCGCGGGCCGTGAGCGAGGAGCAGCGCCGCGACGACGTCTCCGTCGAGCGCGGTTTCGTCCTCCTCGCGCTGGGGCTGGGCTGCGTGCTGCTCGGCGTGTTCGCGCTGTGAGGAATCCGATCGGAGGTCTTCGCGACGCTACGCCCGCTCGCGCGCCTCGCGGAGCGCGTCGGCGGCGTCCTCGGCGAGTTCGAGCGCCTCCGCCTCCGACTTCGACTCGGCGTAGACCCGAACCTTCGGTTCGGTCCCTGACGGTCGGACGAGCACCCACGCGTCGCCGTAGTCGAGGCGGTAGCCGTCCTTCGTGTTCGGCTCGGCGTCGGCCGCCTCGGCGTACTCGCGGGCCGCGTCCAGCATCGCCTCCAGTTCGGCCTCGGTCTCGTAGCCGAGGTTCACGCGGACGTTCTCGTAGTCGGTGTAGGGGCCGACGACCTCGCTCGCGGGGCGCTCGGCGACGAGTTCGAGGAACTTCGCGCCGACGTAGGCCCCGTCCCGAACGAGCCAGTACGGCGGGAAGAAGACCCCGCCGTTGCCCTCGCCGGCGATGGGGACGCGCTCGCCCGCGGCGCGGAGTTCGCGGATCCGCGTGATGATGTTCGTCGAGCCGATCGGGGTGAGTTCGAGGTCCGCCCCGACCGCGTCACAGACGTCGACGAGGCGCTGGGAGACGTTGACCGCCGCGACGGCGGTGTCGCCCGGCTCCAGCGCCTCGGCGGCGAGCGCAGCGAAGGAAGACTCGCCCGACACGAACTCGCCGCGCTCGTCGACGAAGACCGCGCGGTCGGCGTCGCCGTCGTGAGCGATCCCGACGTCGGCGCCGGCGGCCGTGACGAGCGACTTCAGGTCCGTGAGGTTCGAGCCGACCGGCTCGGGCTGCCGCCCCGGGAAGTGGCCGTCGGGAGTCGCGTTGACGGTGACGACCTCGCAGCCGAGTTCGCGGAAGAACTCCGGGCTCGTCAGCGCGCCCGCGCCGTGGCCGGGGTCGAGCGCGACGGTGAGGTCGGCGTCGGCGATGGCCTCGCCGTCGACGGCGTCCCGGAGGGCCGCGACGTACTCGCGGTTCGCCGACTCCACCTCGCGGACGTCGCCGACGGCGTCCCAGGCGGCGGCCGGGAAGTCCTCGCCGAGGACGTGCTCCTCGATCCGTTCGAGGTCCGAGACCGCGAGCTCGACGCCGTCGGCGCCGACGAGCTTCACGCCGTTGTACTCGGGCGGGTTGTGCGAGGCGGTGATCACGATGGCCGGCCGCTCGTTCGTCCCCGCGTAGCGGACGGCCGCGGGGGTCGGCGTCGGTCCGAGCCGATCGACGTCGACGCCGACGCTCTGGAGCCCGCTCGTGGCGGCGTTCGTCAGCATCTCGCCGGTCGTCCGGGTGTCGCGCGCGACGGCCGCGCGCTCGGTCTCCCAGAACGTCCCGGCGGCCCTGGCGACCCGGAGGACGAACTCGGGCGTCAGGCCGTCGCCGACGACGCCCCGGGCGCCGCTCGAACCGAACAGTTTCATCGTCGGACCTTCCTCGGGCCGTCGTGAAAGCGGTTGCGAACGCAGCCCGGATTCGGCGGTGCCGCCCCCGGCGCGGCTATTCGCCGGCGGCGCGCCTCAGTTCGCTCCACGCTGGAACGGCCTTGTCGGCAGCAACGTAGTGCGCGAAATACAGCGCGACGGCGCCCATCACGGCCGCCCATAGCCCGAGGCCGACCTCGCCGGTCCGTGCCGTCGTCACCGCGAACCGTTCGACGTACACTCCGATGACGGACAGGCCGGCCGACCCCAGACTGAACGCGAGCAGTTCGAGCAGTGCCGGCGTGAGTTCGAGGAGCGCACTCGACATACCGGCTGCTCACCGCATCCCATTGTGGACCTTTCGGTTCGCTCGCGACCGCGCGTCCCACGCGACGAACGGAAACGATATCACCGACCTCGAACATCCGTCGGATATGGCAGGACGCTACGGCGACATCGACTACCCGACGCTCACGAAGCGCAGTTTCCTCCTCGGACTCGGCCTGTTCGCGTTCGGCGCGCTCGGGGAGTTCGTCCTCGCGAGCACCGGCCTGGCGGTCCCCGCGTGGGAACACGCCCTGTTAGTCGACGCCGAGTGGCTCGGTGTGGTGCTCGCGCTCGCTTCTCCCTTCGTCTTCGGGATCCTCCTCCCGCTCACCGAGTAGCGCGGCGGTCCGGGGCCGACTCCGCACCGCCACGGAGACGGTGACTTTAGGCCCTTCCCCCGCCGAGGAGTTCCTATGTCCGATCCGTTCCCCTCCTTCGAGGTCGTCCCCGCGGTCGATATGCAGGACGGCGAGGTCGTCCAGCTCGTCCAGGGCGAACGCGGCACCGAGACGCGCTACGGCGACCCCGTCGAGGCCGCCCGCCGGTGGGTCGATGCGGGCGCGGAGACGCTCCACCTGGTCGACCTCGACGGCGCCTTCGAGGGCGAGCGCAAGAACGCCGACGCCGTCGAGGCCGTCGTCGACGCCGTGGACGTGCCGGTCCAGCTCGGCGGCGGCATCCGGACCCGCGAGGACGCGACCGACCTGCTGGACCGCGGCGTCGAGCGCGTCATCCTCGGCACCGCGGCCGTCGAGGAGCCCGACCTGGTCGAGGAGATCTCGGAGTCCTACTCGGGCCGCGTGATGGTGAGTCTCGACGCGAAGGACGGCGAGGTCGTCGTCTCGGGGTGGACCGAGGGGACGGGCCTCGACCCCGCCGAGGCCGCCGCCCGCTACGAGGACCTCGGCGCGGGCGCGATCCTCTTCACCGACGTCGACGTCGAGGGTCAGCACGAGGGCGTCCAGGCCGGCGTGACCCGACGGGTCGTCGAGGCGGTCGACGTCCCCGTCGTCGCCTCCGGCGGCGTCGCGTCGCTCGACGACGTCCGCACGCTCCGGGAGGCCGGCGCCGCGGCCGTGGTCGTCGGCACCGCGCTCTACGAGGGAACCTTCACCCTCGAGGCCGCGATGAACGCCTGACGCGGAGGCGTGCGGCAGCCGCGACCCCGACGATCACGAGTAGCGTCGCCCCGAGGCCGGCCGCGACGCCCGACTCCGCGAGCAGGAGCGCGCAGCCGAGCCCGACGGCGTAGGCGCCGAGTGCGATCCCCTTCATCCCCATCGCTCGCGGGTTCGGGACTCGGGCGTATGAAACTCCGCAAGACGCGCGTCCGACGCCGACGACGACGAAGGACGTCGACCCGGGACTCAGTTCCGCTGCTCGCGGATCTTCTCGCGACCGGGCGCGATCAGCTCGTCCAGGTACGTCGCGAGCGCGCCCTTCGCGTCCGCCGGGTGGAGCTCGCCGGACTCGAGGTCGGCCTCCAGGTCGTCGTAGGCGTCGTAGCTCAGGTCGCCGCCGTACTGCTCGGGGCGCTCGACGACGACCTCGCCGAAGCGCGGGAAGACGTGGTACTCGAAGATCTGGAGCACGGGGTTCTCCCGCTCCTCGCCGTCGTCGGTCGGGTCGGGATCGGCCGTCGGCGGGCAGTACGCCTTCTCGACCTTCTCTTCGATGTCGGACTCGGAGTCCTCCATCGAGATGGAGAGCCCCTCGGAGCTCGACATCTTCCCGACGCCGCTCGTCAGGTCGGCGATGAGCGGCGTGTGGAGGCAGGTCGGCGCATCGGCGTCGATGCTCGGGAGGGTGTCGCGGGCGAGCATGTGGACCTTCCGCTGTTCCATCCCGCCGATCGCGAGGTCGACGTCGAGGTAGACGATGTCGAGCGCCTGCATCAGCGGGTAGACCGCCTGCGCGACCGTCGCGCCCTCGCCGCTGGCGATCTCGGCCATCGCGCGCTCGGCCCGCGAGAGCGACGTCTCCAGTTCGAGCGCGTGCAGGTCGAGGACGTACTCCTCGTCGAGCTGGAACTCCGAGCCGAGCACGAACTCCGTCTGGGATTCCTCGAGCCCGTAGGCGACGAACTGCTCCTGCATCCGCGTGGCGGTCTCGCGGATCTCGTCGAAGGTCCCCTTGTCGTTGAGGTAGGCGTGGACGTCGGCCAGGAGCACGACGACCTCGAAGCCCGCCTCCTGGAGCTCGATGAGCTTGTTCGCGGTCAGCATGTGGCCGATGTGGAGGACGCCGGAGGGCTCGTAGCCCACGTACGCCCGCTTTCCGTCCGGGGAGTCGGCCAGCGCGCGCACTTCCTCGTCTGTGACCACCTCGGAGACGTTCCGGGTGATCAGGTCGTAGGCGTCCATACGGGAGGGGAGTCGCGACGGCGGCATATGACTTCTGGGTTGCCGCCGCGTCGTCGCCCTGGCCGGCCGCCGCCGACCGGAAAGCGTCATACCCGCGCGGCCCGAAGGCGGGACGATGGCTACGACCCGCTCGCCGCTCGTCGTCCTCGGAGGGCTCGTCGCCGTGGCGTTCGTCCCGGTGTTCGTGATGTGGGTCGCGATCTCGGACCTCGGGTTCGCGATCTACTTCTTCGGGTTCGCGGTCTACTTCCTCGTGGCGCACGTCGCGCTGCCCGGCTGGGTCTACCTCGACGCCAACGGCCGCGGGAGCGACTCGCCGCTGGGGTGGACCGCGCTCGCCTTCCTC
>JBDGUM010000105.1:0-12749 GCA_042215855.1 Halobellus sp. | reverse complement strand
CGTCCGCGTCCGGGCCGGATTCGGAGCCGTACTGCGTCGTCGCGTCGCGCGGGTCCGGACCCGAAATCACGTCCAGGAGCGCGGCCGCGTCCGCGACGGTGTTCGCGATCGGTCCGATCTGTTCGAGGGAGTTGGCGTACGCGACGAGCCCGTACCGGGAGACGAGGCCGTAGGTGGGCTTGATGCCGACGACGCCGCAGAACGCCGCGGGGTTGCGGACCGATCCGCCAGTATCCGACCCGAGCGCGAGGTCGGCCTCGCCGCCCGCGACGGCCGCCGCCGAGCCGCCGGAGGAGCCGCCGGGGACGTGCCCGGTGTCGACGGGGTTCTTCGCGGGCCCGAACGCGGACGTCTCGGTCGTACCGCCCATCCCGAACTCGTCCATATTGGCCTTGCCGACGATGGTCGCGCCGGCGTCCTTCAGCCGCTCGACGACCGTCGCGTCGTAGGGGGGGACGTAGTCGTCCAGCATCGCGGAGCCGCAGGTCGTGCGGACGCCCTCGGTGCTGATGTTGTCCTTCACCGCGACCGTCTTGCCGGAGAGGGGCCCCCCATCCTCGCCCTCGATTTCTTCTTCAGTAATGAACGCGTTCAGACTCATCACGACACCCGCGGTCCCTTGAAGAAGCCGTCTTCGGTCTCCGCGGCGTTCCGGAGCGCCTCCTCCTGGTCGAGGCCCTCGCTGACCTCGTCGTCGCGCATCACGTTCACCAGCTCCGGCTCGCTGTCGACTTCGGGCACCTCGTCGAGGGCCTCGAAGTACTCGAGGATCTCCGCGAACTGCGTCGTGAACGCGTCGACTTCGTCGTCCGCGAGGTCGACGCGCGCCAGTTCGGCCACGTGTTCGACCTCCTCGGCGTCGACGGGCGTCTCGCTCATACCGGTGCAGAACCGTGGGCCGGGAGTAAGGGTTTCGGTGCGCTCCGGGCGCGTGCGGAGCGGATAGTAAGAGCCACGGACCCCCCGCCGAACGGACAGGTATGGAGACGACGCGGCACTTCACCGCGACGGTGTACATCGTCGAGAACGGGGCGGTCGCGCTGCACCGCCACGAGCGGCTCGGCATCCGGATCCCGCCCGGCGGCCACGTCGACCGCGACGAGCTCCCCCACGAGGCCGGCCTCCGCGAGGTGTACGAGGAGACGGGCCTCGAGGCCGAACTCCTCGGCGACACCGAGCCGGTCGGCGCGCCGGCGGGGCGGAAGCTCCCCCAGCCCCGCCACCAGATGCTCTACGACATCAACGTTCACAACGACGGCAGCGTCGGCCACCAGCACATCGACCACGTCTACTACGCCCGCGTGGACTCCCGGGAGATCGATCCCGCCGGCGACGACGAGGCCGACCCCGAGGTCTGGGAGTGGTACGACGAGCGGGAATTGAGGGAAAGCGACGTCGACCCCGACACCGTGCAGTTCTCGCTAGAGGCGATCGAGGCCGCCGAGCGCGCAGACGGCTGACCGAGCCGACCGACTACTCTGTCGCGTCCGACTCGTCGAGGAGCGATCGGACGTACTGCCCGACGTGATCGTCCATCCGGCGCTTGAAGCCCGCCCGCCGCGCGAGCCGGTCGAGTTCGCGGGAGACGTAGGTGCCGTACTGGACGGCCTTCTTGTCAGCGGTCCTGACCGAGTCGGGGACGAGCCCGCGGGCCGCCTCGCGGAGCGCGACCTTCCGCACCCCGCCGTCGACGAGCAGGTCCTCCGGGAGTCGGAGCGCCGCGGCGACGACGTCGTCGTGGAGCAGGGGCGTCACGGGCTCGATCCCGGCCGCGCGGATCGCGAGGACGTCGCGCTCGGCCTGGTCGGGGATCGACGCGAGCAGTTCACGGCGGGCGCCGCGGACGGTGTCGGCCTCGACCCGCGGGTCCTCGGGCGCCTTCTCGACCTTCGCGTAGCCGCCGAACAGCTCGTCGGCGCCCTGGCCGAGGGCCAGCCGATCGAAGCCGTCGGCCGCCGCGCGCTCGGCGACGAGGTGGAGGGGCAGGGCGATCGAGAGGTCCATCGGGTTCGTGCGGCCGATCGCCGTCGCCAATCGGGGAACGGTCTCGCGGAGGTCGTCGTGGGCGAGTTCGACGACGCGGAGTTCCCGATCCATCGCCTCGGCGGCCTCGCGGGCGGCGGCGACGTCGTGACACCCCTCGAAGCCCGCGACGTAGCACGGCGCGTCGGGGACGCCAGCGGCCACGACCGCGGAGTCGACCCCGCCCGAGAAGGCCACCGCGACCTCGTCGTCGGACCGCCCACCCTCGCCGTCACCGACGGCGCGGACGCGCGTCCGCACGGCCTCGCGGACGGCCGCGAGCGCGGCGTCGCGGTCGTCGGGGTCGGGATCGGGGAGTGTCCAGGCGCGGTCGCCGTCGGTTGGAACCTCGCCGACCGGACAGACGGTCCCCGCGGGAACCGACGTCGGTTCCGAGAGGCGAGTCGGATCGAAGCTCCACGCCGAGGGGCCGTCGCCGTCGACGAACAGCGGCCGGCGCCCGAGGACGTCGCGGACGAGGCGACCGTCGAGGCGACCGGCGAACCCGGCGGTGCCCGGGAGCGGATCGGCGGACTCGACGGCGGCCCGCACAGTCTCGGGGGAAGCGCCGTCGAGGTCGGTCGTCCCCCCGGCGTCGGAAGCGTCGGGCATCTACACCAGGTCCGAGACGGTGCGCTTGATCCGCCGCTTGACGCCGCCGCCGAACTGCCGGAAGGAGATCCGCCAGGGGGTCCGGCTCCCGACGACGGTCGTCTCGCCCTCGCGGATGGCTCCCAGGATGCCCTCGACCGAGCGGTCCTCGGTGGCGACTTCGGTGACGGCCTGGCCGACCATCTCGCCGATGTGGGCGTCGCTGCCGGCGGTCATCGGGAGCCCGCGGGCGGTGGCGAAGCGCTCGGCGCGGCGGTTCGCCCACCCGGTGAACAGCCGGGAGTTGTACACCTCGATGGCGTCCGCGCGGGCGAGCTGGTCGCGACTGATGTGGGCCGCGACGCCGTGCCGCGAAGACTGGAAGGGGTGCGGCACGACCGCGAGGCCGCCCTGCTCGTGGATGCGGTCGAGCGTCTCGTCGTAGGAGAGCCCCGCGGGGACGAGCTCGTCGATGCCGAATGCGAGAACGTGGCCGACCTCCGAGGTGACCTCCATCCCCGGGATGCCGACGAGCCCGTACTCCTCGGCCTTCGCGGCGGCCTCGAGGCTCGCGTCGATCTCGTCGTGGTCGGTGACCGCCAGCGCGTCGAGCCCGACCGCCCGGGCCTGCGCTAAGAGCAGGTCGACCGGGTCGCGGCCGTCGTAGGACAGCGACGAGTGCGCGTGCAGCTCGACCGATAGCACGCGTGTCCGTAGTGACCCGGGTTAAAAAAGCGACCCGATCCGTGCCGCTCCTGCCGCCGGGGCCGGGCGTCGGGGCGGGATACACGTCCGTGCACACAGAAAAGCATTAATCCGGCCTTCTTGAACAGGGAGGTGAATGAGCCTGGCGGACTCCGACCGCGAACTCGTGACGGCCGAACTCGGGCGCGACCCCACCCCGACGGAGGCCGCGCTCTTCGAGAACCTCTGGAGCGAACACTGCGCGTACCGCTCGTCTCGACCGCTTCTCTCCGCGTTCTCCTCCGAGGGCGACCGGGTCGTCGTCGGTCCCGGCGACGACGCCGCCGTCGTCCGCGTGCCCGACAACGGCGGCGAGAGCGAGGCGGAGACGTACGTCACGATGGGCATCGAGAGCCACAACCACCCCTCGTACGTGGACCCCTACGACGGCGCGGCGACGGGCGTCGGCGGGATCGTCCGCGACACCCTCTCGATGGGCGCCTATCCCATCGCGCTCGCGGACAGCCTCTACTTCGGCGGCTTCGACCGCGAGCACACCCGCTACCTGTTCGAGGGCGTCGTCGAGGGCATCTCCGACTACGGCAACGCGATCGGCGTGCCCACCGTCGGAGGCAGCGTCGAGTTCCACGACGGCTACGAGGGCAACCCCCTCGTCAACGTCGCCTGCGTGGGCCTCGTCGACGAGGAGCGGCTCGTGACCGCGGAGGCCCAGAGTCCGGGCAACAAGCTCGTGCTCGTCGGCAACGCCACCGGCCGGGACGGCCTCGGCGGCGCGTCGTTCGCGAGCGAGGACCTCGCGGAGGACGCCGAAACGGAGGACCGCCCCGCCGTCCAGGTGGGCGATCCCTACTCGGAGAAGCTGCTGATCGAGGCCAACGAGGAACTCGTCGACGGCGGACTGATCCAGTCGGCCCGCGACCTGGGCGCGGCCGGCCTCGGCGGCGCCTCCTCGGAGATGGTCGCGAAGGGCGGCCTGGGCGCGCGGATCGACCTGGAGCGGGTCCACCAGCGCGAGCCGAACATGAACGCCCTGGAGATCGTCCTCGCCGAGTCCCAAGAGCGGATGTGCTACGAGGTCCGGCCCGAGGACGTCGAGCGGGTGGAAGAGATCGCCGAGAAGTACGACCTCGGCTGTTCGGTCATCGGCGACGTGACGGAGGGCAACTACGTCTGCACCTTCGAGGGCGAGACCGTCGTCGACGTGCCCGCGGAGTTCCTCGCGGACGGCGCGCCGATGAACGACCTCGACGCCGTCGAACCCGAACAGCCCGAGCCCGACAGACCGGACGTCGACCTCCGGTCCGCGTTCGAGGCGGTCGTCGGTGCCCCGAACACGGCCTCGAAGCGCTGGGTCTACCGCCAGTACGACCACGAGGTCGGCGCGCGGACGGCGCTCAAGCCCGGCGACGACGCCGCCGTGATGGCGATCCGCGAGGCCGGCACGGGGCTGGCGCTGTCGGCCGGGGCGGTGCCCGCCTGGACCGACTGCGCGCCCTACGACGGCGCGCGCGCGGTCGCCCTGGAGAACGCGACCAACCTCGCCGCGAAGGGCGCGACGCCGCTCGCGGCGGTCGACTGCCTCAACGGCGGCAACCCCGAGAAGCCGGACGTCTACGGGCGCTTCACCGCGATCGTCGACGGGCTCGCCGATATGTGCCGGGACCTCTCGGTGCCGGTGGTCGGCGGCAACGTCTCGCTGTACAACGACTCCGCGGCGGGGCCGATCCCGCCGACCCCGACCCTCGCGATGGTCGGGACGAAGCCGGGCTACGAGGCCCCGCCGGCGGCGCTCGACGGCAGCGGGACGCTCCTGCTCGTCGGCGCCGGGAGCGACGCGCTCGGCGGCTCCGAGCTGCTCGCGCAGGTCGGCGGCGCCGACCGCTTCCCGACGCTCCCGGAGAACGCGAGCGAGGTCGTCGCGACGCTCGCGGAGGTCGCGAACGCGGACGCGACGCTCGCGACCCACGACGTCAGCAACGGCGGCCTCGCGGTGACGCTCGCCGAACTGCTCACCGACGACGCGGGCGCGGACGTCGCCGTCGACGACGTCGCGTCGCTGTTCGAGGAGACGCCGGGGCGGGCGGTCGTCGAGACCGAATCTCCGGAAACGGTCCGCGCCGCCTTCGACGGCGTCGCGCCCGTGACGGAGCTAGGCGAGGCGACCGCCGACGGGACGCTGTCGCTGTCGGTCGGCGACGAGCGGCTCGCGGTCGCGAGCGCGGAGATCGCGGCGCTCCGGGACGTCATCGAAGCGGAGCTCGACTGACGCCGCGGAGCGGAGAAGCGGTCGGGTGCGGCGCTGTGGGGTAGCTTTGGCGACTCATAGTGATTACTCTCGCTGTTTGCCGCCGAGCGCCACCCCCGTCGACGGCGCTCGGCGGGAAGAAACGAGAGTAATCACTATCAGCCCAGGAGCGGAATCCCGAAGACGACGACGAGGCCGACGACGAGGACGAGGAGCCCCGTCGTGACCTGACTCATTCCGAAGTCCTGCATCGGCGAGGTGACGCGTCCGTCGTCGCCGTCGTCGTGTCCGTGGTCGTCGTGATCGCTCATACCCGAGCGATCGAGCGCCGGCTACTAAAACGCTCCCGATCCGATTGGAGGGGGCGAACGGGCGACACGGCCGCCGCTCCGCGACGCGTCGTGTCGCACACCCGCTGGCGCGTCGCGGTTCGTCGTCAGCGCACGACGCGTCTGGCCCCGTGATCGTATAAAAAGTCGGGCCGGCGGATCACGAATCCCGACCGAAGATCCGGCTGTCTGTCGGCGTGGCGCGGCGCTTCTTCCGGAGGTAGTACAGGAAGAACCCCGAGATACCCGTGGTGTAGGGCGTGACGACCGCGACCTGTGCGAGGACGTCGGCCGGAAGCCCGATCGGGGTACCCGTCACGCCGCCGACGAGGACCAGGATCGAGACGACGATCACGGTCGCGAAGGCGACCTCTCCGACGCGCAGCAGGCGGGGGCTGTAGCCCCCGGGGCGGTAGCCGCAGACCGGACACTGGGTCGCGTCGGTCGGGATCGACATCCCGCAGCGGTCGCAGGGGGCGGTCGCGTCCGGGTCCGCGTCGTCGGCGTCGCCGTCGGCGCCGTCGGCGTCCGCCGCCATATTCGAACCACGTGAACGGATCGGATTGAATCGTTCGGCCGTCCGGTGGCCCCCTTCGGACCGCTTTTGAGGGCGGGGAGCCTACCTCGATCCATCGATGACTCTCACGAAGCGGATCATTCCCTGTATCGACGTCGACCTCGACGACGACGGGAATCCGGCCGTCTACACCGGCGTCAACTTCGAGGACCTGCAGTACACCGGCGATCCGGTCGAGATGGCCAAGCGGTACAACGAGGCCGGCGCCGACGAGTTCGTCTTCCTCGACATCACCGCCTCCGCGGCGGGACGGGAGACGATGCTCGACACCGTCTCGCGGGTCGCCGACGAGGTGTTCATCCCCCTGACGGTCGGCGGCGGCATCCGCACGCGGGAGGACGTCAAGGAGACCCTCCGGGCCGGCGCCGACAAGGTCTCGATCAACACCGCGGCGCTCGAGAACCCCGACCTGATCGACGAGGGCGCCCGCGCCTTCGGCTCGCAGTGCATCGTCATCTCGGTGGACGCACGGCGCCGCTTCGACGAGGGCGGGGAGCACTACGTCGAGGTCGACGGCGAGTCCTGCTGGTTCGAGTGCACGATCAAAGGCGGCCGCGAGGGGACCGGCGTCGACGTCGTCGAGTGGGCAGGCGAGGCCGAGTCCCGCGGCGCGGGCGAGCTGTTCGTCAACTCTATCGACGCCGACGGCACGAAGGACGGCTACGACATCCCGCTGACGAAGGCCGTCTGCGACACCGTCTCGACGCCCGTGATCGCCTCTTCGGGCTGCGGTGGCCCCGAGGACATGTACGAGGTGTTCACCGACGCCGGCGCGGACGCGGGGCTCGCGGCGTCGATCTTCCACTTCGGCGAGTACAGCATCGGGGAGACGAAGGAGTACCTCGACGAGCGCGGCGTCCCCGTCAGGCTCTAGTTTAGGTCGCGGCCTCGAACGCCGCGGAGAACTCGTCGACGGTCGACTGGACGTGTCGGGACGCGTCGCCCAGCGCGTCGAGGGGATCGACGCCGTCTTCGGTCTTGATCGAGAGGATCGGTTCGGTCTGGCCGCCCGACTGCTCGGGGTTCACGTCGTAGGTCGCGGCGGCGACGCCCTCGGTCTCGAGCAGCGCGCCCTTGATCACGTTCATGAAGGTGTGGTCCTCCCCGGCGACCTCGATGCGGAGTTCCTCGTCGGTCTTGTCGATGACCCGCAGTTCCATACCCACTCTTTCCCGGCGACGGCGTTTCAGTATTTCGTATTCGGGAACAGCGCCTCGACGTCGAGGTCGGCGCCGGGATCGGCCAGCCGGTACTCGTCGCCGTCGCGGTCGACCGCGCCGACGCGGTCGAGGTGGTCGAGGTGAGCGTACGCCTCCCCCGGCCCGTGGAGGATGTGGATGTGCTCCAGTTCGCCGAAGAGGTGGGCACTGACGGTCCAGGCGTCCGCCGGGCCGTGCTCGCGGAGCGTCTCGATCACGCGCCGCGTGCGGTCGAGGTGGTGCTCGCGGATGACCTGTGCCCGCGCGCTCGGATCGTCGATCGGGTCGCGGTGGCCCGGCCACGCGCGGTCGAAGTCGCGGGCGGCCAGCCGGTCGAGGCTCTCGACGTAGCGCTCCAGCGGCTCGTCCAGTCGGAGGTCCGCGCCGCCGACGTTCGGGGTGTACTCCGGGAGGATCACGTCGCCGACGAAGATCTCCGAGCGGGGGGTGCCGTCGCCATCGCCGTCGCTGTCGCCATCGGCGTCCGCGGCCGCCCGATCGAACGCGAACGCGACGTGGCCGGCGGCGTGACCCGGGAGGTGGAGCGTCTCCAGCTCCGCGTCGCCGGCGACGATCCGATCGCCGTCCGCGAGCGTCTCGACGTCGGCAGGATCGCCCGCGACGTCCTCGAAGTCCGACTGGACGGTCAGGAGCTCGTCGAGCTTGTCCTGGGGGATGCCCCACTCCCGGAAGCGGCGGTCGCGGAGGTCGTGGAGGTCGGCGATCGCGTCGTCGTCGCCGGCGATCACCGCGGCGTCGTCCTCGTGGGCGTACACCGTCGCGCCCGACTCCGCCTGGAGTTCGCCCGCGAGCCCGCAGTGGTCCGAGTGCCAGTGCGTCAGGAGGATCCGGTCGATCTCCGAGACCGCGACGCCGGCGTCGTCGAGTCCGATCTCGAGATCCGCGCGGACGTTCTCCGTCGCCGCGCCGACGTCGACCAGCGTCGTCACCTCCCCCTCGACGAGGTAGGCGTTGTTCTCCCCCTCGAAAACCGTGTTACCGAGCGGGATGCGCGTGAGTTCCATACGCCGAGGAATCGGGCGAACGACTATGAGGGTTACCATCCCGACAACCGAAACGCTCGTCGGTACATTCAATTCCGTCGACGGCGAACGCCGCGGGAAGGGATGGAGGACTTCTACGACCTGCTCGGGGTGTCGGAGGACGCCTCGATCGAGGAGATCGACCGCGCGTGGCGCGAGCGGGTCCGGACCTACCACCCGGACGTCAACGACGACGCCAGGGCGAACGCGCAGTTCAAGACGCTCAAGGCGGCTCACGAGGTGCTCTCCACCGAGGCGAAGCGGGCCGCCTACGACCGGCTGGGCCACGAGGCGTACGTCCGAGAGCGGCTCGGCGGGCTGCCGACGGCCGGACAGCCCGGCCCGAACGCACTCGACGAGGAGGACGAGGAAGGGAGCGACGACGGCGACGACAGTGTCGACACACCAGATGGAAACCGCCGCGCCGAATCCGCCGGATCCGCGGGCGCGACCAGGAGCCGAACGGGAGCGCGTAGTCGAACGCGCGCGCGCCAGAGCGGGCAAACGTCGCAGTCGGGACAGACGAGCGGTCGATCGCAGTCCACCGGCGCGGGCGGACGGACGTCGTCAACGGGGGCCGCGAGTCGGGAGTCCGCGTCGTCGACCGAGCGTACCGTCGATCGGCGAGCGACGACCTCGCGACGGGGGCTCACGCGGTTGCAGTACGGGTGGATCGGGGTCGTGCTCGCGGGGGTCGTCTACCTGGCCGGCCTCTGGCAGTACCTGGGCGCGAACGCGGCCGCGATCGGGGCGCTCCGCGAGGCGGCCGCCGACCCCGTGAGTGCGCTGACCGCGACGCGGCTGCTCGCGCCCGGGACGTTCGCGCTCGGGGCGACCTCGGCCGGGCTCGGTCCGGATCTGCTGTTTCCCGTCGGTGCGATCGCCCTCGCGGTCGCGTTCCTGGCGGTCGTGCTCTCGTTCGGACGCGGGTCGGCGTACCTCTACCTGCTCGGCGGCCTCGCTCCGATCGTCGGCCTCGCCGTGGGCCCGATCGTCACGCTCCCCGACGGGGCCGTGTTGGCGCTCGTCGTCGCCGTTCCGGTCGGCGCGACGCTGCTCTTCGCGATCGACGTCGGACGGTACGCGGCCTGATAGTGACTACTCTCACTGTGTACCGCCGAGCGCCACCCCCGTCGACGGGGCTCGGCGGGAAGAAACGAGAGTAATCACTATGAGGACTCCCGGACTCACGCACGAAGGGAAGTGGGGACCGCATCGGGCGGACCCCTGACTGACCAAGCCACTGCGAAGAGCACCAGTCTCGCAGGTCCTTACCTGACGCGCCCGGTATAGACCACGCGCGTCGAGTTGAATTTCGACGTTTGTGTTCAAAAGTCCTGTGATAGTACCAATATCAACCGTCCTCTGCGACGAGAGGTGAAGATAGGTTAATGTAGATCCGATTTATCTTCCGAAAAGTAAAATATATAAATCTCCGCGCCCGGTCAGTGTACGTTCCGGATATATCCTGAACGAATAGTGAAAAAACGGAGAGAACGTGCGGGGTCGGAGTCGGAGTCAGCGAACGAGATACGGGTCGCCGCCGGGGTCGAACCGCCCGAGATCGGCCTCGCGCCGGTAATCGGTCGAGCGCAGCGCGTCGATGCCGTCGACGAGGCGGTCGTGGTGCGTGTCCTCCCACTCGGCGGGCTCCGCAATCGGGACGACGAGGAAGCCGCTGCCGCGGATCTCGGTGCCGTGGAGCGAGTCCATTTCCACCTCGGTCTTCCACGCCTGGGCGGTGTAGGTCTCGAGGACGTGTCTCGTCGCCCGCTCGCCGACCGGGAGGAGGACGTGGGCGGCGATCGCGCGGAGCTCGGCGTCGAAGAATCGCTCCAGGTCGTCGTAGGACGACTGCGGGGGCGTGTCCGGACCGGACGCGCACAGATGGAGGTACGAGAGGAAGGTCTCGCGCACCTCGGGGCGGTCGCCGGCCGAGCGGAGGAGATCCGCCTCGACGAGCGCCGCCTGGAGCCGCCGCCCGGCGTCGCTGGTGAACGGCACGCCGGTGTCGAGGCCGCCGTGGACCTCCGGCCGGTCGCCGACGACGTGGAAGTCGGCGTTGGCGTCGCCGTATCCGGGGACGTACCGCTCGCAGGGCGGGCGCATACCGAAGGGGTTGCTCGTTCGATCGGTGACGTTCTCCACGGTAGCGTTCAGATTCGGCGTGGATAAAACCGGATTGGTTCGGAACCGAGCTACAGTTCGACGCCCGAGGGGATCAGGCTGTGAGAGCGGAGGAGATTCCCGTCGGCGTCGTAGACGAGGAAGGTCTGTTTCTCGTAGACGACGGCCTCCTCGCCGTCGATCGATACCTCGACGCGGTAGCGACCGCCGTCGGTGTCGGCCGCGTCGGCCGCGTCGCGGCCGTACTCGCGCGCCGCGCGGATGAATCTGAGCACGTCGTCGGCGTCCTCGTTGAGTTCGAGGACGAAGTCGCCGGTGATGCGGTTCGTGACGCTGACGACGCCCGTCGCGTCGGGTTCGTCCAGCGAGTCCTGGAGCCGGAACGCGACGTCCGTCTCGCCCGCGTCGAGGTACGCGCCGGCGGGGTCAGAGAGCCGCCGCTCCAGTTCCTCGCGGGGCCCGTGGAACGCGATCCGGACCAGCGGCTTGCTCGGATCGCCGTCGTCGTCGACCCAGGTGATGTTTTCCACGTCCAACTCGAAGTAGTCCCGCCTCATTCCGTGCTATTGAGTTGGACGTCATCGCGTATGAACGTAACGCCCGCGTCATACGGACGGTCGGGGGAGCGACCGACGGCCGTCTTCCCGACCGCGACGGCCGGATGCGACCGCGATCCGGACGACGTCCCGCGATCCGTCGGCTCCGATACTATATTTGCGAGGCGGTCCGTTCGGCCGATATGGACGAACAGTCGATCGCGGTCGTCGGCGGCGCGGTCGCCGGACTCGCCGCTGCAGATCGGCTCGCCGCCGACGCAGACGTGACGCTCTTCGAGCGCCAACCCTACGACGAAAAGCGCGTGAACTGCGGCGAGGCGGTCACCGACGCGTCGCTGATCCCGCTGGAGAAGACACCCGAAAACGGCTTCCTGAACGACGTCGACGGCTTCGAGCTGCACGTCTTCCGCGACGAGGACCACGGGCCGTCCGACGAGCCCCTCGGTAACGCACGCCTCCGCTGTCCCTCCGGCTACATCACCGACCGGGACGTCGTCGAGCGGCGGTGGGCCGAGCGACTGGTCGAGCGGGGCGTCGACGTCCGGGAGAACGCGGCGATCGGACCCGAGGAGTTCCGCGAACTGTGCGAGACGCACGACTACGTGATCGACGCGACCGGACAGCCCGCGCTCTCGATGCGCGCGTTCGGCGACCTCGACGCCTACACGGGGGAGATCATCGCGGTCAACGCCGACGTGGAGGGCGACTTCGCGGCGATCGCGTCGCACCCGCAGATCTTCTTCGAGGGCTACGTCGGCTACGCGTGGCTCTTTCCGAAGTCCGACTCGCGCGCGAACGTCGGGATCGGCTGGGCGGGCGACGAGCGCCCGGACGACTACTACGCGGCCCTGGAGGGCGCCTGTCGGCGGAACGGCGTCCCGGTCCCCGACCGCACGGAGACGAACATCTACACGATTCCCCGGGGACCGAGCCTGGATCCGGCGGCGACCTACCGCGCCGGCGAACACGTCCTCCTCGTCGGGGACGCGGCGGGCATCGCCAACCGCTACCAGGGCGAGGGGATCTGCCAGGCGATCCGCTCGTCGTACCTGGCCGCCGAAACGATCGCCGAGGACCGCCCCGAGACGTACCCCGAGCGGCTCTACGATCTGATGAAATCCGAGTACCGACTGGCCCACGTGATGCGCGGCGCGTGGGTCGAACACGGGGACGCGCGGTTGCTGGCCGACGTCGCCGAGGCGCTCGAAGGGCTCTCGATCGACGAGATCACGCGCTCGCCCCGCCGCGTCGCGGCACGTGTCGCACGTCGGCCGAGCACGGCGTACCGGCTCCTGGCCGACGCGGGAATGATGCGACGCTTCCTCGACGCCTACACCGACACCTGGGAGTACGA
>JBDGUM010000016.1:0-12795 GCA_042215855.1 Halobellus sp. | reverse complement strand
GCCTCGGCGATCTCGTCGCCGATGAACCGCGCGGAGACGCCGTCCATCCCCTCGGCGACGTCGGCCTTCTCCTCGCCGGCCTCCCGGAGCTTCCGGACGTCCACGTCGTCGCCCTCGTCGATCTCTCCATTGTAGGCCTTCGCCTTCTGGACCAGCGAGACGTTCTCGTCGGGCTCTTCGATCCGCGTGAGGACGCCGAACAGCCCCGCCATCTCCAGGGCGTGGGGCTCGATGTGCATATCCGGAACGTCGGCGTTCCGGAGCATCTTCCGATAGATCTCGGCCTCCTCGTCGTACTCTAACACGTAGGGGAAGTCGATGCGCTTGGTCCGGTCGTTGAAGGCCTCCATCTTCTCGTCGCCCTTCTTCTCCCGGTACTCGGGCATGTTCGTCCGGCCGACGATCACCTGGTCGATGTCGATCCGGGGGTTGTTCTTCGGCTTGATCGTCTGCTCCTGCGTGGCGTGCAGGAAGTCGTAGAGGAACTCCCGCTGGAGCTTCAGGAGCTCCTCGCCGGAGAACAGGCCGCGGTTCGCGTTGCAGAACGCGCCCGAGTAGTCGAACGCTCGGGGGTCGGACTCGCCGTAGACCGCGAGCTTCGAGTAGTTGACGTCGCCGGTGAGTTCGGTCTCGTCCTGGTTCTTCTTGTCCTTCGGCTCGAACGTCTCGACGCACTGGCGCTTGTTCTCGCTGGCGACGAGGCGGACCACCTCGACGTGGTTCTCCAGGACCGCCTGGAGGTCGTCGTCGTAGTGCGCCAGGAGCTTGTCGAGGTAGAACTCCGAGGCGGGGTCGAGCGTCTGGTCGTTCCTGATCGTGTAGGGCGCGTCCAACCGTTCGTTCAGCCGCTCGATCACCTCGTCGCGCTGCTCCTGGGGCAGCAACACGAGCGGGTCCTGATTCATCGGCGAGGTGACGACGTCGTCCTCGGGGTCCTGGTCGCGGATGACGTCGCCGAGGTCGGTCCACCGGAAGGTGTACATCCGGCCGGCGTCGGTCGAGGTGTAGTCCTCGAAGTAGCGCCGGACCATCCAGTCGAAGTGTGACTTCCCCGACCCGACCGGGCCCAGGAGGAGTTTGATCCGCTTCTCGGGGCCGAGCCCGCGGGCGCCGGACTTCACCTTGTTCACGAACTCGTGGATCGACTCGTGGACCTCCCGTCCGTAGAAGGTGTTCTCGCCGTCGTGGAGCGGATCCTCGGCGGCCATCCGGTACTCCACGACGCCGGCGTCCTCGTCGTAGTCGGTGCCGTAGTGGTCGAACATGTCCGCCACGCGCTGGTGGGCGTTGCGGGCGATTCGCGGATCCTCGTACACTGCGTCGAGGTACCACTCGAAGGACTTCGCTTCGCGGAGGTCCGACGGCACCGAGTCCTTGTACTGCCGACTCAGGGATTCGAGGGTTTCTCTGTCACCGTTCATTGTTTCTCCGTCTCGGGAGCGACGTCGGAGCCGACCCACGGGGGTCGACGCCAAGCGGACTGGCGGTGGCACCCGTCCGCGGCAACGCCGGGAGCGCGGTCCCGGCGGTCACGCGAGCGGCGAGACGGCGCGGGGCGACGGCGACCAGGCGGCGACGGGGCGACAGAACGTCGGGTTTCGGCGCGTGATGCGTGTGCGGGCGGTCGCTCGATCCGATCGACCGAGACTGAAAGTGTGTGAGGGATGCGCACACATAAGCCTTCCCTCGGTTTGCGCTTCGGTTCCCGCGCGGTCACCGGATCGCCCCGAACGCGACGATATTTGTAGGAGCGGGCGGAATCGACGCGTATGACCGAATCCCCGGAGCCGCCCCCGACGGCGGAGCCGCCCGACGGCTGGACGCTCTGGAACGACGAGCCACGCGGCCGACGGATCCTCGTGTTCCGTCCCGACGTGTTCAACGAGCGCGAGGGGCTCCCCGCGGCGTGTCTCCCGACGATCCTGGTCTCGAACCGCTCTCGGGCCGCGCGGCCGGGCGCCTCGCGGGTCCGGACCGGGACCTGGCACGTCGTGCTCACGCTGGAGCCCGAGGTCGAGGCCGCCGAGGAGTCCTACGAGAGTCGGGACGAGGCGGTCGAGGGCGCGAACGAACTCGCGCGCAGATTCGCGCAGGGCGAGATCGACTACCGGGGGGCGTACCAGGTCCCCCGGGAGGAGTACTTCGAGCGCCTCGACGAGGTCCTCCGCGGCGACGAGAACGAGTCGTAGGCGGGCGTTTCGGGGCGTCTCCCGCGGCCGACTCACCACTCCGCGAACGGCACGCCCCCGGCGGCGTGGTCGACGTACGCGGACTGCATCTTCCGGACGGCCTCGGGGAGGTCGGCCCCCTCCGCGCGGGCCTCGCGGACTCGCGCGCGCTTCCACGCGCTCGGCGTCGTGTACTCCGCCCCGCGGCGCGCTTCGATCGGCGCGAGCGCCCACTCGATCGCCTCGGCGCCGACGCCGAGGTCGTCGAGGCCGCGACGCGCGAGCGAGAACAGCTCGTCGTAGATCCGCGGCGTCGACGTCGTCGGTTCGCCCTCCCGCGTGACCCAATGGAGGTCCGCGTCGGGGCCCGATTCGACCGCGGCGTAGAACGACTCGCGGGCGTCCTCCCACGACAGCGTCGCGAGGGGGTGCTCCGTCACGCCGACTCCGCGGAGGACGCCCGCGACGAGCGCCTGCATCCCGACGGTGTCCCGGAGCGTCGGCTGGGTCGGCAGCGGGCGGTACTCGATCCGGACGGACGCCCGACTCCCGTCGGGGTCGACCTCGTCGTCGGGGCCCCGGGGGACGTCGCCGCCGAAGACCGGGCGGACCCAGCGCCAGTACGTGCCGCGCTTGGCGCTGAAGGCGGGATAGGGATCGGCGTCGGGATCGGGGTCCTGGCGGACCTCGTCGCCCGCCTCGAGCGCCTCCGGCGCGGCGACGAGCGTCGGGTCCGCCGCGACCCGGTCGATGAGTTCCCCGATCGTCTCGACGTCCTGCGGGACGCGGCACTTTTCGCTTCCCTCGTCGACCGACCGCTCGAAGATCGGGATCCGGAGCTCGTGGGGAGTCCGATCGAGGACGTCGGCCCCGGACTCGCCCGCGTAGCAGTCCGCGGGCAGGAACGGGGAGTTCGCGGACAGCGAGAGCAGCGGCCCCATCGTCCGCGTCGCGGCGTTGAGGTACTGCGGCACGTCGTCGGGGTCGGGGATCTGGAGGTGCGGCTGCATCGACGTCGCGAGCGACTCGACGAGCATCGACTTCGCCGCGTCCAGTCCGGGAAGCCCGACTTGGATCGACCCGCCGTTGGCCTCCCGGATGGCCTGATCGAGCGCGACGTACCGCGGGATCGATCGCATATTCGCGGCGAGGAAGACGCCGTCGACCTCCTCGCCGGCGTCCAGGTACGCGCGGGTGCCCGCCGGCGGTTCGACGGTCCACATCGCGTCGAGGAGGAAGTCGCGGCCGTCGCCTTCGAGCGCCGTCCGCACGTCCCGGAGCGTGGTCCTGAGTTCGTCGAACTGCCGGTGGAAGCCCGCGTCCGAGACGACGTCGGGCGCGGTGTGGAGTTCGGCGTTGTGGAGGCCGAGCTCCCGGCTGCAGCCGTCGATCTCGAAGACGTGTTCGGGGGCCGGCGCGAGCGCGCCGTCGGCGCCGATCACGTAGCCCTCGAGTTCGAGGCCGACCGCGAACGACGACGTGTCGTAGGCGCCGTCGCGGACGGCCGCCCGCAGCGATTCCGCCTCCGATTCGACCCGTCGCTCGAACGCCTCGCGCGTCTCGGGGTCGAGAGCGTCCCGGACGGCGTCGGTCGTCTCGGTCATCAGTCAGGTCTCCGAGCCGACGGATACTGATACTGTCGCTTGTGAGACTGCCCCCACCCGCGCTACCCACCACCGTCGTCGACGCCCGCGTTCCCCCCGCTCTTCGGTTCGGTTTCCCCCCAGTCGAGGTCGCGGGATCGGTCGGTCTCCCGGAGGATGAACGGCCCGATAGAGAGCGTGCGCTTGGTGACGGTGGCGATGCGGAGGATGTAGGACAGCAGGAACGCGAACGGGAGCAGAGAGACGGCTACGCCCGCGCTCACCACCGCGACGAGCGTGCGCACGCCGAATATGGTCCCCGGGAACAGCGCCGGTTCCAGGTAGACGATGCCCGCGACCGCCGTGACGAGCGCTGGGACGGACGCGTACAGCATCGTCCGGGAGAGATCGATCAGCGCCCACTGGAAGTACAGCGTCTTGAAGTGCTCGCGCGCCGGTCCGAACAGTTCGAGCGCGTCGATGAGTTCGTCGAACGCGTCCCGCGCCTCGTCGGTGAGGACGGCCTCGTTCTCCGCGCGGATCCGGCGGGCGGCGTAGAGCTTCCACGAGTAGTTGTAGTTCAGCGCGGAGAACACGACGTCGAACTCGCCGAACTGGGACCCTTCGAGGTTGCTCCGGACGGAGTCCGCGTTCTCCTCGACGTTCCCGACGAACTCCCCGACCTGTTCGTTGAGGCTCTCGTCTTCGATGTCTTCGATCGCGTCCGAGACGGCTTCGGCGCGTCGCTTCGTGAGCTTCACGAGCGATCGGAGAAACGCCGAGGGCTGTGCGGGACTGACCGGTTCCTCGATGACGTCCTCGACGTCCTTCCGGAACTCCATCGCGCGCTCCATCCGCTCGCGCTGGTCGCCGACCGGTCCCTGTTCCTGCGAGAGGACGAGTTGGCTGAGCGTGAGCACGAGCGTGACGCCCGTGATGATGGACGTGAGCAGGCCCTGAAACAGCGTTTCGAGGGGATCTTCCTGGCGCAACAGTTCCGGCGATTCGATCGGATGGAATTGCCCGATGACGGCGAGCACGAGGAACACGCCGCCCGCGATCCCGGCGGCGACCAGCCACCGGTTCGCGTTCAACAGCAGCCAGAACTTCCGACTGCTCTCCGGCACGCGCTCCCGCATCGTGTCGCTCGGGCGAGTATCCTCACCGTCGCTCATAGCGAGCGTATCCCCGGAGGGATCCGGAGTCTCAAGGGGCTCTCCTCGCCGCGCTTCCGCGTCGTTTCGTCCGGCTCGGTGCTCGGCGAGGGGCTGTGGTCCATCTGCGGCGGCATTTCGGAACCCGACATAAAGAAGGAACGGTCGGGCTACTGCTCGTCGTCTCGCAACTCTTCGAGTTCGGCCTCGACCTCGGCGTCGGAGACGTCCACGTCGACGTCGTCCTCGACGTCTTCGAGGTCCGCGTCGGTCTCGGTGCTCGCCTCCGTCTCGTCGCCCGCTTCATCGGAGCCCGTTCCCTCGACCTCGGCTTTCAGCGTCTCCAGTTCGGTATCGACCTCCGAGGCCGTCCGGCCGCTCTCGAGCTCCCGGTCGATGTTGTCCTTGTCGGACAGCGCGTCCTCGAAGGCGCCAGTGTCGACGAGCTCGTCCATCGCCTCGGCGCGGGCCTCCATCTCGTCGGTGCGCTCCTCCGCGCGCTCGATCGCGCGGGAGACGTCCGCCATCTCGTCGCCGACGCCCGTCATCGCCTCCGACACTCTGGAGGACGCCTCGGCGGCCTCGTAGCGGGCCTTCATCGTCTCCTTCTTCGTGCGGAACTCCTCGATGCGGTTCTGGAGTTCGTTCTTCTTTTCGACGAGGTCGTCCTGGGTGGACTGGAGGTCGGCGATCTGGGCCTCCAGCTCTTCGATCTGGGACATCTTCGCCTGCTTCTTCTCGAGCGCCTGCCGGGCGAGGTCGTCGCGGTCCTGCCGGACGGCCTCGCGCGCCTGGTCGTTGTGCTTCTCGACGTTCTCCTCGAGTCGGCGCTTCTGGATCTCCAGGCGCTTCTTCTGGGTCGTCAGGTCCGCGATGCCCTGCTTCACGTCCTGCAGTTCGTCGCGCATCTGCTCGTAGGAGTAATCGAGCGTCTCCGAGGGGTCCTCGGCGCGGTTGAGGAGGGCGTTCACTTTCGAGCGGACGACGTATGACGCGCGTGAGAGGATTCCCATACGACTCCTGTTGGGCACGCCGGAGTTAAAACCTCACGTGCCGAACTGGGCGAAGATGAGCGAGACGGTCCTCCTGCCCGGCGGTCGCGACGCCCGCGGGACGCTCGACGTCGCGGTCGGGTGTGCAGGCGACCGCGGCGGCGCGGGACGCGACGGTTCTGCGGCCGCGCGCTGCGTCGTCGCGTGCCCCCCGCACCCGCAACACGGCGGCACTCGCAGCGACCAGCGGCTGACCGCAGTGAGCGAAGAGCTAACCGAGAGGGACGTCGACTGCCTTCGATTCGACTACGGCCCCTGGGACGGCGGACGCGGCGAGCGAACGGACGCGACGAACGCCGTCGCGTGGGCGCGGGAGCGGTACGACCGGGTCTCGCTATTCGGTTTCAGTTTCGGCGCCGGCGTCGCGCTCTCGGCCGCGGCACGCGGCGCCGACGTCGACGCGGTCGCCGCGCTGGCCCCGCCCGCACGACTCGGCGCGCGGAGGGACGACGTCGAGACCGATCCCGGAGTCGGCGGCGTCGACGTCGTCGCCGACCTCCCGGACATCCCGCCGGCGGTTCGCGTCGGCGTCTTCTACGGCGCCCGCGACGACGTCGCCGACGTGGAGCCGGTCGTCGAGTACGCTCGCGAGCGCAGCTTCGCTGTCACCGAGTTCGCGGCGGACCACTTCTTCGTCGGGCAGGAACGGGAGGTCGCGGCGGCAGTGGTCGAATTCCTGCTGGGGGACAGCGGCGACGACGAATGCCCAAATCGCAGCCCGGGCGGCGAACGGACCTAGACGTCACCTGATAGTGACTACTCTCACTGTTTACCGCCGAGCGCCACCCCCGTTGACGGCGCTCGGCGGAAAGAAACGAGAGTAATCACTATGAGTCGTCACCGCGAGGCGAGCACGGCGAGCCGAGCGGCACTTTTTCCTCCAGGTTTTTTCTTGGGGGCTCGAGGCCGCGCAGAGCGCGGCCGAGGACCCCCGATAAAACGGTGGTTAGCTGTACCCGCGCCAGCGGTGGCCGCACTCGGTACACTTGAAGAAGCGCGTCGGTGGCTCGTCGGCCGAGCCCGTCTGCTTGATCGTGTACCAGGCCTCGCCGTTCCCGCACTCGTCGCAGGTCACGTCGGTCGCGGTCGGCTTGCCCTCGAAGTTCGCGTCCTCGGTGGTCTCGATGACGTCGTCGTCGCTCTGGGCCTCGGTCGAGACGAACTGCTCGGCCAGCTCCGAGTCCTGCTCGGCGCGGGCACCGCAGTCATCGTTCGTGCAGACCATCTCGCCGTCCTCCGAGACCATCATCGTACCGCACTCGTCGCAGAACTGCATTTGTCGGGCGGAGACGCTGCGGACACAAGTGTCTCTCGGGAAGTCGCGGCGGGGACGGAGGCTACTCCGCCGCGATTGCCCCGTGCACGGTCTCGTGGATTCCGATCACGAGGGCCGGAACGACCAGCATAAACAGGTGTTCCTCGATCGGGATGGCGAACAGTTCCACGCCGGTCCGCAGCGGGATGGCGAAGACGCCGACCTCGAGCGTGTACCAGTCCCAGACGTACGCCAGCGGGTAGAGGACCAGCACCGACAGGACCGCGCGGGCGAGCGCGTCGGCGCGGACGAGCAACGCGAGCGCGAGCGCGCCGAAGACGAGCTCCGTTACGAGGTAGGTGTACGGTCCGAGAACGCCGATATCCGGGAGCGACAGCCCCGCGAGCGGCCGATACCAGACGGCGACGACGAGCAGCGCGAGGAAGACGTAGGTCCCGCGAACGAGGAGCATCGTCGCCACCTCGGCCCCGGCGCGGGTCGAGAGCAGGACGACGACGCCGAAGGCGACGGCTGCCAGCGACGCGGTCGGCGGGAAGATCCCCGAGACGGCGAAGACGACGACGACCGTGCCCGCGGCGTAGACGAGCGCGTACGCCAGCCGCCGGGCGCGGTCACGGCCGAGGACGACGGCGACGGTCCGCTTGCCGATCGAGCGGTCGTAGGCGTAGTCCTTCGAGTCGTCGATGATCTTCACGCCCGCGAGCGTGATCAGAAAGACGGCCGCGAAACCGAGCGGCCGGACGCCCAGCCGCCCGACCTGGACGAAGTGGCCACCGACGATGCACAGCGCGATGCCGAGCGGGTACCCGAGGGTCGTCGTTATGGGGTTGGTGTCGAACTGGGGCGCGTGGAGGAACCCGAGGAACCAGAGCGGGACCGTGACGAGCGCGGCACCGACACCGACGACTGCACCCATAGCGACCGTCGCGGCGGCGAATCCCAGCGTCGCGCCCGCGAGTGCGAGCCGACAGCCGGATCGCGTCATCGGGTGGTCGTCGTCCTCGTCCCTGAGGTAGAAGTCGACGTAGCCGTCCTTCACGTGCGCGGTGTAGACGGCGAAGAAGGCCGCGAGGGCGTGCAGCGCCAGCGGTGCCGGCGCGATCGATCCCGCGAGGATCGAACCGAAGGCGCTGGCGGCTAACGGCGGCAGCATAAACACGGGGTGGACCTGGGATGCGAGCGCCCCGATATCGTCCCGCACGTCGGTCCCCCGGCGAGAGAACGCCATATGCTATCGAGTGTCTATCGCCGCAAAAAGGGTTCGGCGGCGTATCGGCGGTCGGTCGCGCCTCATACAGACTACTCCCGTCTCGTGCCAGTGATCACCGGTACACAGTGAGAGTATCACTCGTCGATCATCGGGCAGTTTCGGACGCGGAAGTGATCGGCGTCCTCGACCGCGACGATCTCGGTCCCCTCGTGGGTGCACGCCAGCTCCGGCGGGTCCTGAAGGTACGGACACTTCTGGCAGTATTCCGTCTTCGAGACGACGTGTTCGTTCGGCTCCGACGCCGCCTCCGCTCCCTCTTCGCCCGGTGTTCCGACGTCCGCCGACTCAGCCGACTCCGGAGAACCCACTGCGACGGTCGGCTCAGCGTCGGCCTCCAGCGACGACCACAGCGTCTCCTCGTCGATCTCCGCGACGGACATCCGTCGGAAGGGATCGTCGCCCTCCGCGGGCGGTTCCTCCCGTTCGACCGATTCGACGTCGGGGGGCGTCCCGCTCTGCGCCGCCGACTCCGAGTCGCTCGCGCGGCGCCGATCGGAGACCCGACGCGCCAGATCCGCGAGCGGCGCGTCGGCGTCGGGATCCGGACGGCTCTCGGCGGGTCGTCCTTCGCTTGAGCCCTCCGCATCGGGGTCGATTTCGTCAGATCGGGATTCGGACCCCGCGGTCTCGGTCTCGTCGGCGGGCTCCTCGCTCATCGGTCGCCGCCCCCGTCGTCGGACATCCGGCTGCCGAACTCGAAGCCGCCGAGCGCGTCGGGATCCTCCTCGGGGCCCTCGCCCGCTTCGAGCGCGGGCCGCTGCCCGACCACCAGCCGGTTCGAGCCGAAGAAGCCGCGCTTCGGATCCAGTTCCTCGAAGGTCGCCTCGCAGTGCGGACAGAAGGGGGCGTCGAGCAGTGGGAGGGTGACGGACTCGCCGCAGGCGCCGCACCTGGCCGTCGTGACCCCGTGCCGGTTGGCCTCGCGGCGCAGCGCCGCGGCCGCGTCGCGCTCGTTCCGCCGCCGTTCGAGCTCCCCGACGCGGTCCCGGAGGTCGACGATCGCGGACGCGAGCGTGTCGAGCTTCGCGTCGTGGTCGTCGGCGACGTCGGTGAGGTACTGCAGGACCTCCTCGTAGTTCGCGAATCCCCCTTCGAGGCGGCGCTCCAGATCGGGGTGGTCGTGATCGGCCGGCGCCTTCGCGTCGGTCTCGCGCTTCACCTGGATGACCCGCTCGCGGACGTCCGTGATCTTCTCGTCCAGTTCGGCCTCCAGGTCGGCGACGCGGGACGCCAGGTCCCCGAGCGCGGGCGCGTCAGGATCCGTGTCCGCCTCTCCGAACGACGCGCCGTTCGTGCTCCCGTCGGTTTCGGCGTCCGCGCCGCCGCCGAACGCGTCGGCGTCCGCGGCGGCGTCCGGCGTCTCGCCGTCCGCGAACAGCTCGGGATGCTCGTCGAGGAGGCGGTGGGCCGCGAGCAGCCGGCGGACGACTTCCCGACGCGACTCGCCCGTGGCGTCCGCTCGTTCGGCCACCCACCGCTCGAGGTCCTCGGGGAGTCCGTCGGCCTGCTCGCTCGACATTCACCGGTGATTGGGGTTCGCTCGCTTAAGTAAGTGCGCCCGATTGGTAACCGAGATTATAAATACGAACACGAGGCCAACGGTGTCGTGCGCTGATACGCGACCCGCGTCGGGCAGCGGTTGCGCGACACGTCGACGCGGGACCGACCGCAGGTGTCGCCTGTTTGCCTTCCGTCCGCCAGCGGCGCTCATAGTCGACGACGCCGTCTGCCTGCCGCTGCCGGTCCGGGTCGCTACTCCAGGTACTCCTCCTCGCGGTCCGCGTCGTCGGCACCGGTCTCGTCGGTGCGGCGAGTCACGTCGACCTGGTAGTGCTGGAGGATGTCCCGCCCGAGGAGCAGCGGGTAATCCATATGCGAGCGGTCCTCGACGCTCGCGGTGACGGTGTGCTGGGTGCCGCCGATCCCGATCACCAGGTCGACGACGGGGCGGGCCTTCCCCGACTTCATCGACCCGGACTTCACGCGCGTCATACTCTTGATCGGCCCCGCGCCGATCTCCGCCGCCAGCGACGTGTCGATGCTGGTCCGCGTCGCGCCGGTGTCGGACTTCGCGAACGCCTGCGTCGAGCCGCTGGTCCCGGAGACGACGACCTCCTCGATGTAGCCGATCGTCGGTCGCTCGCCGGCCGGGCCGCTCTCGATCCGCGGCATCCCGGCGGGACGGGAGTCGTCGAGCGTCGCCGACAGTTCCTCGACGCGCTCGTCGTCGACCTCGCCGCCGACCTGTTCGATCGCGAGCTTCGCGATGTAGGGGGCGGGACTGCGGTCCGTGGCGCGGTGGAGTCCGCGGAAGCCCGCCGTGGGGTTCATCTCCAGGACGAACCAGCCGTCCTCGCCCTCGATCAGGTCGACACCGACGTAGTCCAGCCCCATCACTTCCGCTGCGTACAGCGCCGTCTCGCGGGCCTCCTGGGGCATATCGTCGGTCGCGTCGAGGACGTCGCCGCCGAGGGCGACGTTGGTCCGCCACTCCCCCTCCGGTGCGTACCGGTACATCGCGCCGATGACCTGCCCGTCGACGACGTAGACGCGGAGGTCGCGGTGCTTGGCCTCGTCGCGCTCGATGAGGTCCTGGAGGAACGCCTGGCGGTTCCCGACCTTCGGGTTCACGGGGTCCGTGAGTTCGACCTTCCAGGTCCCGCCGCCGTGGGTCCCGATCGCGGACTTGTAGACGCCGACCTCGCCGAAGCGTTCGCGGCCCTGATTCAGGCGGTCGTTCGAGAGCGCGAGCAGGGCGTCGGGCACCTGGATGTTCCAGTTCGCCAGCGTCGCCGCCGTCGCGAACTTGTGGATCGCAGTGAGGACCGCCGCGGGCTCGTTCAGCATCGGGCGGATCCGCTCGAACGTGGTCGCCAGGCCCAGCATCTCGGCGGGCTCTTCGCTGTTCGAGAGCAGCAGCCTGTTGGCGACGATGTCGACCTCCGGCTCGATCGCGACGTCGCCGTCCTCGATCGAGACCGCCGTGTTCTCGTGGCGGAGCCAGACGCCCTCGTGGCCGAGGTCGTCGACGGCGTTGAGGATCGCCTTCGTCTCCTTGCTGTTGTGGAGCGAGAGGACGCCGACCGTGACCTGTTCGTCGGTGTCCGATGACTCGGTCATACGTATCGTACTTCGGCGGTAGATCAAATTAATGCCGATCCGGCGGCGCGGGACCCCGCGGCCACAGGTACGAGCGTTTATCCCGTCGGGTGTTCGAGGACGGGTATGAGCACGGACGGGGCCTTCACCTACAACGGGGGGAAGGTCGAACCCGGGGAGCGCCAAAACCTCCGGTACGGCATCAGCGAGACGTACCTGGGAGATCCGGTCCGCATCCCGGTCACGATCATCAACGGCGAGCGCGACGGGCCGACGGCCTTCCTCTCGGCGGCGGCGCACGGCGACGAACTCAACGGCATCGAGGTCGTGCGCGAAGTCGCCCACGAGTGGGATCTCTCCGATCTGGCGGGCACGCTCGTCTGCCTCCCCGTCCTGAACGTCCCCGGCTTCCTGGCCCAGCAGCGGTACCTCCCGATCTACGATCGGGACCTCAACCGCTCGTTCCCCGGCGACGAGGACTCCACGAGCGCAAAGCGGATGGCCGCCCGCATCTTCGCGAACTTCGTCGCCCCCTGCGACTTCGGCCTCGATTTCCACACCTCGACCCGCGGGCGGACGAATATGCTCCACGTCCGCGCGGATATGGCCGACGACGACATCGCTCGCCTGGCTCACGCCTTCGGCTCGAACGTCATCATCGACAGCGAGGGGTCGAGCGGGATGCTCCGGACCGAAGCCGCCGAGGTCGGCGTCCCCACGGTGACGATCGAGATGGGCGAGGCCCACCGCTTCCAGCGCAGGCTCATCGACGAGGCGCTCCGCGGCGTCGAGAGCGTCTTCGCCGAGTACGACCTCTGGGACCGCTCGACCGTCCGCTGGCCGGGCTGGCGGACCGTCATCAACGACGACAACGAGAAGACCTGGATCCGCGCGGACGCCGGCGGCATCGTGGATATGCACTACGAGCGCGGCTCGCTGGTCCACGAGGGCGACCGGATCTGCACGCTCACCGATCCCTTCAAGAGCGACAACATCGCCGTCGAGGCGCCGTTCACGGGCCTCCTCGTCGGCGTCCTCGAGAACCCCGTGGTCTATCCCGGCAATCCGCTCTGTCACCTCGTCGAACTGGAACCGGACGTGCGGGAGGTCGTCGAGCGCGAGCAGTCGCGGCGGGTGCAGCCCCGAACGGACCGCTGATAATGACTATTGTCAGTCCTTACCGCTGGTTCGCC
>JBDGUM010000101.1:0-12968 GCA_042215855.1 Halobellus sp. | reverse complement strand
CGATGGAGGAGGATCTCCCGCAGGAGGAACTGAACCTCATCCTCGGCGGCAACGCGGTCCGCCTCTTCGACATCGAGGTCGAGGACGACCGGATGTTCCGCAACTACGTCGACGTCTGACCGAGTCACAGGCCGATGCACACGACGTCGACGATCGACGTACCTCCGCTGCGGGACCTCTCGCGCCTCGCCGCCGAGAGCAATCCGACCGGGGAGGCGTTCGCCGACGGTGCCGACGGGCGGTCCGTCACCTGGCGCGAGTTCGACCAGCGCAGCAACCGTGCCGCCAACGCGCTCCGTGAGCACGTCGGCCAGGGTGACCGCGTCGCGTTCGTCTGTGAAGCGTCGGTCGACCACGTCACGCTGTGGAACGGGGCGCTGAAGGCGGGCTGTGTCGTCTCGAATCTCCACGTCCGCTCGTCGCCGGAGACGATGCGCGACTGCATCGACCGGCTGCGTCCGCGGGTCGTGGTCGTCGACGAGGAGTTCGCCGAATTCTTCGAAGAGCGGGTCCGCGGCGGCCTCTCGACGGACGTGGACGCCGTGATCACGACTGGAGAACCGCGGGCCGACTACGAGACGTCGGCCGCAGCGGCGCTGGCGGACCAGCCGGCGACGGAGCCGGACGTCCGGTCGCGAGAGGACGACGTCGTCGCCGTCCTGTGGACGTCGGGAACGACGGGGAAACCGAAAGGATGGTGCCTCTCGAACCGCGCCGCGGTGCTGCGCGGCGTGAAGCTGATGGGCGCGCTGAACATCAGCCGGACGACGCGCCGCGTCCAGGTCCTCTCGCCGTCCTTCGCGGCGTGGTTCACCGGGACGGTTCCCGCGCTGCTGACGGCGTCGGCGACGTGCTTCCTCCGGAGCTGGGACCCCGAGGAGTACCTGCGCGTCGTCGACGCCCGCGAGCAGACGATGGCGACGCTGGTGCCGACGATGTGGCGCGAGGTGCTCGATCTGGAGCGGTTCGAAGCCTACGATCTCAGTTCCCTGGAGCGGATCACCGCCGCGGGCGAGCGCCTCGACGCCACGACGCTCGAACGCCTGCGCGAGCACGTCTGTGACCGAGTCTACAACGCCTTCGCGGCGACAGAAATTATGGCGACGTCGATCTCCGAACGGGAGATGGACGACGGGCGGATCGGCAGCGTCGGCAAGCCCGCCATCTGGACGCAGGTCCGGGTGATCGAAGAGGGCGGCGCGCCCGACGAGGAACTGCCGCCGGGCGAGGTCGGCGAAGTCATCGTCAAGGGGCCGGACTGTCCGGTCTGGGCCTGGGGCGACACCGAGACGACGGAGGAAGCGTTCGAAGAGGGATGGTGGTACTCCGGCGACCTCGGCTACAAGGACGAGGAGGGGTATCTCTTCCTGGAGGGCCGGAGCGACTTTATGATCCTCTCGAAGGGGCTCAAGGTGTTCCCGACGCCGATCGAGGAGCGGCTGAACGCCCATCCCGGCGTCGAAGCGTCGGCGGTCGTCGGCGTCGACGACGAGGAGTACGGCGAGAAAGTGGTCGCGATAGTCCATCGCTCGGATCCAGATCTGACTGCCGAGGAACTCGACGAGTGGTGCCTGGAGAGCGACGAACTGGCGCGGTACGAGCGACCACGGGAGTATCACTTCCGTGACGAACCGCTCCCCCGGACGCCCACGAATAAATTAGACCGGGACGGCGCGCACGATACCATCAATTAATCTATTATGATACAAAAAATATACTTTTTAGTTTTTGTATCGTATATATCCGATTCAAATCCGATTTTATACTTTCTGTCTCATTTTCTCTTTTACACACTCTAGTATGATATTGCACCATTCTTTTTGGTTATATTTCCGTTGCGCTTGTGTATCTATTGTCGGTATCATTCGTGTCCTATCGAGAGCCGCGACCGGTCGCTTCCAACGGTAACGTCTAAGAGGGAGACAGCGGTAGCGTAGGTCACGGGCCCTTAGCTCAGTCTGGTTAGAGCGCTCGGCTCATAACCGAGTGGTCGATGGTTCGAATCCGTCAGGGCCCATCCGGACCGTTACTGACATTCGATACGATATCGAGTCGACGAGACAGTCGTTTTCACCGTTTATCGGGCCGAAAGACACGAGAGATCAGCAGAGAAGGAGCCGACGACGCCCGGGATTATTCAGACGACTCGACGCAATCGATCCCCGTAACCTCGAAGCGAGCGCCGCCGGTGGTCTCGCACTCGGTCACCGGGGTGTCGGCGTCGAGCGGGGCGAGGTGTAGACCGAACTCGACCGCGCGGGCGCCGGACGGGCCGCACGTGCCCCTCGAAGCGCGGCCGAAGAATCAGTCCGCCGAATCGGCGAGTTCGTCGAAGAGCGCGTCCACCCGCCGTTCGATCTCGTCGCGGATGCGTGCCACCTCTTCGGGAGACTTGCCGTCCGGGTCGGTCAGGTCCCAGTCCCGGTTCTCGCCCGCCCAACCGGCGGGGCAGACGTCCTCGGTCGAACAGCCCATCGTGATCACGTAGTCGCTCGCCCGAATCTCCTCGAACGTCACCTCGCGAGGTTCGCGGTCGGCGATGTCGACGCCGATCGCCGCCATCGCGTCGACGACCTCCGAGTGGACGTGCTCTGCGGGACGCGTGCCGCCGGTGACGAAGTCGATCTCCGACTCCAGGCCGCGTGCCGCCCGCTCGCGCCGGGCGAACGCGTAGGCCATCTGAGAGCGGCCCGCGTTCTGGACGCAGACCAGGGCGATGCGCGTCGGGTCGTCGGGGTCAGTCGGAGCGGACATAGGTGGGGTGACCGGTCGGAACGACCGGTCGGTGTTCAGAGAAGCGATGCGACTGGAGGTAACAGTTACTGTGCCCGCTCGTTTTGCTACCGACGACTACGTTCGCCTATGGTGTCGGGAGAACGAACGCGCCGGGGGTCGAAGGACCGCCCCGTCACTCGTCGCCGCCGTCGGTGACGATGCGGACGTCCTCGGCCTCCTCCATCTCCGCGAAACCGGGGTCGGTCTCCCCTTCCTCGGTCGCGTGTTCGTCGAGCAGTTCCTCGAGCCGTTCGTGCGTCGGTTCGCGCGGGTGGTCACCGTAGTGGCACATCGCGTGACCCGACCGTTCGAACGGACTGAGAACAGTTAACGCTTGCCGCGGTTTCGGTTCACGACCGCCGGCGACCCGCAAGACCTAATCGGTCGCGTCCGAACGGCTACGTATGGGGAGCCGCAGCCGACGGGGCAAGCGGCCGTGGCTGGCCGCGCTGTTGGGGACGCTCGCCACGGGGCTCGGCCACTTCTATCTCCGCCGGTGGCGCCGCGGTCTCGGATGGTTCCTGGCCGCCGTGATCACGTCCCTGGCCTTCGTTCCCGCGGACGCGGCGCGAGCGCTCCTGAACGGGGGCGGCGATCCCGCGGCGCTCTTTCCGATGTTCCTCGTCGGCGTCGCGAGCGTCGCGGACGCGTACGTCCTCGCCCGGGCGAGTCAGCGCGAAGCCCGGGCGCAGGCCGACGAGTCGGCCGCCGAGGAACCGAGTGATGACTCCCGGCCCGAACCGTCGACCGCGACGTCGTCGCGTATTCCCGGAATTGGCGGGACCGCCGACGGAGAGCCGATGGACGGGGCTGCCTGTCCGAACTGCGGGAAGGAACTGGACCCGGACCTCGACTTCTGTCCGTGGTGTACGACGCGGTTGGATTGATCGCTACTCCTCGATCTCGTACCCGCTGAACTCGTCGACCGGCATCACCGAGTAGTCGACGCTGAGCGTGTCCTTCGTCGCGCGGATTTTCCCGACGAACGTCGAGATGTCCTCCAGGCCGCCCTCGAGGACGAACAGTTCCATACAGCGGTGTTCGCCGACGTGGCTGTGGAAGTTCGAGGCGACGAGCCCCTCGTACTCGTGGCGGAGGTTCATCATCCGCTCTTCGACGTTCGTGGTCTCGTAGTCGAAGACGACCGTCACGACGGCCATCAGTTCGCGGTCTTCGAGCCGCTTGTCCTCGAACTCCCCGAGCAGGTTCCGGGAGGCCTCGCGGACGACTTCGCTGCGGCCGGTGTAGCCGTGTTCCTCGGCGAAGTTGTCGATCCGCTCGACCAACGCTTCGGGCATCGAGACGCTGACGACGGTCATATATTAACGTCTGCCGAAGAATATGTTAATCCTTGGATAACGCCGCACGCGGGACCCTCACCCGGAGCCGATCTCGACGTCGAGGAGCCGAAACGCGACGTACGGGACGATGTATCCGAAACTGAACCCGAGGAAGTGGACGAGCAGATTGAGGATGCGCCCGTCAGTCAGCGACACGTGCGGGAAGGCGACGACGAGCATCAGCACGAACACCAGTGAACCGAACGCCACGGCGGGCGGGAACAGATCCGAAAGCGACCCCCGTCCGTCGTGCAGTCGACAGTAGATCGGACTCGCGAAGACGACGATCGAGAAGAGGCTTCCGAGCCCGACGGCCAGGAGCGGCGCGTAGGCGGCCAGCGGGACGGTTCCCCGTATCGACAACCCCAGCCGGACCGCGATGAGGCCCGTGCCGACGAAAAACGAGAGCGGGAGGAACGAATCCGCGATCGGCGTCAAGTCGGCGCCTTCGCGGTCGAGCCGGTCCGCGAGGACGTGCGGGAGGTAGCCCACGAACGCGAGGTTGATCCCCGAGAAGCCGAAGCCGATCCGCGGCCGGGGAAAGAGGACGTTCAGCCCCGAGAAGACGAACGGGAAGACCGTCAGGAAGGTGAACGCGACCAGGTAGAACTGTCGCCGCCGATCACTCCGGACGCTCACGAGGACGGCGAAGGGGACCACGGCCAGGAACACGAGCAGATTCGAGAGGAGGTGCGTGAGTTCGAGGTGGACGAAGTGCGAGGTGTAGGCGGTGAGAACCGTTGGCCGAAGATACGAGAGCACGAGCGACAGCCGGACGGGCTTTGGAAGGAGAAAGACGCCGACGAGGACGAGCGGGATCGAGCCCAGAAAGGCGACGTCCGCCGGATCGATAGGGGACTCCGGCGGTTCCCGGGTCGCGGCCGCGTCGCTGTCGGTCGCGTCGGGGGATCCGTCCGAAGGTCGCGTGCGGGAGCGGTCTCGATTCCGGTGTCGGTTCGGGTGATCCATCGTCGTCGTGCTGGCTGGACGCGCAGTTCGTTCCCGTCGAATCCGCGGGTTACCTGGCCATCGCAGCGCCCGGCGTATTTAGACTCCGGCTAAATTCTCAAATGTGATGTTCAGAAGTTCGATATCGCGTCCGAGTTAAGAATGTCGGCTTCGAGCCCCTCTAATCGACTATCACGGCTTCTCTTCAAACGTTTCTGGGTCCTGATTAGCGAGTACCAGAGGTCAGTTGCGAGAATCGATATCACCCGTACGTCGATCGGAGCGTCTCCGCCAGCACGCCGTCGCGCCGGAAGACGACGTAGACGACGAGGAAGGGCTCGTCGACGGGACGGAGGACGAACACCGCGCGCGGCTGTTCGGGCTCCGACGGCACCGACTCGGCGCGGTCGGCGCGCCGGACGAGTGGGTCGAGGGGGGTGAGGCCCGTCCGGAACTCCTCGAAGAGGTCGCGGGCGCCGGACTGCTTCGCGAACACGTACAGCGCACCGTTCGGCTCGCCGTCGGTGTTCTTCGTCACCCGACCGTGCATCGGCGCGTTGTCGCCCTCCGCGACCGTCCAGGTTCGCCGGGCTACCTCGAAGAGCCCGGTGACGTCGTCGTAGAACTCGAAGACCGAGTCCGCGACGACCGAGACGGCCTCCAGGCGCGGGTCGCCGTCGACCCACTCGATCCGGGCGTCGAGGAGCGTCCCCGCGCGGAGGTCGGCGATCGTCTCGGACAGGTCGTCGCCGTAGTCGAACTGCTCGGTATCGAGGTAGACGGGCGCCAGGGAATCCGGGGCGGTCGAGTCGGCTTCGGCCCCGTCGTCGGCGTCGTCGCCTACGGGGCCGGTGGGGACGACGTCGTCCTCGAGGGCGTCGACCGAAAGCAGGAGCAACTCCGCGGGATCGTGCGGGCGGCCGAGCGCGCGGTACCGTCCGTCGGTCGTGGGGTTCATCTCCGCACCTACCTCGAGATACCGCCGGCGTCGCGGTCGATCACGGCCTCGACCTCCGCGGGCGTGACGACGGCCAGGTCGCCGTCGATCGTCCGCTTCAGCGACGCCGTCGCGGCGGCGTACGCGAGCGAATCGGGGATCGAGCCGCCGTCGGCCCGCTTCGCGAGGTAGCCGCCGACGAAGGCGTCGCCCGTGCCGATCGCGTCGAGGGTGTCGGCGTCGTAGACGGACTGCTCGTAGGCCTCGCCGTCGACGACGGCGACCGAGCCGTTCTCGCCGCGCGTGAGCACGACGGTCTCGAAGTCGAAGTCGTGGAGCAGACCGTTGGCCACCTCGATCGGATCGCCCTCGCGGCCGAGGCAGGTCTCGACGTCGCGCTCGGCGGCGAACAGCACGTCGACGTGCGGGAAGAGCGACTCGTAGCCCTCGCCGGCCGCTGCGGGCGACCAGAGCTTCGAGCGGTAGTTCAGGTCGAACGCGGTCCGCACGCCGGCGTCGCGAGCGCCGCGGAGGAGCGCGGCGGTCGTCTCCGCGAGCGTCGACGACAGCGCCGGGGTGATCCCGCTCGTGTAGAAGATCTCGGCTCCCCGGAGCGCCTCGGTCGGGAGCTCGCCGGGCGTCGCGGTCGTTATCGAGGCGTCGGCGCGGTCGTAGATGACGTCGGTGCCGCGGGGCTCGCCGCCGTGTTCGAGGTAGTACGTCCCGAGCCGGGCGTCCTCGCCGTCGTCCCAGGCGATCGCCGGGCGGACGCCGTGGCTGCGCAGTTCCGCGGCGATCCGTCGGCCCAGCGGGGAGTCCGGGAGCTTCGAGAGCCACGTCGTCTCTGCCCCGAGCCGTGCGGTCGCGACGGCGACGTTGCTCTCGGCGCCGCCCGACTGGACGTCGAGGGAGCGCGTCCGTTCGAGACGCTCTCCCCGCGGGGGCGAGAGCCTGAGCATCGTCTCGCCGAACGTCACGATGTCCGACATACTCCCCCGTTCGCCCAGGGAGTACATATACTGTCGGGCACGGGCGTGGCGCGTCGGAGCGGGCGCGGCGGGGCTCGGCCCCGGGCGCGGCCGCCTCACTCCGCCCGGCGCCCGCCGTGGCCGGGGTAGTCCCGCTCGAAGCGGTCGCCGATCTCCTCGGCGTCGATCGCGACGACGACCGGGCGGCCGTGCGGGCAGGCGTAGGGGTTCTCGCAGTCGTCGAGCGCCTCCAGGAGGCCGACGACCGACCCCTCCGTGAGCGAGGTGTTGCCGGTCACCGAGGGGTAGCACGCGAGGTCCGCGAGCAGGTCGTCGACGACGGCGTCGACCGTCCGGGCGCCGCCCGAGTCGCCTTCGGAGACAAAGGCAGACAGGGCGTCGCGGAGGCGCTCGGGGTCGAGCGCCTCGGCGAACACGGCGGGGACGGCCGCGACTTCGACCGTTCGGTCGCCCGTGCGCTCCGCGCGGAACCCCAGTTCGGCGAGCGCCTCGCGGTACTCCGCGAAGAGCGCGGCCTCCCGCGCGGTGAGTTCGAGCGTGACGGGGTCGGCGAGCGCCTGCGTGGCCACCTCGCCGTCGAGTTCGCGCTGCAGGCGCTCGTAGTTCACCCGCTCGTCGGCGGCGTGCTGGTCGACGAGCACCATTCCGTCGTCGGTCTCGGCGACGACGTAGGTGTCGTGGAGCTGGCCGAGGATCCGCATCGACGGCAGCGAGTCGAACTCGGGTTCGAGCGTCGCTTGCTCGCCGCGCAGATCGCGCTGGGTCGTCGGCCCGACGATGCCGGTCGGACGGTCGGAGGTGGACGGGCGGCCGGACCGCGAATCCGACTCGACGGCGTCGGTGTCGAGGTCGAAGCCGGATCGCGATTCCGAATCGGAATCGGAATCGGAATCCAGGCCGGGGGCGAGGTCCGACGTGCCACGGCGACCCGTATCGGGGGTCGACGTCGAACCGCCACCGAGGTTCCGGTCCGCGGGTCCGCTTCCGGTGACGCGCCAGGCGTCCTCGTCCGAGGGGTCGAGAGCGCGCGCCCCGTCGCCATCGTCGTCGGCGGAGGCGTCGGCCTCCGCGACCGTCCCGCCCTCGTCGCCTGCGGCGTCGGACGGATCGGGCCCGTCGCCCGCCGATGAGTCGGATTCCTCCGCTCCGAAGTCGTCGAGGCCGGAACCGCTCGCCTCGGTCCCGCTCTGGCCGTCAGTGCCGTCGAACGGTGACGAATCGCCGTCGCGGGGCTGGGGGCCACGGCCGGCGCCGCCGCGGACTTCCTCCGCCGGCGACTCGGGCGCGATTTCGGTCTCGTCGGGCGCCGACCGTCCTCGCGGGGCCGTCGAGCGGATCAGGCCCTCCTCCAGGAGCGCCGACCGGACCGCCTCGGCCACGGCCTCGCGGACGCCCGCCTCCTCGTCGAAGCGGACCTCCATCTTCCGGGGATGGACGTTGACGTCGACCGAATCAGGAGAAACGTCGACGAACAGCACCGCGAACGGGTAGCGGTCGGTCGCCAGCTGGCCCCCGTAGGCGTCGAGGACGGCCTCCCGGAGGGTCCCGGCGGTGACGTAGCGATCGTTGACGAACGTCGAGAGATACTCGCGGGTACTGCGGGTCGTCTCGGGGTGGCTCACCAGCCCCTCGACCCGGTCGATCGGCCCCGCGTCGGGGTCGTGGTCGACCTCGATCATCGACTCGGCGACCTCGCGGCCGTACACGGAGAGGACCGCCGAGCGGAGGCTACCGCGGCCCTCGGTCGCGAACACCTCGCGGTCGTCGTGCTCTAAGGAGATCGCGACGTCGGGGTTCGCCAGCGCGTAGTGGGTGACGACGGTGTTGACGTGGTCGAACTCCGTGGCGGTCGTCTTCAGGAACTTCCGCCGCGCGGGCGTGTTGTAGAAGAGATCCTCGACCGCGACGACGGTGCCCTCGGGACAGCCCGCGGGCTCGACCGTCGTCACCTCGCCGCCCTCGACGCGGAGTTCGGTTCCGGCCCCGCCGCCGCGGGGCTTCGTCCGGATGGTGAGCCGCGAGACCGCCCCGATAGTGTGGAGCGCCTCGCCGCGGAAGCCGAGGGTGCCGACGCCCGCCTCGAGGTCGTCGATGTCATCGATCTTGCTCGTGGTGTGTTCTTCGACCGCGCGCCGGACGCCCTCGCGGTCCATCCCGACGCCGTCGTCGCGGACGCGGACGCCCTCGGTGCCGCCGGCGTCGACCGCGACCGAGATCCGGGAGGCGTCGGCGTCGAGGCTGTTCTCGAGGAGCTCCTTCACGACGGAGGCGGGCCGCTCGACGACCTCGCCGGCGGCGATCTGCCGGACGGTCCGGTCGTCGAGCTCGTGGATCGTCGGAGAGGGAGAGTCGTCGGCGTCGCCGCTCTCCACGGCGTCGTTCCCGCCGCCCCCGTCACCCATCGTGGACCTCCAGCGCGGCCGAGACGGCCTCGCTCTGGACCTCGCTCAGCCGGTCGGCGGCCGCCTCCGGCGGCAGCCAGGTGTGGTCCATGTGCTCGTCGCTGAGCGAGACGGGATCGCTGCTCGCGACGTCGAGGGCCGCGGGGACGATACACCGGTAGTAGACCGCGAACCGCCCCCGGTCGACGTCGTTGCGCCACGACGCCGTGTGGACCGGCCGACCGACGTGGACGTCCAGGCCGGTCTCCTCGACGATCTCGCGGTGGACCCCGACGGGCGCGTCCTCGTACGGGCCGAGCCGGCCGCCGGGCAGTTCCCAGCCGCCGTCGGTGCTCCGGCGGACGATCAGGATGCGGTCCCGAGCCGAGAAGAGCACGCCGCGCTGGCTGATCGTCGCCTCCAGGTGATCGTCCCGCTCTTCGGCCTCTGTCCCCGAATCGGGCTCCGCCGCTCCGGTCACGGACGCTCACCTCGGCCCACACCGGCCGCCTCGCGGCGCGGTCGCTCGTCCCCACACATATGCTACCCCAACACTCGGCGTAGACGACCTAATCGTTACCGGTCGTCGCCGAATCGCATCGTCGGCTCGGTCCGAGGGCGGTTACGCTCACGCGTCGTCCAGGCGCTCCTGCCACTCCTGAACGCGGCTCATCAACTCGATCGGGGAGGTCTCCGCGAGGTCGAGGTCGCCTAGCTCGTCCGCGACGTCGGCGAGCGCCGGATCGACCGCGGACTCGTCGTCCGGTTCGGCGCTAGTTCCGGATTCGGACCCCGACGCCGCCGTCTCCGAGCGCTGACCGCCGTCCGTCGCTTCGGCCGCCTCCGCCGCCTTCGTCGCCTCCGCGGCTTCCGTCGCCCGCGATGCGTCGCCACTGCCGGCAACAGAACTGTCTGCCCCGTCGACGAACTGTCCCGACGAGAGGTCGAAGACGGCCTGGGTCGGGCCGCCGTCGCTCCCGCCGCCGCTGCCTTTCGCTTCGATGGCCTCGTCGGCACGGAGCCGTTCGAGCACTTCGTCGGCGCGGGAGACCACAGGGCCGGGGACGCCGGCCAGCTCCGCGACGTGGACGCCGTAGGAGCGATCTGTGGGCCCCTCCTCGATCGTCCGCAGGAAGGTGACGTCGTCGCCGGCGTCGTCGACGGCGACGTGGACGTTGTCGACGCGGTCGAGGTGGTCCGCCAGCGACGTCAGTTCGTGGTAGTGGGTCGCGAAGAGCGTCTTCGCGCGGATCTCGTTGTGGAGATACTCGGTGGCGGCCCACGCGATCGAGATGCCGTCGTAGGTGGCGGTCCCCCGCCCGACCTCGTCAAGGATGACGAGCGAGTCCGCCGAGGCGGAGTGGAGGATGTTCGAGAGCTCCTGCATCTCGACCATGAACGTCGAGCGGCCCTGCGCGAGCTCGTCGAGGGCGCCCACGCGGGTGTAGATCCCGTCGACGAGGCCGATCGTCGCCGATCGTGCGGGGACGAAGCTGCCGATCTGGGCGAGCAGCGTGATGAGCGCGACCTGACGCAGATACGTCGACTTCCCGCTCATGTTCGGCCCGGTGACGAGCAGGAACCCCCGGTCGCCGCCCATCGAGAGGTCGTTCGGGACGAACTCCGTCGTCTGCTCGACGACCGGGTGGCGGCCGGCCTCGATCTCCAGCGGGCCCGCATCTGTGAGTTCGGGTCGGACCCAGTCGTTGTTGACGGCGTGGGCCGCGAGCGACGCCAGCGCGTCGACCTCGGCGAGCGCGCGACCGACGTCCTGGAGGAGTTCCGCGTGGGCGGCGATCCGCTCGCGGAGGTCGCAGAACAGCTCGTATTCGAGGTCGCCGCGGGCCTCCTCCAGGCGAAGGATCTCCCGCTCGCGCTCCTCGAGCTCGTCGGTGACGAAGCGCTTGGAGTTCTTCAGCGTCTTGATCTCCCTGTAGTGGTCGGGCACCCGATCGGCGACCGACTTCCCGACCTGGATGTAGTGGCCGTCGGTCTTGTTGCGGTCGACGGTGACGTGGCTGAGGCCGTGTTGGCGCTTCTCGCGCTCGGCGAGCGTGTCGATCCACTCTTTCGCTTCTTCGTGGCGGTCCAGCAGGTCGTCGAGTTCGTCGTCGTAGCCCCGCTCGAACAGGCCGCCCTGCCTGACGGTCTTCGGCGGGTCGTCGGCGAGCGCCGCGTCGAGTTCCTCGCGGATCTCGTCGGCAGTCTCGCGGTCGGGACGGTCGACGACCTCGGCCAGAGGCGAGTCGGCGAGCGGCGAGCCGGCGATCGCGTCGGCGACCGCGGGGAGGATGGCGAGCGTGTCTCTGATGGCGAGAAGGTCGCGGGCGTCGGCGCTCCCCGACGCGGTCCGGGCCGCGAGCCGTTCGAGGTCGTAGCCGCCGTCGAGCGACTCGCGGACGCGCTCGCGCGCCAGCGCCGCCGACGCCAGCGCCGCGACGCAGTCGAGCCGGCGGTCGAGCTCCGCGCGGTCGCGTCGCGGGCGCGTCACCCACTCCCGGAGGAGGCGACTCCCGGGGCTCGTCACGGTGTGGTCGATCGTCTCGAAGAGCGTGCCGTCGCTGCCGCCCTGCATCGTCTCGGTGAGTTCGAGGTTGCGCTGCGTCGTGGAGTCGAGTTCGAGGTGGTCGGTCGTCTCGAAGCGCCGGATGCGCGTCATCGACGGCAACACGCCCGAGCCGGTCTCCTCGACGTAGCGGAGGACCGCGCCCGCGGCGCGGACTGCTTCCTCCTCTCGGATCCCGACGCTGTCGAGCGTCTCGCGACCGAACTGCTCGCGGAGCGCGTGCTTCGCGCGGCCCGGCGCGAAGGCGTCGACCTCGAACAGCGAGACCGTGGCGTCGGTCCCCTCGCGGAGCCGCCGGGTGACGGCGTCGTCGCCGCGAACCGCTGGGCCGGGGAGGATCTCCACGGGCCCGAAGCGGTGGAGCTCCGAGAGCGCCGCGTCGACCCCCTCCGCGACCGTCACGAGGAACTGCCCGGTCGTCGCGTCCGCGAAGGCGAGGCCGATCCGGGCGTCCTCGGAGCCCGGGCCGTCGCTTTCGCCCCCCACGTCGCCGACGACGGCGGCGGTGTAGCGCGCCTCGGCGTCGTCGGTCTCCAAGAGAGTTCCTGGCGTGACGACCCGGGTGATCTCGCGGTAGTGGTCGCCGCTCCCGTCCTCGAACTGGTCGGCGACGGCGACCCGGTAGCCGCGCTCGACGAGCGCCTTCAGGTACGGGGTGAGGTCGTCGACCGGGACGCCCGCCATCGGGTACGACGAGCCGTGGGAGGACTTCTGGGAGACCTTCAGGTCGAGCTCGTCGGCGACGAGCTCGGCGTCGTCGGCGAAGAACTCGTAGAAGTCGCCGCACTGCATCGTCAGGATATCGGCGTCGGTCTCGGACTTCAGAGAGAGGAACTCCTCGACGATTCCCTGCGAGGCCATACGCGCACCTGGGCCGCGGGCGGATAAAACGCTACGGTGTGAGCGGTGGCCCTTTCGTCGCTTTCGCGATCGCGCGAGGGTTTATGTACGAGAGCGGGACCAGAGTCGCCGTGACGTAGAGGCGATCCCGCGCCGGGCAGCGGGTGTCCGGCACGTCGGCGCGGGAGCGGT
>JBDGUM010000123.1:0-13586 GCA_042215855.1 Halobellus sp. | reverse complement strand
CGCTCCTACTCGTCGGGCCCGCCCCGCCGCGCCCGGTAGTCCGGGAGCGCGTCGTCCTGCATCACCGCGGTCCGGCCGCCGTCGACGAGGAGGTTCGCGCCGGTGACGAAGCCCGCCTCGTCGCTGGCGAGGAACGCGACCGCACTCGCGACGTCCTCGGGGGTGCCGAGCCGACCGACCGGATGGATCGACTCGATCTCGCGACGCCGCGCCTCGTCCATCGCCGAGAGCGTCCGCTCGATGGCGATCCACCCCGGGTTCACCGTGTTGACGCGGATGTGGGGCCCCAGATCGAGCGCCATCGCCCGCGTCATCCCGTCGATTCCGGCCTTCACGGCGTTGTACGGGAACATCTCGGGCATCGTCAGGAACGCGTGGTTCGAGGAGACGTTGACGATCGCGCCCGTGTCGATCCGCTCGGCCGCGGCCTTCGCACACAGCCAGAACGCCCGGAAGTCGGTCTCGACGACGAGCGACCAGTCGTCCATCGTCGCCTCTTCGATCCCGGTCTCGGTCTCGACGCCCGCGTTGTTCACGAGCACGTCGAGGCTGCCGTATTCGTCGACCGTCGCCTCGAACAGCGCCGCGATGTCGTCGGGGTCGCGCATGTCCGCCCGAACGAAGGTGGCCTCGCCGCCGTCGTCCTCGACGTCGGCGACGGTTGCCTCGCCGGCCTCGCGGGTGCGTCCGGTGACGACCACGCGCGCGCCCTCGTCGGCGAGCCGGCGCGCGATCCCCGCGCCGATTCCGCGGGTGGAGCCCGTGACGATCGCGACCCGGCTCTCGAATCTATCCATCGTCATACTACCACTCCGCGACGCTCCCGTCGTCGTGGCGCCAGACGGGGTTGTGCCAGTCGGTGTCGCCGGCGACCTCCCTGACGCGATCCTCGTCGATCTCGATGCCCAGTCCCGGATCGGTCGGCAGTTCGACGTAGCCCTCGTCGTACTCGAAGACCGAGGGGTCCGCGAGGTAGTCCAGGACGTCGCTCGTCTCGTTGTAGTGGATGTCGAGGCTCTGCTCCTGGATGAGCGCGTTCGGCGAGCAGGCGTCGACCTGGACGCACGAGGCGAGCGCGATCGGGCCGAGCGGGCAGTGCGGCGCCATCGCGACGTCGTAGGCCTCGGCCATCGCGGCGATCTTCTTCACTTCGGTGATGCCGCCGGCGTGGGAGAGGTCCGGCTGGACGACGTCGACCGCCCCGTTCTCGAAGACCTTCTTGAAGTCCCAGCGGGAGTACATCCGCTCGCCGGTCGCGATCGGGACCGTGGTGCTCGCGGCCAGCTCCGGGAGCCAGTCGTTGTGCTCGGGGAGGACTGGCTCCTCGACGAACATCGGCTCGTGGGGTTCGAGCGCGGCGGTGAGGCGCTTGGCCATCGGCTTCGACACCCGGCCGTGGAAGTCGACGCCGACGTCGACCTCGCCGCCGACGGCGTCGCGGACGGCGGCCAGGCGCTCGCGCGCGGCGTCGACGGCCTCGGGCGCGTCGACCCGACGGAGCTCCGGCGTCGCGTTCATCTTGAGCGCGGTGAACCCCTGGTCGACCTTCTCGCGGGCGGCCCGGGCGACCCCCGCGGGGCGGTCGCCGCCGACCCACTGGTACACCCGCACGCGGTCGCGGGCGCGGCCGCCGAGGAGCTCGTAAACGGGCGCGCCGAACTGCTTGCCCTTGAGGTCCCACAGCGCCTGGTCGATCCCGGCGATGGCGGACATCAGCACCGGACCGCCGCGGTAGAAGCCGCCGCGGTACATCGTCTGCCAGTGGTCCTCGATCGGCGTCGGGTCCTCGCCCAGGAGGTAGGTGTCGAGCAGCTCCTCGACCGCGGTCTCGACGGTCCGGGCGCGCCCCTCGACGACGGGCTCGCCCCAGCCGACGCGGCCGTCGCTCGTCTCCACGCGGAGGAAGAGCCACCGCGGCGGGACGCGGTAGAGGTCGTAGTCGACGAGTCGCATCAGGCGGTTCCCTCCGTGGGAGGCGTTTCGGACGTCGGGAACGCCGGCCCGAGCGGACGAAGTATCGCTGCCATAGTCGGGAACTCGCCTCCGCGTACAAAAATATCGGTCCAACGGCCGCGACGGCGCTCGAACGCGATCGACGTCGATCCGACGGCGAGATCGAACGGGACCGCGGGAATCAGCCGTCGATCGCGCGTCGAATTCCGCCCGCGAGCCCGCCGACGCCGACGAGTGCCAGTCCGACGCCGAGGGCCCACGGGAGCGACTGCGGAGGCGCCAGCGTACCGATCCACAGCCCGGCGACCAGGGCGAGCCCGCCGGCGACGATCAGGCCGACGAAGCGCTCGACGTTCCGGGCCCGTCGGACCTGTCGCCGGATCGACTGACCGAACCGAGCCATCGTGAGGTGGTGGGGACCGACGACACCTGATTCTGTCGCCGGCGAACGAGGTTTGTGTCCGGCGTCCGTATCGGGAGGTATGACCGCGGCGTTCGTCTACGACGACGACTGCGGGTTCTGCACGTGGTGGGCCGAACTCTTCGCGGCGCGGACCGACCTGCGGATCGTCGGCTTCGCCGAGCTCGACCCGGAGCTCGAGGGGCGGCTGCCCGACGACTACGAGGCGTGCTCGCATCTGGTGACCGACGAGACGGTGTACTCCTGCGGTGCCGCCATCGAAGAGGCGCTCCTCCGCACCGATCCCGGATCGCTCGTCCGGCCCGCGGTCGAGGCGCTCCGGCAGTTCGAGGACTACCGGCAGCTCCGAGAGCGAGCGTATCGGTGGGGAGCCGACAACCGCGCCCTCCTTGGGAAGCTCGTCTCGAGCCCCCCGCCGGCGAGGCGCGGCTGACAATAGACATCACGACGGTGTCACCGCCGCGCCCGGCGTAGCAGCCCCGCGGGTCGACCGCCGAGTCCGCCGGCGCGGAGCTCCTCCAGCGAGGTCGGCTCCACGTAGGTCCCGACGCGCTCGCGGACCCACCACTCGCCCGTCTCGTCCCGTTCCGCCGGGGTCGTGAACCGGTAGCGGTAGCGGAGGACCCGGATCCGCTCGGGCGGGTCGTCGGGGAAGGGCGTCGTCCGGAGGAGCGAGCGGGTGTCCTCGTCGCCTTCGAGCAGCTTCTCCAGGAGCGCGAGGAGCCACCGCTGCCGGGGGCCCGGACGCGGCTGCATCGCGGCGAACCACAGCTGCCAGTCCAGGCGGAGGTGGTACGGCGCCCACTGGGGCGGCCGCTCGTCGGTCCGGACGGGCTGCCCCGCGAACTCGTAGGCGCGCCAGTCGTCGTCCGAGGGCTCCGCGGCGTCGGTCCCCTCGATCACCAGCTGGTAGCGCTCGGTCGTGATCGAGCCGAACGCGCCGTAGGTGTTGACGAGGTGGAGCGGGTCGAAGGCGGTGTTCATCACCTGCGTCGGCGAGAGCATATTCGCCGCCGGGCGGACGCTCAGCGCGACCACGAGGAACGCGACGATGAGCGCCAGCGCGGTCAGGAACGTCGGCGTCGGCGCGATGGCGGGGGGAGCGACGGCGGGGGGAGCGACCGAAACCGGCAGGACGACCGCGATCGTCCCGCCGCCGAAGGTCGCGATCGCCTGGACGATCGTGAGCGCGTTCAGCCACGCGAAGTTCCCGGTGACCATCAGCCACGCCTGGAAGAGCACCGTGGCGGCGCCGCCGACCGCGGCGAACGGCTGCGGCGCGAAGTAGAGGAACGGGACCGCGAGCTCGACGACGTGGTTGCCGAGGACCTCGATCCGGTGGAAGCGGTCGGGGAGGTGGTGGGCGAACCAGCTCGCGGGGTTGGGGATGGGCTGGGTCTCGTAGTGGTGGTCGAGGCAGGTCAGGTCGCGCCAGCAGTCGTCGCCGCGGATCTTGATGAGGCCCGCTCCGAACATATTGCGGAACAGCACCCACCTGAGCAGCCAGATCACGACGACCGGCGGCGCACTCTGCCCCGCGCCGAGGAAGATCGCCAGGAATCCGGTCTCCAGGAGCATCGACTCCCAGCCGTACCCGTAGAACAGCTGTCCGGCGTTGACGAACGACTGGTAGAGCCCCCACAGCAGCGCCCACAGGAGCATCGACGCCGGGACGGCGTACGGCTCGGGGAGCCAGTACGGACCGGCGAGGAGGCCCACGAGGGCGAGAGCGACCCCCGTCCAGGCCGCGACCCCGACGGCGCGATCGGAGTCGAAGACGTAGAAGAGGCTGGGGCGCTCCCGGAACTCGGTCCGCTCGACGTACTCCGCGAGGGGGAGCAGTCCCGCCTCGCCGGCGAGCGGCCGGAACTGCCGCGCGGCGACGAGGAACGCGAACAGGTAGATCAGCGCCAGCCCGCGCTGGAACGCGAACCGCGTCAGCCAGTAGTGGGAATCCAGCGGCATCGTTCCTCGTAACGCCGACCCGGTCGACCGGGTCTATCGATCGCCCGTTCTCGGCTGAGGCTTGTCAGACTGTCGGAGCCGCCCGTCGGACGATTTATGCCCGCGACCGATCAGGTGAGCGTATGCGCAGCCAGCGACACGCGGACCTCGAACGGATCCGCGAGACCGGGATCGTCGGGATCCTCCGCGGCGTCCCGGAGGCGAAGACGATCGACGTCGTCGAGGCCCTCGCGGCCGGCGGCGTCGACGCCGTGGAAGTGACTGCCGACACCGACGGCGCCCTCGAGACGATCGCCCGCCTCCGCGACGTCTTCGACCGTTCGGAGGTGCTCGTCGGCGCGGGGACGGTCCTCGACGGCGAGACCGCCGTAGCGGCGCTGCGAGCGGGCGCGGAGTTCGTCGTCACGCCGAGCTTCGACCCCGAGGTGGTGGAGGCCTGCAACCGCTACGGCGCGGTCGTCGCGCCGGGCGTGATGACGCCGACGGAGGCGCTCGACGCCTACGAGGCCGGCGCCGACCTGCTGAAGATCTTCCCGGCGTCGACGCTCGGCCCCGGTCACGTTCGGAGCATCCGCGGCCCGCTCGATCAGCTCCCGCTCGTCCCCACGGGCGGCGTCGGCCTCGACAACGTCGGGGACTTCATCGAGGCGGGCGCCGCGGGTGTCGGCGTCGGGAGTTCGCTCGTCGACGCCGACGCCGTCGCCGCCGAGGACTACGCGGCGCTCCGGGGGCGGGCGGAGTCGTTCCGCGAGGCCATCGAGCGCGCACGGTCGGAATAGGTCGTCCGACCCCGCCGCTACCGCATCGAGACCACGGTGAGAAAGAGGATCGCCACGAACTGCAGCGCGCGCATCGCCAGCACGGCCTGCTGAGCGGCCGCGGAGCCGGTGTAGAGCATCCCCATACTGAAGAAGAACGACAGCGCGACGAGGTTCTCGACGGCGAGCACGACGGCGAACCCGAGCAGTCCGAGCGTGAGCGGCGTCCGGAAGGCCCGGTAGTTCCGGGCCCAGACGACGCCCAGGGCGACCAGAAGGAGTATGTTGAGCACCGAGATCGCGGCCGAGAGGCCGAGAAACGGCGTCATCGGGGACTCCCGTAGAGCGGACAGTTCCGGGCGGGCGCGCGCCGGACCGGGGCGGTCGTCGTCGGGTCTCGCGTGTCACGCTGTGTCATATATCGTCCTCCGTGTCTGCGTCCGCGTCCGCGTCGGTGTCGAACTCCGCCTTCTCGACGATGCGTCCGAAGGCCTCTCTGTTCGCCTCGAACCGATCGGTGAGGAAGTACAGCTCGCCGTAGTCCTCGCCGCCGGGCTCGACCACGTCGTGGTCGACGAGCATATCGAGGTGGTGTCGCACGGTGTTGTAGTCCACGTCGAGATGGTCGGCGAGCTGGTTGGCGTTCCGCGGGCGGTCGTCGAGCAGCCGGATGATCCGCGCCCGGTTGGCGCCGCCGCGCGTCCCCGCCAACAGGTACCAGAGTGCCTTCTCCATCGCGATTCGGGTGACATTCAGGCCGTTCGTGTAAAGTACTCCCGGTAGCCGGGATGCCGTCCGGGGACGTTCCACATCGGTCACACGTCGATCCGCTTCGACACCCATCCGGTCGACCCGCTGGGGTAGGCGTCGGACTCCTCCTTCGGTTGCACGGTCCCGGTGCCGTCGACCGCTCGCACGACGACCTCGTGGGACGCCTCGGGCTCGTAGACGTGCCGCCACTGCCGCCAGACGTCCTCGCCGGGGAGCGGCTCCGAGAGCTCGGCGTCCGTCCAGCTCTCGCCGCCGTCGGTCGAGACCTCCACGCGCTCGATCCCGCGCGTGCCGGCGTAGGCGTGCCCGGCGACCTCGATCTCGCCGCCGTCGAGCCGGGTCGTGGCCCACAGCTTCGCGACGGTGTTGACGGGACCGGTGCCGTGCCAGCCGCGCTTCTCCCAGTAGCCCTTTGCCTCCTGCTCTAAGAGTTCGATCTCCGAGAGCCACTTCACGTTGGTCTCGCCCCAGTGGCCGGGGACGAGTACCCGCACGGGATGGCCGTGCGACGTGGGGAGCGGCTGGCCGTTCATCTCCCACGCGAGGAAGGCGTCCTCTAAGGCCTCGACCGGGAACTGGACGAAGTAGCCGTCCTCGGCGCGGAGCATCGCGCAGCCACAGGCACCGCCCGGATCGACCTCTTCGAGGAGGGGCTTCAGCGGCGTCCCGGTCCAGACCGCCGTGTCGAGCTTCTTCCCGTTGAGCTTCTCGCCGACGCACCGGAGCGTGACGTAGCGGTGCTCCACCGAGCGGTCGGTCAGTTCCGCGTAGGTGATCGTGCGCTCCTCGCCGACGGCGCCGGTGAACGTCATCGACCACGTATCGGAAGGCACCTCGGGGTCGAACTGCGCGATGTCGACGTTGTAGAAGTTGCCGATCTCGCTCACCAGACCGGGGAGATCGGCGGCGGCCAGATCGAGCGACCGCGACTCGGCGTCGGCGAGGAGGCGCTCGACCTCGGTCAGCTCCTCTTCCGCCGTTGCCGTCTCGGCCTCCGCTGACTGCATCTCGTCCGGCGTCGCTGTCGCCACGGCGTCGTCGGCAGACTCTGATCCCGAACCGGACGTCGACTCCCCGCTCCGTGCCCGGAGCAGACCCACGCCCCCGGCGATCGCGACGAGTACCACCGACCCGACCTCCGAGAGCAGCACCCGGCGGTTGGCCGACGGTACAGTTGCGCCCTCCGTCGGGAGCGAAACGGTCTCGACGGCGACGAGCAGCGCCACGGGGACGGCGGCGCCGAGAGACAGGACCGGCCGGGTGGTGAGCGCGGCCGCGACCCCCCAGGCGAGCGCCCCACCGAGCGCCGGGGCGACGAGACGCGGCGCGCGGCCGAGTCTCCGCGCGGCGGCGTAGCCGGCCAGCCCGGCCGCGCCGAGCGCGCCCACGGCCAGGGCCACAGAGAGCGCGACGTGGAGGAGGTGCGCCTCCCCGCCGACGTTGGTGATCATAAACGCGACGAGCGAGCCGGGCGTCGACCGGACGACGAAGGCGTCGATCGGCGCGACGACGAACTGCCGGGAGTAGCCGGCGACCGCGTACGAGCCGACGACGCCGCCGACGCCGGCCGCCCCGGCGAGCCTGAGTCTACGGTCCATCGTCGGACTCCCACCCGTGGGTTCCGCGTGGTCGGTCAGTGGCGGTCATACACCGATCGAGGCGACCCACGGGAAAGAGGGTTTTTCAAGGTCGTATCGGAATCCCGCCCGGGTCCATACAAACTCCGTGCAAACTCCGTCCCAATTTCGTCGACATCGGGCGCCGGGCGGTCGACCCCGACGCCCGCCCGCGGCAGTATTTTACGCCCCGCCCACGTCCGTCTAGGTATGCTCGTCACCGACGACGACGGACTCCGATCGATCCTGGACGGCGAGACGGTCGCGGTGGTCGGCTGCTCGACCACCCCCGGCAAGGCCGCCCACGACGTCCCGGCGTACCTCCAGCGGAACGGCTACGATGTCGTCCCGGTGAACCCCTTCGCCGACGAGGTCCTCGGCGAGACCGCCTACGACTCGCTCGCGGACGTGCCCGAGTCGATCGAGATCGACGTCGTGGACGTGTTCCGCCCGAGCGAGGAGACCGGCGACATCGTCGACGCCGCCATCGAGCGGCACGAGGACGTCGGCGACGTCTCCGCGGTGTGGCTCCAGCTCGGGATCACGAACGACGAGGCCGCCGAACGGGCCGCCGAGGCCGGGCTGGACTTCGTCCAGGACAAGTGCATCAAGGTCGAACACCGGCGGCTCGGGGACTGATACTGTCTATCGTCGGTCGAGACCGACCTACCCGTCGGCGTCGGCCGAGTCCCCACCGGAACCACCGTCGCCGGACTGCGATGCGGGTTCGCCCCCGTCGTCGGCCTCGGCCTCGCGGATGTGCGCATCGGCAGTCACGCTCTCGACGTCGATCCCCTGCTCCTCGGCGAGCGCTTCGAGCAGCGCGCGCATCTCCGCGCTCTCGACCTCGAGGCGCTCGATGCGGTCTTTGGTCTCCTGGGTCGTCTCCCGCATCTCGACGACCTGCTCTCGGAGGTCGTTCAACCGAGTGTAGACCTCGTCCGCCATATCGATCACCTTCTGGAGCTTCTTCGCCGTGCCTCCGAGTCCCATATCTACCCCCTGTCCCCGTGGGTTTGAGTGCGTTGCGACTCTCCGCGACGGGCCCGCTCATAGCGCGTCGGCGTCGATGCGACCGACGACCACCCGGAGGCCCGCGTACGCGACGATCGCGGCGACGACGACGGTCCCGACCGCGGCGTACTCGGCCGTGCCGGCGCTCCCGACGGCGAGCCGTGCGGCGGCGTTGATCGGCCCGTTCGGGAGGGCCGCGGTTCCGCCGAAGACGAGCAGGACGCCGATCGAGTAGAGGAACTGCGCGCTCCGCCGCTCGGGCGCCAGCAGCGCCGTCGCCGCGCCGAGGGAGCAGACCAGCAGCGCCAGGGCGGCGACGAGCGCGACCAAGGCGGGGATCGCGGCGACGCTCGTGCCGTTGAGCTCCAAGAGGAGCACCCACAGCGCGGCCTGGACCGGCGCCAGCCCGGCCGCCGCCAGCAGTTTGCCGTCGACCACGTCGCTCAGCGAGACCGGCGCCACGCGCAGCAGCTCCAGCGTGCCGCGATCGATCTCCTCGGTCAGCGCGTCGACGGCGATCGATCCGGAGATGAACACGGGCAGGAAGAGCAGCAGCGGCAGCAGTACGGTGTAGGTGAAGCCGAAGTACGGGCTCGACGAGACGTTCGGCGGCAGCTCCAGCGGGAGCGAGTCCAGATAGGCCGCGCGCTGGGAGCGTTCCAGCCGCTCGAAGGAGCGCAGCACGTCGCGCAACTGGACGACGACGATCGTCGTCCCGACGGTGCCGTCGGGCGCGACCGCCCTGACGAACACCCGGTCGTCCCGGGTCTCCGCGACCAGCACGGCGTCGACGCCGGTCGCCTCGTACTCGTGGAACGCCCGCATCGCCGATTCTTCGGAGCGGTAGTACTGCGCGTCGACCCCGCGGACCTCCCGCGACGCCCGGATCAGGTCCTCGGCGGCGTCCCCGGTCACCGCGACGTCGACCTCGGCGCCCTCCACCTGGCTGGGGTCGTACAGCGAGACGAGCCCGACGACCAGGAACGAGGAGAACGCCGCGATAACTAATTGCAGCGCGAGCGCGAGCACGATCGTCTTCTCCTTCCGGAGGCTCCCGAGTTCGCGGCGCGCGATCGTGACCCGGGGGTCGCGGTTAGCCAAAGCGACTCACCACCGTGAGGTTGTAGGCCGCGTGCAGCAGCACGCTCCCGACGAACGCGACGGCGTACCACCGCAAGTCCCGGCGCGCGCCGAGCGCGGTCAGCCCGGCGGTGACGACGTGGAGGACGAGCGGCGCGAACAACAGCCCGAGCGCCGAGAAGACGCCGATCCCGCTCGTCGCGAACGCGGCCCGGCCCAGCGCCAACTCGGGCAGCCCGACCACCTGCGCGGCGGCGGTGAACTTCTCGCCGACGAAGAAGCCGACCCCCGAGAGCGCGCCCAGCACCAGCGCGACGCGTCGCGTCCGCGGGAAGGTCCCGCTCTCGAACGCCGCGTAGACGTGGAGGCTCTTGGCGACCTCCTCGACGAGCGCGACGACGAGGAGGACGAGCGGGATCGTGACCGACACCGGGAGCGCGAACAGCACTGCGACGGCGAGCAGTTCGGCGACGAAGACGAACGGGATCGACAGCCCCGCGACGACGGCGACGTCCCGCGGCCGCGACACTCGCGCGTCGAGGGCGTCCAGCAGCTTCAGCGGCACCGCGCGCTGGGTGAAGAGGTCCTCCTCGCGGTAGATACCGATCCCGAGCAGGAACAGGATCCCGGCACACAGCGCGAAGGGCGTCGTCGCGAAGAGGAACGCGCCGGGCGTCACCGACTGCAGCGGCTGGAGGTCGCGGACGACGATCGTCAGCGGCGAGATGAGCGCGATCGGCGTGACGTTCGCGAAGATGGCCGGCACGAACGTGTAAGCGGTCAGGAACACCGACACGGTGACCGTGACGAAGGTGAGCTCCTTGAACGACCGCGCGAACATCGCGCCCGCGAACGTGGCCGCGAGGAAGACGAGCGCGATCGGCAGCACGGCCGCGACCGACACGAGGCCGCCGCCGACGCCGAGCGCGACGAGCGCCGTCAGCGCGACCATCGCGCCCAGGTACGGCAGCGTCTTTCCGGCCACGATGTCGCCGGGCGAGACCGGCGCGACGAGGAGCAGCTCGCCCCGGCGGTTGATCCGCTCGTTGAGCATCGTGCTCCCGTAGGCCTGGACCACGAAGTTCATCGGGACCAGGAAGGCGAAGGCGAGCACGAGCGAGCCGAACGGGAACGGCGGGGTGATCTCCGCGGGCGATCCCGAACTCGCGCTCCCGAGCGGGTCGATGCCGCCGAGCGCGGGCACGCCGAGCGGACCGCTCGATCCCGTGTCGGTCGCCTCCGATCCGCCGCCGTCGCCGGTGGACGTCCCGCCCGAGTCGCCCCCGCCGCCCCCGGCGCCTCCGCTCCCGCCGCCCCCGGAGTCGCCGCCGTCGACGGTCGCGCCCTCAGGGAGCCCCGAGGACCGGGAGACGTATTGGAGGACGACCACGACGGGGAACGCCGCCGAGCCGTTCTCCTGGGAGCGCATCAGGCCGACGTTGTAGGACCGGACCGCCGAGCGGAACTCCGACAGCGCCGCGCGGCCCTTCGGCGTGTCGGCGATCCGGACGCGTCCGTCGGCGACCAGCACCTCCAGGTCGCCGTCGCGGAGCGCCTCGGGATCCGGCGGTCGCGCCTCCAGGGCCACGCTCCGCTCGACCGGCTCGCGGTAGGGGCTGTCGGCGGCGACGCCGACGCGGTAGATGTCGCGGTCGAGCGCGATTCCCCCGGCCAGGGCACCGGCGGCGACGACGCCGCCGGCGAGCAGCAACGCGACGAGGCCGAGGACCGCCGTCCGGCGGTCGACGACGCCCGCCGAGCGTTCGACCTCCCAGCGGGCGATCCGGGCGACGGCCGCGACGTGGTCGCGGAGCGAGCGCCTCACCGCTCGCCTCCTCCGCGCGCCGCGTCGCCGCCGACCGGCCCGCGCCCGCGCCCCGCGGCGGCTTCGGGCGGCGTCTCCTCGGCGAGCTCGAGGAAGATGTCCTCGAGGCTCTGCTCGCGCGTCCGGATGTCGACGACGTCGCCCCCCGCGGCCGCCGCGCGCTCGCGGACCGCTTCTACCGCGCTCATATCGTCGACGACGGTGCGGTAGCGCTCGCCCTCGGCGCGCTCGTCGCGTTCGGCCCCCTCGACTGAGACCGTCGTGAAGACGTGGTAGCGGGTGGTCCCGTAGGCCTCGCGGATCTCCGGGACGGTCCCGCGGGCGATGATCTCGCCGCGGTTCATGATCGCGATCCGGTCGCAGACGCTCTCGACGTGGTAGAGGTTGTGCGCGCTGAATACGACGGTCTTGCCGCGCTCGGCGAGCTCGCGGGTGAACTCCAGCACGTAGTTCGTCGTCAGCGGGTCGAGCCCCGAGGCGGGCTCGTCGTAGATCAGGAGGTCGGGGTCGTTGACGAGCGAGCGCGCGATCGCGACCTTGCGCTTCATCCCCTTCGACATGTCGCCGAGTCTGCGCTCGCGGTGTTCCAGTTCCAGCCGATCGAGCGTCGACTCCGTCCGCTCGCGCGCGGCCTCCCGGGGGACGTCGTAGAGGTCCGCGAAGAATCTGAGGTAGGACCGGGGCGTCATATCCTCGTAGAGCGGCGACTCCTCGGGGAGGAAGCCGAGGTCGCGCCGCATCTCCGGGTCGCCGGCGTCGTAGCCGGCCACCTCGGCGCTCCCGTCCGAAGGCTCGACGAGGCCCGCGAGCATCTTGAGCGTCGTCGTCTTGCCGGCGCCGTTCGGCCCGACGATGCCGAATATCTCCCCGCGTTCGACCGCGAAGTCACTCTCCACGACCGCCGGGAAGTCGCCGTAGGTCTTCCGGAGCCCCTCGACGCGTATCGTCGCCATTACCGGGGCGAAGAGGGCGCACCGAATAAAGCCGCCGCCGAGGCTATCATCGCTGAGATTGGTCGGCGCGATGACGGAAATACTCAAGTTGCCGTCCCTGGAGGTACAACCACACGGAGGCAAGCGTGACCGGAGACCGGGAGTCCGAGGGGGACGGCGAGTCGGCGGGCGACGGGCTCGACCCCGACGCCGTCGTGACGCCGCGCGGCGACGGATCCGCCGCCGACAGCGGCGCGACCGGCGAGGCCGAGCTCGGCGTGCCGCTCCCGTGGACCACGGCTTCGGACGACGACGCCGACCCCGACAGCGAGGGGGACGAGGAGGACGATACCGAATCTGAGACCGACGCGGAGGCCGAGGCCGACGGCTCGGCGGAGGCCCGCCCGATCCCGGAGGAGTTCGAGGACCTGCACTTCGTCGGGCCGAAGACCGCGCCGGTCCTCGAGGACTCGGGGATCGCGATCGCCGACGTCTGCGAGAAGCGCGTCTCCTATCGAGACCTGACGGAGGCCGGCGTCAACCCCGGCGTCGCCGCCAAGATCCGCCGGGAGCACTCGCTGTCGTGGTCGCTCGACGGCGGCGGAACCGACCTCGACCGGCGCTCCTCGCAGATCCGCGGCCTCGACGACGACGAACGGGCCTGGATCGCCGAGTCGTCGGGGTGGTCCGACCGGGAGGACGCCGCCGAGGCCGACGGCTCCGGCGACGCGGCGGACGGCGAGGCCGCCTGGCGGGCGCGGACCGGCGGCGATCCCTCCGACCCGGAGGACGCTCTCCCTCCCGAGGAGAGCGATACCGGAAGCGGCGGGCCGCCCGCGACCGACGGCGAAGCGGCCTGGCGCGCGGAGAGCGGGGTCGGTCTCGACGGCGGATCGGGGAGCGACGCCGACGCCGACGCGGAGTCGGCGTGGCGACGGCAGAGCGCGCCGACGCCGCTGACCGCCGTCGCCGAGTTCGACGAAAAGGTCGCGACGACGCTACGCAAGGCCGGGATCGGCTCGGTCCGCCGACTCGCGACGGCCGATCCCGAGAGCGTCGCCGACGCGCTCGACCTCGACGTCGATCGCGTCCGCGCGTGGCGGGACCGCGCCATCGAGCACGAGAACAGCGCGTGATAATGACTAGTCTCATAATGACTATTGTAACTGTTTACCGCTGGTTCGCCACCCCGTTCCGGCGAACCAGCGGTAAGGACTGACAATAGTCATTATCACTGTTTACCGGTGATCG
>JBDGUM010000114.1:0-13681 GCA_042215855.1 Halobellus sp. | reverse complement strand
TCACACCGACACCCACTCGCCGCGCTCGTCGCTCCGCTGGATCGCGTCGAGCAGCCGCTGGATCTCGAGTCCGTCCCGGAAGTCGGGCGCGAACGAGCCGTCGCCCGCGACCGCAGTGAGGAACTCGTAGTTCTCGTGGACGTGGGTGTGCTCCCAGCCGAGGACGTGCCCCGGCGGCCACCAGTGGTCGAGGTACGGGTCGTCCTCGTCGGTGACCAGGATCGTCTCGAAGCCGCGGTCGTCCGCGCCGCAGACCGCCAGTTCGTTGAGCCGTTCGAGGTCGAACCGGATCGATCCGCCGGTCCCGTTGAGTTCGATCTCGTTGGCGTTCGTCCGGCCGGGCGCGGTCCGCGAGGCCTCGAACAGCCCCGTCGCGCCCGATTCGAACTCCACCTGGGCGGTGTAGGCGTCGTCGACGGTGACCGGTCGCGTCTCCGGGTCGCTGTATTCGTCGCTGTCGCCGTCGCCGCCGCTCCCTTCGACCGGCCGCTCGTCCACGAACGTCTGCAGGTGCCCCGACAGCCGCGCCACGTCCTCGCCGGTGAGGAACCGCGCCAGGTCCAGCGAGTGGGCGCCGAGGTCGCCGAGCGCGCCCGAGCCCGCCGTCTCTTCGTCGTTGCGCCAGCTCCAGGGCGCGTCGGGGTCGACCAGCCAGTCCTGGAGGTAAGTCGCCCTGACGTGCCGGAGGTCGCCGAGGAAGCCCTCCTCGACGAGGCGCCGCGCGTACCGGATCGCGGGCACGAAGCGGTAGTTGAACGCGACGCCGGCGGTCGCCTCGGAGCTCCGGGCGGCCGCGGCCATCCGCTCGGCCGCGTCCAGCGTGTGCCCGAGCGGCTTCTCACAGAGGACGTGCGTCCCGGCGTCGAGCGCGGCGATCGACGGCTCGGCGTGGAGGGCGTTCGGTGCGAGGTTGTAGAGGACGTCCACCTCGTCGGCGACGTCCCGCCAGTCGGTCGCGTAGCGGTCGAAGCCCAGGCGGTCGGCGGCCGTCGCGAGTGCGTCCTCGTCGCGGCCGACGACGACGTCGCGGTTCGTCGCGGGCGCGTCGGGGAAGAACATCGGCAGCCGCGCGAGCGCGTTGGCGTGCGCCTGTCCCATAAACCGGTAGCCGAGGAAGCCGACGTCGAGGGTCATCGGGAAGTCACACCGTCCGACACTGCGCACGGACGCAAAAAACCGCCCGGTCGGTCGCTGAGCGGGGGCTACTCGACGTCGGGTGCGGTCTCGTCCGTCCGGCCCGGCAGCTCCAGTTCGATCTCGAGTTCGGGCTCGTCGACCCCCTCGAAGTCGATCTCCAGGCCGACCGGCTCGCCGAACGCGAAGGGAAGCTCCCACTCGTCGGTGGCGATCGTCAGCTCGTCGCCGTCGCGGAGCTGTTCGCCGAGGTCGATCAGGAACCGCCCGGCCTCGTCGGCGTCGAGGCGATAGGACTCCTCGAAGTCGCGGCCGGTCCTGATCGTCGTGCGGTCGGGTTCCGCGTCCGCGTCCACGTCCGCGCCTGCGTCGGTATCGGCGCCCTCGTCCGCGTCGGCGTCGACCTCCGTTTCGGGCTGGGTGTCCTCGTCGGTCATCGTCTCACCTCTGTACCTCGACCGTCAGGTCGCTCGCGATCCATCCCTCCGTGTTCCCCGATTCGAGAAACACCGCTCTGCCGGGGCGGCTCTCGCAGACGGTGATTTCAGGGCCTCGGTTCGACTCCGGCTCCGACGTCGGCTCGGCGTGCGAAGGAGTGCCAGCGGCCATCACCACTGTTTAGGCAAACCTAAAGCAAAAAGGATACGGTTCGGCGTCGGGGTCAGGCCAGTTCGTGTATGTTCTCGACGACGGCCTCGGCGAACTCGGAGGTCGCGAGCTTGTTGCCGCCCTCGATCTGGCGCTCGAGATCGTAGGTGACCTCGCCCGCGGAGATCGTCTTCTCGACGGCGTCGCGGATGAGCTCTCCGGCGTCCTTCCAGCCGATGTACTCGAACATCAGCCGTCCCGAGAGGATCATCGCCGTCGGGTTCACCTTGTCCTCGCCCGCGTACTTGGGCGCGGAACCGTGGACCGGCTCGGCCAGACAGAGACCCTCGCCGAAGTTCGCGCCCGGCGCGATGCCGAGGCCGCCGATCTGGGCGCCGGCGGCGTCCGACATGTAGTCACCGTTGAGGTTCATCGTCGCGATGACGTCGTACTCGCCGGTGCGGGTCAGGAGCTGCTGGAGCATGTTGTCGGCGATGCGGTCGTTGACGACGAGCGTGTCCTCGGGCGCCTCGCCGTCGTACTCCTCCCAGAGTTCGTCCTCGGTGATGACGTCCTCGCCGTACTCCTCGTCGGCGACCTCGTAGCCCCAGTCGCGGAACGCCCCCTCGGTGAACTTCATGATGTTGCCCTTGTGGACCAGCGTGACCGTGTCGCGGTCGTTCTCCAGGGCGTAGTCGATGGCCTCGCGCACGAGGCGCTTCGTGCCGAACTCCGTGATGGGCTTGACGCCGATGCCGATCGGCCCGTCGTGCATCATCTCGTCGTACCCCATCTCCGCTTCGACGAACTCCCGCACCTGCTCGACCTCGTCGGTGCCGGCCTCCCACTCGATGCCGGCGTAGACGTCCTCGGTGTTCTCCCGGAAGGTCACCATATCCATCTCCTCGGGGTTCTTGACCGGCGAGGGGACGCCGTCGATGTGGTAGGTCGGGCGGACGTTCGCGTAGAGGTCGAGCTTCTGGCGGAGGGCGACGTTCAGCGAGCGGTAGCCCGCGCCGACGGGCGTCGTGAGCGGCCCCTTGATCGCGACGCGGTGCTCTTTGATCGCCTGCACCGTGTCGTCGGGGAGGTTCTCGCCGTACTTCTCGCGGGCGGACGCGCCGGCGTAGAGGCGCATCCACTCGACCGAGCGGCCGGTCGCCTCGGCGGCGGCGTCCAGCACCTTCTGGGCGGCCGGTCCGACGTCCGTTCCGATGCCGTCCCCGTGGATGATCGGGATGATCGGCGTCTCGGGGACGTCCAGCTCCCCGGTTTCGGCGTCGGCGAGCGTGATCTTCTCCCCGGCGTCGGGGACTTCGACCTTGTCGTAGCTCATAAACATCCGGCACTTTCCGCACCGAGCCTAAATTACTGCCGTTATCGCTCCGACTTGCCCGCCCGATTTCGCAATTTCTGCCGCGGTGAGCGGTCGGTCTCGTTTTTCGTCCGGGATGCTCGGACCCGGACCAGATCGGACGTTCGGGCCGGGCGCACCGGCGGGACGGGTTCTTGTGTCCGGATCCCGTCCGTTCGAGCACGATGTCTACGGACACAGCAGGCCAGGACGGCGCGGCCGAGACGGACACGATCACCATCTACTCGGACTACGTCTGCCCGTTCTGTTACCTGGGCCGGCGGTCGCTCTCCGCCTACCGGGACGACCGCGACGCGGAGTTGCAGATCGACTGGCGCCCCTTCGATCTCCGATCGGGCAAGCGCAAGCCCGACGGCACGATCGACCACGACGCCGACGACGGCAAGGACGAGTCCTACTACGAGCAGGCCAGGGAGAACGTCCGCCGGCTCCAGGAACAGTATGGCGCCGACGAGATGGAACTAGATCTCGCGACCGAGATCGACTCCCTGCCCGCCCAGCTCGTCTCGGTGGCCGTCCGCGACGCCCACGACTACGAGACGTGGCTCGACTTCGACGAGGCGGTCTTCGCCGCCCTGTGGCACGAGGGCCGCGACATCGGCTCCGAGGAGGTCCTCGTCGACCTCGCGACCGACGTGGGCGTCGACGCCGACTTCGTCCGCGACGCGCTGGCCGACGAGGAGCGGCGCTCGGCGCTCCGCGAGCAGTTCCGGGAGGCCCAGCAGCGCGGCATCACGGGCGTGCCGACGTTCGTCTACGACGGCCACGCCGCCCGCGGCGCGGTCCCGCCGGAGCAGCTCCGGCGACTCGTCGAAGGCGAATAGAAGAACCCCGCTACTCGGCGGCTTCGGTCTCGTTCGGGTCGTCGGTCTCGGACCCGCCGTCGGCGGCGACCGTCGCCGGATCCTCGCCCGTGGGCGTCGCGTGGAGCCACTCCTCGGCCCAGGCTTCGATCTCGTCGAAGACGGGACAGAGCGACCGTCCCTTCGGCGTCAGCGAGTAGAACGTCGCGACCGGCGCGTCCTCCTCGAGCCGACGGTCGACGAAGCCCAGCTCCTGGAGGTCGTCGAGGACGCGCGAGAGCGTCCGCGAGCTGGCGTCCGTCGAGCGCTTCAGCTCGTTGAACCGCTTTTCGCCCTCCTGGAGGTCGTGCAGGACGATCAGGCGCCACTGGGAGCCGATCTGTTCCAGCGAGTCGATCACCGAGCAGGGTTCGTCGTCGCGTTCGTCGGGTTCTGGGGACACGGGCGTCACCTGGTGTCCCTTTCGTCCGCGAAGGTACAAACCCTTTCGGATCTATAGTAGGTATCAGAGCGACACTGGTCGGCGGGGATCCATCGTCCCCGCTGCCGACTCTCGCCACCCACAATGCACACGAACGGAATCCACCACGTCACGGCCGTCGCGGGCGACCCGCAGGCGAACCTCGACTTCTACACCGAGGTCCTCGGACTGCGGTTCGTCAAGCGCACGGTCAACTTCGACGACACGACGACGTACCACCTCTACTACGGCGACGAGACCGGAACGCCCGGCACCGCACTCACGTTCTTCCCGTTCGACGGGGCGCGCCGGGGGCGACCGGGCCGCGGCCAGGCGGTCGCGACCGCGTTCGCCGTCCCCGAGGGGAGCCTCGACTACTGGACCGACCGCCTCGCCGACTCGGCCGCGACCGTCGGCGAGCGGGAGACGCGGTTCGGCGCGGGCGTCCTCCCCTTCGAGGACCCCGACGGCCAGCCCCTGGAGCTCGTCGAGGCCGACTCGCCGATCGAACCGTGGAGCGGGGGTCCCGTCCCGGCCGAACACGGCATCCGCGGCTTCTTCGGCGTGACGCTCCACTCGGCCGAGCCCGAGGCGACCGGGAACGTCCTCGACGTCCTCGGACTCGACCGCGTCGGCACGGAGACCGAACCCGACGACGGCTCCGAGCGCGTGCGCTACGCCGCCGACGGCGACCGCGCGACGGTCGTCGACGTCCTCCACCGCGGCCCGCCGAACGGCCGTCCCGGCGTCGGCACCGTCCACCACGTCGCCTTCCGCGCGGCCGACGAGGACGAACAGCGGGCCTGGCGCGAGGAACTGCGCGACGCGGGGCAGTTCGTGACGCCGCAGAAGGATCGCCAGTACTTCAAGTCCATCTACTTCCGGGAGCCCGGCGGGATCCTCTTCGAGATCGCCACCGACGGGCCGGGCTTCACCGCCGACGAGGCGGTCGACGAACTCGGCTCGGAACTCAAGCTCCCGCCGTGGCTCGCGGACGAGCGCGAGCGGATCGAGGCGTCGCTGCCGCCGCTCGACGCGTCCGACGCATCTTCCGCGGCCAGCGAGTCCGACGAGACGGAAAGACGGAAGCCCGCGACGGACGGAGGTGACGCGGAATGAGCGGATCCGACGCCGACGACCCCCACGGCGACCAGCCGATCAGAACCGCCGGCACCGATCCCGAAGACGCCGACGCGGCAGTCGTGCTCGTTCACGGCCGCGGCGCGCGCGCCGACGGGATGCTCCAGTTCGCACGGGAGTTCGCCCGCGAGGGCGTCCACTACGTCGCGCCGCAGGCCCAGCGCGGCACGTGGTACCCGAACCGCTTCGTCGCGCCGGTCGAGCAGAATCAACCGCACCTGGACTCCGCGCTCGCGCACGTCGGCCGCGCCGTCGAGGAGGCCCGCTCGGGCGGGCTCCCGCCCGAGAAGGTGATCTTAGTGGGATTCTCCCAGGGCGCGTGCCTGGTCTCGGACTTCGTCGCGCGCGACCCGCAGCGCTACGGCGGCCTCGTCCTCCTCTCCGGCGGGCTGATCGGCGAGGAGGGGACGGAGTTCGACTACGAGGGCGACGTCGACGGGATGCCGTTCTTCCTCGGCGTCAGCGACGACGACCCGCACATTCCGATGTCGCGGGCGGAGGAGACCGTCGAGGTGTTCGAGCGGCTCGGCGCCGACGTGCGCTTCGACCGCTACGAGGGCCGCGGCCACGGCATCTTCGCGGAGGAGATCGAGTACCTCGGCGACCTGCTCGCGGACGTCGCGGACGCGTAGCTCCTCGACCGATCGAACCCCGGACCGTCGCGTTCGGAACCTCTTTGGGCGCCTCGGCCGACTGTCCGGGTATGAGCGACAGCGACGGACTCGACGACGAGACGCTGGAGAAGTACCGCGAGGCCGGACGGGTGCTCCGGCAGGTCCTCGACGAGGCCGCCGAGAAGGTCGAACCCGGCGTCACCCACCTGGAGGTCGCGGAGTTCGCCGAGGACCGGATCGACGAACTCGCGGACGGCTGCGCCTTCCCGGCGAACATCAGCGTCGACGAGGAGGCCTCACACGCGACGCCCGGCCGCGACGACGACACGGAGTTCGGCGAGGAGCTGGTCTGTTTGGATTGTGGCGTCCACGTCGACGGCTACATCGCCGACGCGGCCGTGACGGTCGACCTCTCGGGGAACGCCGAACTGGTCGAGGCCGCCGAGGAGGCGCTCGACGCCGCGATCGATGCCGTGGGACCGGGCGTCCAGACCGGCGAGGTCGGCGCCGCGATCGAGGACGTGATCCGCGGCTACGGCTACACGCCCGTGCTCAACCTCTCGGGCCACGGCGTCGCCCAGTACGACGCCCACACCGGGCCGACGATCCCGAACCGCGGCACCGAGCGCGGCGTCGAACTCGAAGTCGGCGACGTCGTCGCGATCGAGCCGTTCGCCACGACGGGGCGCGGGAAGGTCTCCGAGGGGTCGAACGCGGAGATCTATAGTTTGGAAAACGACCGCTCGGTCCGCAACCGTTCGGCGCGGCAGGTCCTGGAACAGGTGAAAGACGAGTACAGGACGCTCCCCTTTGCGGGTCGCTGGCTGGAGAGCTCTCGATCCGAAATGGCGCTCCGACGGCTCGAACAGCAGGGCATCCTCCACAGCTATCCCGTCCTGAAGGAGGACGACGGCGAACTCGTCAGCCAGGCCGAACACACCGTCGTCGTCACCGACGACGGGTGTGAGATCATCACCGAATGACCGAGAGCGAGAGCGAGAGCGAGAACGAGAGCGGGATGGACCAGCTCTTCGCGCCCTGGCGGATCGAGTGGGTCGAGCGCGACCCCGAGGAGAAGGCGATCGACGGCTGCCCGTTCTGCGTCCTGCCCGAGCGGGACCAGGATAGAGACAGCCGCATCGTCGCCCGCAGCGAGCACGCCTTCGTGATCCTGAACAACTACCCCTACAACCCGGGCCACGTGATGGTCATCCCGACCCGACACGCCGGGGAGTGGGGCGCGCTCTCGGACGCGGAACTGCTCGATCACGCGCGGCTCAAGGTGGCGACGATCGACGCGCTCGAAGCCGGGCTCGCCCCCGACGGCGTCAACGCGGGCGAGAACCTCGGCGGCGCCGCCGCGGGCGGGTCGATCGACGACCACGTCCACACGCACCTGGTGCCGCGCTGGAGCGGCGACACGAACTTTATGCCCGTCATCGGCGACACGAAGGTCATCGTCGAGGCCCTCGACGACACCTACGACCGCCTCCACGACGCGTTCGCGTCGCTGTCGGCGGCCAGGGAGGCCGACCACGACGCCGACGAACCCGATCGCGCGGTCCGGCTCGACTTCGACGTCTGAGCTCGGACGCGCGATTGTCGAATCCGCGTCTGACTGGGTGGGACTGGAAGGGGCCGCGCGCTCGGCGAAGGCGGACCCGCCAAGCACCACAGGAGTGAGCGAAGCGAGCGACGAGGAGCGCAGGCGCGGTCCCCCGAGCCGAGCGCGCGGGGGCTTCCGAAGTCACCGTCACGGTACCAGTTTCGTTCTTCTTCGAAGCGGAATCTCAGTAGTGCAGGACCGAAGTGCCTTAGCCGTCCGCCCGAAACCAACGACCGATGAGCGACGACCGCAGACGCGTCGTCCGCCGCGTCGGGGCGGTCATCCTCGGCGTCAACCTCGCGCTCGCGCTCGCGAAGGGCGGCGTCTGGTGGACCACCGGGAGCCTCGCGGTCGGTTCCGAGGCGGTCAACAGCCTCGCCGACAGCGTCTACAGCCTGGTCGTCCTCGCGGGACTGTATCTCACCACCCAGCCGCCGGACTTCGAGCATCCGCACGGCCACGAGCGCATCGAGCCGTTCGTCTCGCTGTTCGTCGCCGTCGGCGTCTTCGCCGCCGGCGCGGCCGTCCTCTGGAACGCCGCCACGTCGATCCTGAACGGCACCTACGGCGTGGAGGGCGGCACCGCCGCCGTGGTCGTCCTCGTCGCCACCGCGGGCGCGAAGTACGGCCTCTACCGCTACTGCCTCCGGATCGGCGAGGAGCGGCACTCCCCCGCCGTGGTCGCGACCGCGCTCGACAACCGCAACGACATCCTCACCGCTTCTGCGGCGCTCGTCGGGGTCCTCGGGGCCGCCGCCGGGGCGCCCATCCTCGACCCGATCGCCGGCGCGGTGGTCTCGCTCGGCATCTTCTACACGGGCTACGAGATCGTCCGCGACAACGTGAACTACCTCGTCGGCGCCGCGCCGCCAGAGGAGCTCCGCCGGGAGATCCTCGAGCGCGCGCTCGCCCACCCGAGAGTCCGCGGCGCGCACGACGTCGTCGCCCACTACGTCGGCCCGGAGGTGGACGTGAGTCTCCACATCGAAGTCGAGGGGGATATGACGCTGTTCGAGGCTCACGACATCGAATCGGCGGTCGTCGAGTCCGTCCGGGCGATGCCCGAGGTCGACGACGTGTTCGTCCACGTCGATCCGAAGGAACTCGGCGAGTGGAAGGAAGACGACGAGACCGACCGGCTCGTCGGCGGCGGTGACGGCGACGGCGACGACGGGAGTGACTCGTAGCTCCGTCCACTCGCCGTGCGGTCACGCCTCCCCGGCGACGGCGAGTCGAACCCGCCCGAGCTCCGGGATTTCGATCTGAGCCTTCGCCTCGACCCACGAGCGTTTGACGACGGGCGCGATGCCGCTGACCTGGTCGTAGGCGCGGTTGTTGTCGCCCTTCGTGATGTAACCGGCGTGCGGCGCCGGACAGGCGGGGAGGTCCCGGCAGTCGCCGGCGGCGCCGAGTCGGCGGTAGCCCGCGGCCGCGTCGGAAGTGACGATGCCGCGCGTGTCTGCCGCGTCGCCCGGGAACCGCTCCGGCCCGGAGACGAGCACCACATCGCCCTTCGCGACGTGCGGCTCCATGCTCGGGCTCTCGATGGCGACGAGCGGAGGCCAGACGCCGGCGGCGGCGACGAGCAGGAGCCCGACTGCGAGCACCGCCGCTACCGTCCGGAGGGCGTCCACGAGGTAGAGCGCTGCCGTGTCCCGGTCCACCGTCGGGACCGTTCAGACGGGCTCGCCGAACGCGTAGACCGTCTGGTGGCTCGTCACCTCGACCTCGAAGGTATCTCCGAGTTCGATCCCGCGCTCCGAGGCGTTCTGGACGACGATCTGTCGATACGCCCCGTCGCGACATTTCACCGAGTCGCCGGTCCCCTCGCGGACGGCGACGACTTCCTTCCGCTCGCCGACCATCGACTCGTAGGCCTCCGCGACGACATCCATCTTCAGTTCGGACATCTCCTTCGAGCGCTCCTTCTTCACCGTCCCGCCGAGGCCCTTCAGATCCGCGGCGTCGGTGCCGGGGCGCTTCGAGAAGCGGGTGACGTTCACCTTCTCGGGGCGAACCTCCCGGAACAGCGCCATACTCTGGGCGTGGTCGTCCTCGGTCTCGGTCGGGAAGCCGACGATGAAGTCCGTCGAGAGCGTCCAGTAGTCCAACGTCCGGTCGAATGTCTCGACGATCTCGACGAACTTCTCGACGCGGTGTTGCCGCCGCATGTCCTCCAGCACCGTGTCCGAGCCGGACTGGACGGGGAGGTGGATGAAGTTGTAGAGTTCGTCGTGGCGGGCGAACACGTCGGCCAGTTCCTCGCGGATGCCGTGGACGCCGCCGGGGTTGGCCATCCCCAATCGGACGCGGAAGTCGCCGTCGATCTCCGTGCAGATCCGGTCCAGTAATTCGGGGAGCTTCCGCTCGTCCTCGTCCCAGCCGTAGACGCCGGTGTCCTGGCCCGTGATCCGGAGCTCTTTCGCGCCCGCGTGGACCAGCGCGCGGGCCTTCTCGACGTTCTCCTCGACCGGCGGGGAGTCGACGCGGCCGGTCGCGAACTTCGTGATGCAGTACGAGCAGTTCGAGAGGCAGCCGCGGGCGATCGGGAGGATCCCGACGACGCCGTCCAGGACGGGCTCGGTGCCCGGGCCGGGGGTCGGACACTCGCCGTTCGTCACGGCGGCGGGGACGTCGTCCCAGTGGAGGATCCGCGCGTCGACGCCCTCCTCGCGGAACTCCTCGCCCTGGGCGAGCGCCATACAGCCGGTGATGATCAGGTCGGCGGTCTCGGATTCGAGTTCTTTGGCCCGGCGGAGCATGTTGCGCTCCGTCTTCTCGACCACCGTGCAGGTGTTCATAATGGCGACGTCGGCCGCCTCCGGACCGTCGACGGGGTAGTGGCCGGCGTCGCGGAGCGCGCTCTCGATCTGCCGGCTCTCGCCGCGGTTGGAGGTGCAACCGTACGTCTCGATGTGATATCGGGCCATTCGGTCGGTGGAGGTACCGGATCCGCGGGCAAAAGCGCGACGGTTCGTCGAACGCATCCCGGACCACTCGGTCGTGACGCGGGTGATCGAAGAATGTGGAGCGGATCTATGCGGCCCGGGAGGGGCTCGGACGCCCCGGAGCGGCTACTCGTCGGGCTCGGCTTCGGGACCCGACTGGCGTCCCCGGCCGCGACCGGGGTCCCCGTCGTCTTCGTCGCCGCCGCCGAACGGACCCCGATCCGCGTCGGTCCCGGGCGACCCCCGCGTCCCGTCGTCCTCCGGATCGAAGATGTACATACAGTCGTTGGGATACGACCGACTCAGCTGGTCGGCGTCCTCACAGCAGATGACGCGGCCGTCGTCCATCACCCAGACGTTGTCGACGTTGAGGAGCGCGTCGTCGGCGACCTCGGCCCTGTCGGTCGCGTCCGGACCGACGATCACCGGTTCCAGCGTGGAAACGTTGTAATCGGGTTCGAGTTCGGCCCGGTAGACCATCCCGCCGTCGACCCGCTGGGTCCGGATCTTCCCCTCGTCGTCGGCGAACCCGTCGTTGACCTCCGAGAGGCCGATGTAAACGTAGTCGCCGGGGGTCGCGTTCTCGACGCTGTCGATCCCCTCGGCCTTCCGGAATTCGATCGTCGCGCCGATCTCCTTGGCGGCGGCCCGGGTCTCGAGGAAAGGCACACGGCGGAGGCGTTCGTCGACCTCCCCCGGACCGCGCCGCTCGTACTGGTCGGCCCACTCGACGATCTCCTCGTCGGTGATGTAGTCCCGGTTGCCGTTCTCGACGACTTCCCGATCGGCCTCCTCGATGGCAGCCTGGAGGTCGTCGCGCCAGTCGGTCTCGGCGTGCGTCTCGAGGTAGTCGACCTGCGTGACGTGCTCGTACTCGTCGATCCACTCCTTGACCTCGCGGTTGGTCGCGTGGCCGAGTTCCAGCCACTCGATCTCGAGATCGACCTCGCCCGGCGGCCTGTTCTGGGCGGCCGCCTTGTTCGTCACCCGCGGCGCGTACAGCGTGCCGGCGACGTCCATCGGATCGCGGTAGCTCGGGATCGGCCGGTCGGCGACGAACTTGTAGAGCCCCTTGTTCGACCCGTCGGAGGTGAGGTACGCCGTCCGCTGGTCCCGCTGGACGTCGGGCGCCTCCCACGCGGCGCGACCCATCACGTAGTATTTGACGGGCTCGATGTCGGCGGGGTCCTCGGCGTCGGGGTCGCGGAAGTCGACGATGTACCCGTAGTCGTACCGGTTGGGGTACCGACCGGCGATCGGCCGGCTCGTGTTGGTCTCCCCCTCCTGATCGACCGGCTCCGCGCCGAGGTAGTAGGCCAACAGTTCGTTGCCCGCGAGGGCGAAGAACCCCTGGACGTACCAGCCGCTGTCGTAGTACTCGCCGACCTTGCCCTGTATCGCGCTCGGGTCCGGTCGGTTCCAGAACGCGGCCGCGCCGCGCCTGCCGACGCCGCCCTTCTCGAGCATCTCGCTCACGGTCGCGGTGAGCGACACGCGCGGATGGGCGTACTCCTCCTCGGCCGAGAGGGGCGTCCCCCACGGACTCAGGTCGCCGTAGCAGTTGATCTTCGTGCCGCCGAGTTCTCGGAGGGCCTCGGTGTTCGCGAGGTTGGTCGTGTTCTCGAGGTCGGCCTCGATGCCGCCGTCGTCGTCGACCTCGATCGGCATCCGGGTGAGCGTTCCCGGCGTCTGCTCGAAGTTCGTGAAGAGGTAGCCGTCGTGTTCGCCCTCCGGCGTCGGGACGAACTGGTTCATATCCGGATCGTTTCCGAACTGTGAGTACTTCGACCCGCTGAACTCGTCGATCGGTTCCCCGTCCGGCGTTTTCGGTACGCCGAGCCGCTCCTCGCCGCCGTTGATCGACTGCTTCTCGGAGGCCAGCAGTTCGTAGGACCCCCCGGCCGTACGAACTTTCCCCTGTTCGTCGGCCGTCTGCGGAACGGGCAGTTCGGTGAACTCGTCGTTGTTTCCGTCGTCGTCGAACTGGAACCCCTCGACGTAGCCGATCCCGCCGTCCTGGAACCGCTCTTGGTTGATTATCCCCGGCGTTCCCGAGACCTCGTCCGGGTCGATCGGGTGCTGGAGACTGAAGATCAGCGTCCCGTTCTCCAGGACGAACGGGCCGGTCACTTCCGCCCCGAACGCGGTCGTGGCGAACCGTTTGAGCTCTCCGTCGACTTTCGGCGCTGCGTCGGTATCCGCATCATCTGCGCTCGCCACACCCATCAGGCTCGCGCCCAGTGCGGCCGCTGCGGAGGACTTCATCAGCGTTCGTCGGTTGAATTGTGCCATACGGCATCTCGACGGTGGTTCGATCGGGGCATAAAATATTATAATACTGATATTTCCTGAACGTATGCGTCCAAAGGTTGTACAACGATATATATCTCAAATAACCGCTATTTTCACGACGGACCGTCCCCGCGTCGGCGACGGATCGCGACCGCCCAGCTACTCCCCGGCGGGCGATTCCTGTGCGTCCGCTACGCCTGCGCGGATCTCTTCGGCCCGGGACCGGACCACCGAGAGGTACTCCTCGATCTGTCCGGGCTTTCGTCCGAAAAACGACGCCACCCAGTTGGTGTCGACGCCGGTCCGTGACACCAGATAGGCGGCGAGCGTATCCTTCCCGGCCTGTACGACCTCCGGCGGGAGTCCCCGTTCGCCGGTACCGGCCTCGACGAACCCGTTTACCTCGAAGTACACGTCGGCGTAGAGTTCGGCCGCCTCGAGCGACTCGAACTCGACCCGTGTGTGCTCGGGTGCCTCGAATCGGTAGGTCCCGCCGACTTCGAGGATCCTGACGTCCAACACGTACTCGCGGACGACCGTCGCCTCGTCGGCCCGTGACTGAGTTCCTGCCATCGTCGTGACTCGCCGGCGCTTCGACCGGGCCGCAGTAAAATCGAACTAATGGCTCTATATAGCAGTACACGGCCGCGGTGGCGAAACGGCTCGAAAAGGTCGTGTGGGACGATTTCGGTCAGTTACTGAACATTTCTCGCATCATCGG
>JBDGUM010000122.1:0-13978 GCA_042215855.1 Halobellus sp. | reverse complement strand
CCGAACGGGACCTACGCGATCCCGATCGAGGCCTACGACCGTGCCGGCAACAACAACACCACGCAGACGGGCACGCTGGACCTCGCGATCGCAGACCGTGAGAAGCCGTCGATCACGGACGCGAACGCCGTCGATCTCGATGACGGCGACGGCAACGTGACCGCCCTCGATCGCATCCTGCTCAACGCTACCGCGACCGACGCCGGCATCGGTATCGCGAACGTGACCGCGAACGCATCGGCGTTCGGCGCCGGCGTGGTGACCCTCACCGATCCCGACGGCGACGACGTCTACAACGCGACGATCACGGTCGACGCCGACGAGGCCGCGCCGAACGGCAGCTATTCGGTTCCCGTCACGGCGAAAGACGCCGCGGGCAACGAAAACACCACGACGACGAACGCGCTCCAGCTCAACGTCAGCGACCGCGTCGCGCCGAACGTCACGAACTTCAGCGTCCGCGTCACCGACACCCGGGCGCTCGATGTGAGCTTCGACAGCAACGAGGCGCTCTCGACGGTCAACCTCACGGTCACCGACCTCGCGACCGACACGCGCGTCCGGACGCTCTCGCTCGCCGACTTCGGGACGGTCGGTGGGAGCTACAGCAATCAGACAGTGCTCGACAGCGCCGGGCGCTACCGGATCGACCTCGTGACCGCGGCGGACGCCTCCGGCAACGACGGGTCGGGCGACGCGAACGCGACGGTGAAACTGATCACCCGGACCGTCACCGTCGCACACCGCGACGGCCCGGCCCCCGATATGGCGAACGTCACCGCGAACGTCTACCTCACCCAGGACAGCAGCGGACTGCTCCAGATCCAGCTCCGCGACGCCGCGGGCGCAGAGTTCTCCGATCGGACCGACCTCTCGGACCTCGGCGTCGAGCCGAACACCACGCTCGCGGTGAACGTCACGGTGAAGAACTGGACGCCGCGGCTCCTCCTCGGCGCGGCGCGGAACGCCACGTGGAACGTCACCGCCGTCGACGCGGACACGACGACGATCAACGTCACCGCGGATCCCGCGGACGTCCAGTACAACGAGACGCAGCTGAACGGCACGACCAGGAACTGGTCCGAGACCGACACGGCCGACTTCGGCTCGAACGCGACGGTCGACCTGGCGGTCTCGGACCTCTCGGGCTTCGACGCCGCGCGCCGGGACCGCTTCGACGGGACGATGCTCCTGACCGACGCCCAGGCGTTCGGCACGCCGAGGTACAACACGAGCACGGACGCGCTCTCGCTGTACGTCGCCGCGCCCCATCTGAACGAGAGCGGCGGGCAGAACCGGGGCTTCTTCGACGCCTTCCTGCCGACCGCGGTCCTGAACGACTGGGGCGTCTCCGATCCGGCGAGCATCGACGTCTCGGCGCTCGGCACCGCGGCGACGCCGGCCGAGACCGCCACCACGAGCGAGGGCGTCCGGCTGGAGATTCCGATCCACTACTCCGCGGGCGACGTCGAACTCGCGCCCGACTCGACGGCCCCGTCGATTATGTCGCCGTCGATCACCGACGCGACGGACGGCGACGGGACCGTCGCGGACGGCGACCGGATCCGGGTCTCGGCGACGGTCACTGACGCGACCAGCGGCGTCGCCTCGGTCTCGGCGGACGCCTCCCCGTTCGGCGCGGGAACGGTATGGCTCTCGGATTCGGACACCGACGGCGACGACGTCTACACGGGGAGTTTCACCGTCGACGGCGGCGCGATCGGCTCCGACGGGTCCTATTCGGTGTCGGTGTCGGCGACGGACGTCGCCGGGAACACGGGGTCGAAATCGACGAACGCGCTCCGGTTCGATAGCGCCGACGGCGGAGGCGGGGATAGCGGCAGTGGTGGCGACGGCGGAGATGGCGGTAGCGGCGGGTCCGGAGCCGATGGCGGAGGGGGCGGCGCGCCGCTCCCGCCACAGACCGCGACACCGACCCCCACACCAACGCCGATACCGACGCCCGAACCGCGGGTGCGCGTCGCTCGGACGGCGGACGGCGCGTCGGTCACGATCGAGCGCGCGTCGGCCGGCCGGACGGTCGCCGCCGAGTTGGGTGATGCGACGACCTCGTCGATCGCGGGCGTCACGGGCCTCCGAGTGAAGCCCTCCGTCGACGTCACGAACTTCAGCGTCTCTCTGACGCCGCCGACGCGGACGACCGCCGACGCGCCGGCGCTCCCGGGCGGGTCGGCGGTCGGGTACTTCCGGGCGGACGCCGTCGGACTCCCGAACGACCGCATCGCGAGCGCGTCGCTGCGGTTCACCGTCCCCGAGTCGTCGCTGCCGGCGGGGGCGACGCCGGATCGGGTCCGACTCTACCGCTACCACGACGGCGAGTGGCAGCGGCTCGAAACGACGTATCTCGGCGACGGCGTCTACGAGGCGTCGACGCCCGGATTCTCCGTCTTCGCCATCGGCGCCGACGAGGCGTCCGACGGCGGGGGTACCGGTCGCTCGGGTTCGGTAGCGACCGGAGACGGCACCGACGGGGCGGGCGATGACGGCGGCGGTTCGACGGGCGGCTCAGGGGCCACGGCTGCGGCGTCGACAGCGACGACAGAATCGGGCGGCGCATCGCCGGGGCCGGGGACCAGCGGCGGATCGACGCCGGGCTTCGGCGCGGCGGTCGCGGTCCTGGCGATCCTGCTGACGGCCGGGGGGGCCGCCCGGTGGACCGGGGAGAGCAGGACTTAACCGCGTCATCTCCTAACTGATCCGCGTGGACACCCCGTACGACGTACTCGGGATCGACGCCGACGCCGACGAGGACGCCGTCGTCCGCGCCTACCGGGAGCGCGTGAAGGAGGCCCATCCCGACCACGGGGGGTCGCTGGCGGAGTTCGAGCGCGTCCGGCGGGCCTACGAGCATCTCTCTGCCGGACGGGACCCGTCGGCGTTCGAGCCGGACGCGGGAGCTGAATCGGCCGAGAGGGGTTCGCACGGGCGTCGATCCGACGGGACACGCGGCCGTGGGGAGCCCGAAGAGGGAGACGAGACTGACGACGAGCGCGACGCGGAAACGCTCGGGCCCACCGTCGAGTACCTCGACTACGCGGTCGTCGAGGCGCAGGGCTGGCAGCTGACCGACGAGGACCTCTTCGAGAAGGCCGATGCGGCGGACCTCCCGGTCGACCGCCACGGCCTCCTCGTCGTCGAGGACCGGGAGACGTTACTCGAAGCGGCCGAGCGGTACGGCTTCTCGTGGCCCTACGCCTGCCGCGGCGGCGCGTGCGCCAACTGCGCCGTCGCCGTCGTCGAGGGTGAGGTGGAGATGCCGGTGAGCACGATCCTCACGGACGAACTGCGGGAGCGGGGCGTCCGGCTGTCCTGCATCGGCCAACCCGTCACAGACGACCTGAAGGTCGTCTTCAACATCGAGCGGCTGCCCGGCCTGGCGGAACTCCGACTGCCGGCAGAGCAGTTCGAGAGCGCCAGAGCGGACGACTGACCCCTGCGCCGGCGCGCGACACGTTGGCCGCGGCGGTGCCAGCGCGGTGAGAACGGGACGAAGTTTCAAGACGGCAGGAGGCCTACCCCCACCTGGAGGCTACTCCGTTATGGATATTACTGATATTGCCACTCCTGATTTCGTCGAGGTCGACGCCGACAAGCGCTTGGGGAAGATCCGCGCGATCTTCGAGCGGGAGAACCCCCGCGGGATCGTCGTCACCGAGGACGGCGAGTACGCCGGCGTGATCGGCGAGAAGCAGCTCGTGCGCTCCCGGATGGAAGACGACACGAAGGCCTCCGTCGTGATGAAGTCCGCGCCGCGCATCGACCGCCACGAGGACGTCCGCGAGGCCGCGCGGATGCTCGTCGAGGGCGACGTGAAGGTCGCGCCGGTCTACGAGGGCTCGAAGCTCTACGGCGTCATCGCCAGCGACGCGATCCTCGAGGCCGTCGTCGACAGCCTCGACGCGATCACCGTCGAGGACATCTACACCGAGGACGTCGTCACCGTCGACGAGAAGTCCCACGTCGGCCAGGTGATCAACAAACTCCGCGAGCACGGCATCTCGCGGCTCCCCGTCGTCGACGAGGACTCCGGCAAGCTCACCGGGATCGTCACGACTCACGACCTCGTCGAGTTCGTCGTCCGCGACAACGAGCGACAGGGTCGGGGCGACCGCCGCGGCGACATCGACCGGATGCTCGACCTCCCCGTCTACGACCTGATGTCCTCGCCGGTCGTCACCGCGCGCCCCGCCGAGACGGTCGACGTCGCGGTCGAGCGGATGTTCGAGAACGACCTCTCCGGGCTGGTCGTGGCCCCGACCGAGAGCGGCGAGGAGGTGCAGGGGATCGTCACCAAGACGGACGTCCTCCGCGCACTCACCTTCACCGAGGAGGAGAGTATGGACGTCCAGATCACCAACGTCCGGCTGCTGGAGACGCTCTCCCGCCAGGAGATCGTCGAGGAGATCACGACGGTCGTCGACAAGTACCAGCAGATGCAGGTGCTCCACGCGCACGTGCGCTTCCACGAGCACAAGGAGAAGCTCCGCGGCACGCCGCTGATCCAGTGTCAGATCCGCCTGCGGACCAGCCACGGCCAGGTCGCGGGCAGCGGCGAGGGCTACGGCGCCGAACACGCCTTCCACGTCGCCCTCGACAAGCTCGAACGCAACGTCCTCGAGCTGAAGGGGCTCAACGCCGACGAGCGCTACCGCGGTCAGCTAATCCGTAAACTCGGCGAACTGTAGTTCGACCGCCCGTCTCGATTTCGCTCTCGACTCCCGCTTTTCGTCGCGCGCTCAACTTCGGTTAGATGTCGGTGCTCGCGAGCCCCGCGTCGGTGATCTCGAAGGTCACCGACTCGCCGGCGCGCTTCGCGCGGTGTTTCTCCAGCGTCGCGCGACGGTTCCCCCCGCGGAAGCGCTCCAGTCGGACGACGACGCCCGTCCAGTGTTCGAGCGTGTGGCCGCCGAGCGCTCGCGAGCGGTCGGTGTCGGGATCGGTGAACACCTGGTTCGTGATCACCACCGCGAGGTCGTGTTTCCGAGCCAGCGAGAGCAGGTGGGTGACCTGGCGGGCGACCCGGCGGAGCGACTCGCCAGCCTCCCCGTCGGCGGTGCGCTCCAGCCGGTAGAACCCCGTCGCGCTGTCGAGGACGATCAGCTCCGCGCGCTCGGCGAACTCCTCGGCGTCGCGGACGGCCTCCTCCTGCTCCTCGAAGTCGTGGGCCTCCGAGACGATGAGCCGCGAGGTGATCTCCTCGGTGGTCGCGTCGTCGGCGACGGCCTCCGCGAGCTGGCGGAAGCGATCGATCGAGAGCCCCTCGGTGTCGATGTAGACCGCGCGGTCGCCCGCGCCCGCGACCCGGACCGCCGCGGAGAGCGCGACGTTCGTCTTGCCGGCCGCCGGCGGCCCGTAGAGCTGGGTGACGGTGCCGCGCTCGAAGCCGCCCCCCAAGAGCTCGTCGAGCGCGCGGCATCCCGTGGTGAGTGCGTCGGACACGGCACGTCCTCGGTCGGCTCCGTCGAAAAACCCCCCGATCCGAGGCGGGGCCGCCCCGTCCCCTACCGCGAGGGTTCAAATACCGGAACGGGACCACTCCCGCCGATGGTATCGCCGACGACGCCCCTCGCGTACGCCCTGCTCGGAGTCGGGCTTGGAACGCTCACCGGCCTGATCCCCGGGCTCCACGTCAACAGCGTCGCGTTCCTGCTCGTCGGCGTCGCCCCGAGCGTCGAGGGGCCGCCCGCGGCCGTCGCCGCCGCGGTGCTCGCCGCGGGCGTCGTCCACACGTTCCTCTCGATCGTGCCGGGACTCGTGCTGGGCGTTCCGGACGCCGCGACCGCTCCCGGCGCCCTGCCGGGCCATCGGCTGGTTCTGGCGGGTCGCGGTCGGGAGGCCATCCGCCTCTCGGCGCTCGGCAGCGGCGTCGCGCTCGTGGTCGCCGCCGCCGCTGCGGTGCCGCTCTCGCTCGTGGTCGCCGCCGGTCGCGGGTGGTTGCTCTCCGTGCTCCCGATCGTGCTCGCGGTCGTCGCCGCGCTCCTGGTCCTCGCGGAGCCGACGTGGCGCGCCCGCGCCGGCGGCCTGCTCTGTCTCGCGGTCGCGACGGCGCTCGGCCTCCTGACGCTCGGGCTCCCGGCCTCGGGACCGCTCGCGCCGCCCGACGCGGCGTCGATGCTCGCGCCACTCTTCGGCGGACTGTTCGGCGCACCCGTGCTGCTCGATGCGCTCTCCGCGCAGGGGGAGATCCCGCCGCAGGACGGCACTGACCTCGGGCTGTCCCCGCCGGCGACGCTCCGGGCCGCCCTCGCGGGCGTGGGCGGCGGTGCGCTCGTCGGTTACCTCCCCGGCGTCTCGGCGGGCGTCGCGGCCGTGTTGGCGCTCGGCGGGGCCGGCGGCAGCGGCTCGGCGGGCCGCGGCTCCGATCGGGCGTACGTCGTGGCCACCAGCGGCGCCGACACGGCGACGGCGGTGTTCGCGGTCGCCTCGCTGCTGATCCTCGGCGCGCCCCGGAGCGGCGTGACCGTCGCGCTCGAGTCGCTCGGGGGCGTCGGCGTTGGTGCCGGCGCCGCCGGGGCCGCGTTCGACCCCTCCGCGCTCGCAGAGGCCCTGGGGGTGCTCGTGCTGGCGGCCGCGGCCGGCACCGTCCTGCTCGTGACCGTCGGCGAGTGGTACCTCGGCGCCGTCCGACGGCTTCCGCGCCGGCCGCTCGCGCTCGCCGTGCTCGGCCTCCTGGGCGTGCTCGCGGTGGGCTTCGCGGGGATCCTGGGCGGCGCGGTGTTCTGTCTGGCCGCGCTGGTCGGCCTGTTGCCGCCGCGGGTCGGCGCGCGGCGGGTCCACCTGATGGGAGTGCTCTTCGGCCCGCTGATACTCGGATGACCGAGAAAGACAACGGTTAAAAGTCGCGGGAGGGTCAAACCGTGTATGAGCCAGTCCGAACAGCGACACGCCCGACAGTGCGTGTCCTGTGGCATCAACATCTCCGGGATGAGCGCGGCGACGTTCGACTGCCCGGAGTGCGGCCACGAGATCTCGCGGTGTTCAAAGTGCCGAAAGCAGAGCAACCTCTACGAGTGCCCCGACTGCGGGTTTATGGGACCCTGAACGATGGGAAAAGTCGCAGCCAAGATCAAGGTGATGCCGAACAGCCCCGACATCGACCTCGACGAGCTCCAGGAGCGACTCGAGCAGTCGCTCCCCGAGGGCGCGAAGATCAACGGCTTCGAGCGTGACGACGTCGCGTTCGGGCTGGTCGCACTCCTCCCGACGGTGATCGTCCCCGACGACGCCGGCGGCACCGAGGCCGTCGAAGAGGCCTTCGCCGACGTCGACGGCGTCGAGAGCGTCTCCGTCGAGAACGTCGGCCGCATCTGAGTCTCCGGATCCGGCAGTCCGTCCGAGTTTCGCACTCGACGATCCGTCCCCCCGAAGCGTGCGTTACTCGCCGCGGCGGAGCACGAGCAGTCCGACGACGGGCGAGAAGAGGAATCCGAGCCCGATCGCGACGATGAGCGCGACGGCGCTGCCGCCCAGCGCCGACGCGGCGGCGACCCCCACGACGCCGCCGAGCAGAATGCTCGCGGCGACGCCGAGCCCGAACTGCTCGACCTGGGAACTGGAGCCTTCGTGTGCCGAACCGCCGTCGCCCGCGAGCGCGCCTTCGACGTCGTCCGAGAGTTGCCCGCCGGATGCGTATTCCTGTGCCATACCTGACCGTACGACACCCCGTGGTTTAGATTTTGTCGAGTTCGGTCGGCCACCGTCAGAGCCGGCAGAGCGGGGACGCGGACCGGCCGCGACCGCGGAGCGGGAACGTGCGTTTTATAACCGCGTCGGAAGTAGGGGATTCCAACGACTATGCCGAGTTCCAACGGTCCGCTCCACGGGACGCGAGGAAAGCTCTCGAACAAGCCGCGCGATCGGGGCACGTCGCCGCCGCAGCGCGCCATCGCCGAGTACGACGAGGGCCAGAAGGTCCATCTCACGATCGACCCGAGCGTGCAGGACGGGCGCTTCCACCCCCGCTTCAACGGCCACACCGGCGAGGTCGTCGGCAAACAGGGCCGGGCGTTCAAGGTCCGCATCGTCGACGGCGGCACCGAAAAGACGCTCATCGCCCGTCCGGCCCACCTGCGCGCGCAGGAGTAACCGCCCGCGATGACCATCTTCAAAGAGCAGGTCGACGAGGAGTACATGACCGTCTCGGAGGTCAAGACGCTCCTCGAGGACGTCGAGGCCGAGCGCGCCGCCGACGAGGAGCGCGAGCTCCGCTACGAGCTCGCGCGGGCGATCGAGCACGTCAATCGGTTCGCTCACCTCGACCCCGAGGAGTCCAGGGACCTCGTCGAGGAGCTCCTCGAGCAGGAGAAGGTCGATCCCGAGACGGCGATCAAGATCGCGGACCTGCTGCCCCAGAGCCGCGACGAGCTCCGGGCGATCTACGCCCAGGAGCGTTACGCGCTCGACGGCGACGAGCTCGACGACGTCCTGAACGTCGTCGCGAAGTACGTCTAGTAGCGACTGCACGTCGGCCCGGTTCGCCCGAGCCGCGACGGCGCCGTTCTCGCGTCTCCGGGCTTCCCGGTTTCCGTCGGCCCACTATTTAAATAATCTGTAGGCATAGGTCACTGTATGACCACGACCGAAGGCGGGGACGCCGGCGCCTCGACGGAATCGGAGGACGCCGCTGCGGCTACCGACGCCGACGCCGAGGCGGAGAGCCAGTCCGAGGCCGACGAGGCGCGCTACGCGGTCGTTCTGGACCACCTCCCGCACGGGCGGGCGGACGACGACCGGCCGCGACACCGGAAGTCGCCGCTGGCGTACGCGCTCGGCGAGCAGGAGTTCCGGCTCTTCGAACTCACGCTGGCGGACGACGCCGACATCTCCATCGGCGACCGCGTGGTGATCGGACCCACGGAGGCCCGCGACGTCGTCAGCGGCTTCAAACAGATCGACTACGACGACCTCTCGAACACCGGGAACGCGGAACTGGAGTACGCCGTCGAGGAGATCATCGACGCGAACGAGGGGCGGTTCGTCGACTTCTACAACGACGCCCAGCCGATCACGCTCCGGCTCCACCAGCTCAATCTGCTGCCGGGGATCGGCAAGAAGCTCCGCAACAACATCCTCGACGAGCGGAAGCGCGGACCCTTCGAGAGCTTCGAGGACCTCGAAGAGCGCGTCTCCGGGCTTCACAACCCCCGCGAGGTGCTCACCGAGCGGATTATGGAGGAGCTCCGCGACGACGACCTGAAGTACAAGGCGTTCGTCGGTCGCGAGCAGTAACCCCGACGCGGAGCCGAGACGTTTACACCCGCCCGTCCGCAACGCACACCAATGACCGACACGACGTCCGACGCCGCGTTCCGCGATCCCGACGACCTGCGACGGCGTGCGGGCGTTCGCGGCGACCCCGATCGGGACCAGCACTTCCTCGTCGACGATCGCGTCCTCGACCGGATCCCGACCTACCTTCCCGACGACGCGGACCCGACTCACCTCCTCGAGATCGGGGGCGGCACGGGCGCGCTGACCGACCGGCTGCTCGCCGTCGCCGACGCGGTGACGGTGATCGAGCGGGATCCGGACCTCGCGGCGTTCCTCCGGGAGGAGTTCGCGGGCGCGATCGACGACGGCCGCCTGGCGGTCCTGGAGGGCGACGCGCTGTCGGTCGACCTGCCGGACTTCTCGGCGTGCGTCTCGAACCTCCCCTACGGGATCTCCTCGGAGATCGCCTTCCGCCTGCTGCCGACCGGCCGGCCGCTCGTGCTGATGTTCCAGCGGGAGTTCGGCGAGCGGATGGCCGCCGATCCCGGGACCGACGACTACGGTCGGCTCTCGGTCAGCGCCCAGCACTACGCCGACGTCGAGGTGGTCGAGATCGTCCCCCCGGAGGCGTTCGACCCCGCGCCCGCCGTCGAGAGCGCGATCGTCCGGCTCCTGCCCCGGTGCCCGGACTACGAGGTCGACGACGAGGCGTTCTTCTTCGACTTCGTGAAGGCGCTCTTCACCCAGCGGCGGAAGACGATCCGCAACGGCATCCGGAACACGGCGCACATCTCCGGGCTCTCGGACCCCGAAGCGGTCGTCGAGGCCGTCGAGGCCGAGGAGCCGGACCTGCTCCGCGAGCGCGCGGGGTCGATCGCGCCCGAGACGTTCGCCAGGCTGGCCGAGATCGCGGACGACCACCGCTGAAGTGAGAGTTATGAGGGTGCTCATCCAGACGACGGTCGACGGCCTGGGGGAAACGCTCGCGTCCATCCCGCAGCTCCTGCCGTCGACCACCGCACGAATCGCGGCCACCTTCGCGATCGGCGTCCTCGTGATGGCGCTCCTGGCCCGGACCGAGCAGATCCACGCGATCGAGCCCGAGCGGATCCCATCGACGGGCTGGCACGTGCTCGTCACTCTGGGGACGATGCTCGTCGCCTCCGTTGCGGGCCTCGGCATCGTCGCCGTCTGGGGACTCTCAGACGAGCTCCTGAGCGTCTTCGCCAAAAACTACGGTCCCGAGACGATCGTCCGTCTGGGCATCTCCGCGCTCTTCCTGATCGGCGCGTACACGATGACGGGCCTGATCCGTCAGCTGGTCGAACAGATCGCCCAGACGCGGTCGTCGCTCGGCGAGCACGAGCGCGAGATCGCCTTCCGGCTCGGCCAGGTGAGCCTCTACCTGCTGGCCGTTCTGATCGTGCTGTCGCTGTGGCGGGTGAACATCGGCGGGATCCTCGTCGGGGCGGGGTTCCTCGGCATCGTCGTCGGGATGGCCGCGCGGCAGACGCTGGGCGCCCTGCTCGCCGGCTTCGTCCTGATGTTCTCGCGCCCCTTCGAGATCGGCGACTGGATCCAGGTCGGCGATCACGAGGGCATCGTCACCGACATCACGATCGTCAACACCCGGATCCAGACGTTCGACGGCGAGTACGTGATGATCCCCAACGACGTGGTCTCCTCCGAGAGCCTCGTGAACCGCAGCCGCAAGGGGCGCCTGCGGATCGAAGTCGAGGTCGGGATCGACTACGACGCCGACCCCGAGCGCGCGGCCGAGATCGCACAGCAGGCCGTCTCGGGGCTCGACGACCCGATGAACGTCCCCACGCCACAGGTGGTGCTCAAGCGGCTCGACGACTCGGCGGTCGTCCTCGGCGTCCGGTACTGGATCGACAACCCGAGCGCGCGGCGGAAGTGGCGCTCTCGGACCGCGGTCATCGGCGCGGTCAAGCGCGCGCTCGAGGACGAGGGCATCAAGATCCCGTTCCCGCAGCGCGAACTGATGGGTCGCGAGGAGGCCGGCGGCCTCGTCCTCGCCGGCGAGGACGCGCCCGAAGCGGAGTCGCCGGCGGCCGCCTCGCCCGCTGCGGACGGCGGCGAGCCCGACGCCGGTGGCGACACGGAGGACGGCGACACAGAGCGCGAGGAGGCCGCCGACGGGGCGTCGTCGTGACCGAGGACTCCGCCCGCGACCTGGCCGAGCGCCGCGGCGTCGAGACTCACGTCTACCAGCCCGCCGAGGACTCCGGGCTGCTCGCGAGTGCCGTCGTCGAGCGCGGTCGCGGCCGGCTGCTCGAAGTCGGGACGGGGTCGGGCTGGGTCGCGGAACGGGCCGTCAGAGACGCGCCGGAGGTCGACTCGGTCGTCGCCAGCGACCTCAATCCGCACGCCTGTCGCGCGGCTCGGAAGCGCGCGTCGGAGACCGCTTCCGAGGTGGACGGCGACTCGCCCGCGTTCGAGGTCGTGCGCGGAAGCCTCGTCGAACCGTTCGCCGACGCCGCCTTCGACACCGTCGCGTTCAATCCGCCGTACCTCCCGACCGATCCCGACAACGAGTGGGACGACTGGATGGAGCGGGCGCTCTCGGGCGGCGAGTCGGGCCGCGAACTGGTCGATCCGTTCCTGGAGTCCGTCGACCGGGTGCTGGCGCCCGACGGCGTCGTCCTGCTGCTCGTGAGTTCGCTCACCGGCTACGACGCGGTCCTCGATCACGCCGCCGACTGTGGGTTCGCGAGCGAGGTCGTCGTCGAGGAGTCCTACCCCTTCGAGACGCTCACCGTCGTGGCGTTGCGCTCCGACGCGAGGGATAACTGAAAGGCATATTCACACATAGCAAATATTAAGCGACAGCATTTCTTAGTCGCTGCCGATGACAGAACTCCTCGCGACGACGCCCGGGCTGTTTCCGCTGCCGGACTGGGCGAAGTCGGATCTCGCAGACCTCAAGGGGCACCAGAAGGGCGACCTGATCGGCGGCGACGAGTCGGGGAACATCGCCGACGCCTACGACCGCGCGCGCTCGGAGGTCGTCGACGACCAGCGCGAGGCCGGCCTCGATCGGATCGTCGAGGGCCAGCTCCGGTGGGACGATATGCTCGCCCATCCGCTCGCGGTCCACGAGAACGTCGACACCGGCGGCATCGTCCGCTACTACGACAACAACAACTTCTACCGCGACCCGCGCGTCGTCGGCGAGCTCACGCCCTCGGGCGACGTCGCCGCGGAACTGGCGGCGGCGTCGGAGCTGCTCGACGACGGCTCCTCGCTCCAGGCGGTCCTGCCGGGCCCGTACTCGCTCGCGGACCTCGCGACCGACGAGCACTACGGCGACGACGCCGAGTTCCTCGCCGGCGTGGCGGAGTTCCTCGCCGGCGAAGTCGACTCGTTCCCGGCCCACGAGACGCTCTTCCTGCTCGACCCGTCGCTCGTCACCGCGCCGCCCGACGACGACATCGCCCCGGAGGTCCCCGAGGCCATCGACGCCGTCGCGGACGCCACCGACGCCGACGTCGTGGTCCACACCTACTTCGGTGCGCTCTCCGAGAAGACCTACGCGCACCTGCTCGACGCGGACGTCTCCGCCGTCGGCCTCGATATCGTCGCCGACGACCGCGAGCAGACCGTCTACAACGCCTCGGAGTACGGCTGTACCGAGGACGTCGCCCTGGGCGTCGCCGACGGCCAGAACACGCTCGTCGAGTCCGGGGAGACGCTGCGCGAACGCGTCTCGTGGTTCGACGAACAGGTTCCCGCGACGGACTTCGAGACGGTCTACCTCTCGACGAACACCGAGCCGTTCTACCTGCCCGTGAACAAGTACCGCGAGAAGCTCTCGGCGCTGGCTGCGGCCGCCGACCTCGACCGGGAGGTGACGGCCTGATGGCCCGGACCGCCGACAACCGCGACCAGTTCCGCCCCGACGACCACGACGCCGAGCACTTCCTACTCACGACCGTCGTCGGCAGCTACCCCAAGCCGACGTGGCTCAACCGCGTCCGCGACCTCGTCGACGACGCCGACGCGAAGTTCGACGACGAGGACCTGGAAGAGGCCCACGACGACGCCGCGCGGGTCATCACCCGCGAGCACGAGCGCGCCGGCCTCGACACGGTCGTCGACGGCGAGATGCGGCGCGAGGAGATGGTCGAGTACTTCGCCCACCGGATCCCCGGCTACGAGTTCAACGGCCCGGTGAAGGTCTGGGGGCACAACTACTTCAACAAGCCCTCGGTCGTCTCGGAGGTCACCTACGACGAGCCGTGGCTCGTCGACGAGTTCGAGTTCACCGCCGGCGTGGCCGAAAAGCCCGTGAAAGTGCCGATCACCGGCCCGTACACCCTCGCGCGGTGGTCGTTCAACGAGGCCTACGACGACGAGGCGGCGCTCGCGTACGACCTCGCGGACCTGGTGAACGAGGAGGTCGAGGGGCTCGTCGAGGCCGGCGCGCGCTACGTCCAGATCGACGAGCCCGCGCTGGCGACGACGCCGGACGACCACGCCATCGTCGGCGAGGCCCTCGACCGGATCGTCAGCGGGATCGACGAGGACGTGCGCATCGGCCTGCACGTCTGTTACGGCGACTACTCGCGGATCTACCCCGAACTCAACGACTACCCGGTCGACGAGGTCGATCTCGAACTCTGCAACGGCAACTACGAGCAGATCGACGTGTTCACCGAGCCGGAGTTCGTGCCGGACCTCGCACTCGGCGTTGTCGATGTTCACGATGCCGAGGTCGAACCGG
>JBDGUM010000059.1:0-14169 GCA_042215855.1 Halobellus sp. | reverse complement strand
TTTTGGCGAATTGAAGTACTAGTATATCTTCACCACCGAGCATCCCGCTCGTCGTCACGATCACGGTGTTCTGGTCCGCGATGCGCCTCCGCTGGCCGTCGCGTCCGTCGACGAACCGCGCGTTCGACTTCGCGCGCCGGAGCGCGTCGGCGTCCCGGACGAACGCCGGGTGCCGCCGGAGCATCTCGGTCACGCGCGTCCCCATCCCGTCGACGTAGCAGTCGATGTCGTTGGCCTCGCAGACGAGGAGTATCTCCTGCGTCCGGCCGATGGCGAAGGCGGGCACGACGACCGTACCCCCCTCCCAGAGCGCCGTCCGCACGCTCTCGACGAAGCGCCGCTCGATCTCCCCGCGGCCCTCGTGTTCGACGTCCGAGTAGGTGCTCTCGCAGATGACGGCGTCCGCGTCGGGACGGGCGGTCGACGCCGACACGAGCCGCTGGTCGTCGGTGTGGAAGTCGGCGGTGTACAGTAGTCGCGTGTCGCCGTCGTCCACGAGCACGTGCGCGCTCCCGGGAATGTGGCCCGCGTCGTAGAACGTCACCTCGTGGCCCGCGGCCGCGAATGGCTCCTCGTAGCCGTGGGCTTCGGAGACCTGCGTGACGCGCCGGACCTCCTCCTCGGTGAACGGGCAGTCGTAGGTCCCGCCGTGGAGCCTGAGGGTGTCGCGGGCGAGCGTCAGCGCCAGCTCCCGCGTGGGCGGCGTCCAGTGGATCGGCGGGCGGCGATCGCCCGACAGCAGCGAGGGGATCGCGCCGACGTGGTCGAGGTGGCCGTGGGAGACGACGACCGCCTCGGGGCCGGGCGTCTCGACCGGAAACTGCGGCGGGTTCCCGGTTAGCATCCCAAAGTCCAGGAGGAGCGAGTCGTTCACGAGGAGGGCGCTCCGGCCGACCTCGCGGGCGCCGCCGAGGAACCGAACGTCCATAGGTAGGGGAGCCGCTCCGCCCGCTTGGGTTCGTCGCTTTCGCGTCGCCTTCGGCCCGCTACTCCTCCCTCGGCACCGCGCGGACCTCGAACTCGCGGTAGCCGCTGTAGGCGGTGTCGAGCGCGCCCAGCCACCAGTTCCAGCGGTCGGCGACGCTCGAATCTTCCGGCGCGTCCTCGAGGTTGCGGACGATCTCCTCGATCGTGAGCGGTTCGCCCCGGTCGTCCGCGACGATGCCCGCGTCGGCGAGGTCGCGGGCCTGTCGGGCGACCACGCGGTACTCCGCGTCGGTGCCGTCGAAGGCGTCTTCGAGCGCGTCCGCCAGTTCGTCGGCCTCGAAGCGCGCCATCTCCAGGGTCGGCGTCTCGGCGTCGCCGTTTTCGGTCATACTTCATCGTACGCCTTGGACGGAAAAGAATCCGCCGACGTTGTGCGCTCGGTCCGCTACTCCCACCACTCGCTCCGGCGCTCCTCGTAGGAGGCGTTCCGGAACGGCGCCGGCTTGTCCGCGTCGTCCTCGGCGCCGAAGCCCTCCGCCAGCCAGTAGCCCGTGTGCCACGCCACGGCGTCGGTGTCGAGGTCGACGAGCGCGATCCGAAGCTGCGAGTAGGTCTCGATCGCGCCGTCGCCGTCGGGGTCCCAGCCTTTAATTCCCCTGCAGGACGCCGCGCCGGCCCCGCACGGCGAGGTCTCGACCGAGCGGACGACGATCTCGGCGTCGCTGGCGTCGTCGACGCTCGTGAAGGTGATGTTGGTCGGCATCCCCGGCGCGTCGTCCTCGTAGTACTCCAGGGCGTGGCGGACCTGCTCGCGGGCACCCGCGGGATCGGACGCGTTCGCGACGTCGACGTAGACGGTGAACTCGGCGTCGTCCCACGGGAACGCGCGTTCGGTCGCGTTCGGCCGCGCCTCGGTGTAGAGGACCGACCGACTGGCCATGATCTCCTGCGGCGCGTCGTCGTGGCGGAGCCCCAGCGTGTGCCCCAGTTCGTGTTCGGTCACGAGGATCGTGGAGTCGTCCGAGAAGCCGGTACGGACGTACACCGTCTCGGGGCGCTGGATCGCCCGGCGGTCCTCGATCAGCGGCGCGCAGCCCGCGGCGTCCTCGGCGCCCTCACAGACGGGTACCGAGTCGACGAACTCGATGACGAGGTCCGGGTTCGACGCGTCCGGTCGGACGACGTAGTCGACGGGGAATCCCGCGAAGCGCTCGGCGTTCGCCTCCCAGTAGGCGGTCGCCTCCTCGACGAGGGGCGTCCACTCCCGGCCGGTTCCTGCCGTGTCGCGGATCGCGACCACGATCGGCTCCGACCCCCACGGATTCGACTGGTCGGCGACGGCCGTCGGCGTCGGGGTCGGCGTCCCGGAGGGCGTCGCCGTCGATCCGGGAGCGGTCGCGGCGGTCACGGTGGACTGCGACGGCGCGGCTGTCGCGGTCGCGGGCCCCGTCGCGGGCTCGGTCACCGGCAGATCGACGACCGGGCCGGCGCACCCGGCGAGCACGACGAGGAGTGCGAGCCCCACCGTCGCGGGGACCGCGGACGACCGATTCGGCATATCTTTCGGAAAGAGAGTCGCAGCAAAGAAGGTTCGGCATCGGTCGACGGAACTGTGTAGTCAGGGATGAAACCGGCGGGATCGGCGGTACGAGACGAGAGTAATCACTAACCGGAGGCGGTCCTCCGGCCGCGGCGCCACGATCGGCGACGACGCGCCCGGTGCGGGAGCTGTCGCTCGCGGGCACGAGCGGCTGAGAGGAGTAAGCCCCCTTCTGTTCGGCTCGGCATTCGGCTGAGCGTCCGCGCCCTGTCCGGACTACCTTCGCGGCGCGGACTTGCACCGGTGAGGGTTCGCCGTTCCATCCGTTCTCGGCCGTCAGGTGGCCGCGTCGTGACCGCGGCGCGTCCCTCGACGGGTCAACTCCCTTCCCTTGCGGGTCGGTTCGCACGCTCGCGGCGTCCCGCGAGCGCCGCCGGCGGGGGATCCGCCGGTCGCGTCTCATCGGTCGGGCCGAGGGGTCTCGTTTCTGTTCCAGAGCCAGCCGTCTCCGACTCCGGGCTTGCGCCCGGTCACCCGTCCGGACGGTGGGGGGACTTTCCTCATCGGTCCGGTCGGACCGACGGGAGCCGAGCTCTCTCTGCCTTCCGGTGGTAGACGCGAGGGTCGCATAAGCCGTTCGGTCACCCGGTTTCTTCCGGATACGACCCGAGTGAAAAACAACTCGAACGCCAGTAAATATCGATCGAAACCCCGTCGAACGGGCGCTCACAGCCGTATACCCGCGAGATAGAAGGGAAGCGTTCAAGTCGGGCGAACGCCTGGGGAGATATATGTCCGAGGCGCAGACCGTTCGTCTCTCCTACGACGACGGGGCGAGGGCGGTCGAGCTGGCGCGTGAATCGGTCGAATCGTACGTTCTCCACGGACAACGCGAACAGCCGGGAAGTATGCGCGACGCCTTCTACGCTCGCACCGGCGCGTTCGTCCGCATCCGGTCCACGCGCGGCCGCGGCCGCCTCCGAGGCTGTGCCGGGGCGTACCGCGGCAGCGACCAACTGGGCCACGCGATCGTCGACGCCGCGATCCAGGCCGCCTCCGGCGACTCCTGCGGCTCGGAGATCGAACAGCCCGAACTGTCGAACCTCACGATCTCCGTCTGCGTCGTCTGTGATTACACCGAGACGGACCGACCGCTCGACGACGTCGAACTGGGGACACACGGCGTCGCCGTCGCCAAGGACGGGACGCAGGGCTGGCTCTACCCGACGATTCCGATCGAGAACGGCTGGAACGAAGAACAGTTCCTCACACACGCCTGCCGGAAGGCGGGGCTCTCCCCGCTCGCCTGGCAGGACGACGACACCACGGTCACGCTTTTCGACGGGCAGGTCTTCCGCGAGCGCGCCGACGGCGGCAGCGTCGAGGAACTGTAACCGACCGACGGTGCCGGGACGCGGCGCCCGAGGGATACGGCGCAGCCCCGGGTTCGTCGGCCGCGATCACAGGTGCGACGTATCGCCGGAGAAGTCGAGCCGCCACTCGCTCCCGTCCGTCTCCGTTCCGCCGCGGCCGAGCCGCTCGACCCGCGTGAGCCCACACAGCGGCGCGTCGACGCCCTCCGCGGATCCGACGAGCCCGTCGACCACGCCGCCGATGGTGAGACCGTGGCCGACCACGAGCACGGTCCCCGGCTCGTCGGCGACGATCCGTCGGACCGCCTCTCCGACCCGCGCAGTCGCCTCCGCGCCCGTTTCCGGGAACTCCGGACGGACGTACGGCTCGCGGTCGCCGCGTACCGTGTCGAACCGCGCCGTCAACTCCTCGATCGGAAGCGTCTCCGGTTCGCCCGCGAACCACTCGGGGTTCCGGTGTTCGCCCAGTCCCGGCTCGAGCCACGCCTCCCCGTCGATCTCCCGGCAGATCTCGTCCGCGGTCTCGACCGTTCGCAGGAACGGCGAGGCGTAGACGGCGTCGAACGCCGGTCCCGACTCGGCGAACCGCCGGCCCACCCGCCAGGCCGCCCAGCGTCCCAGTTCCGTCAGCGGGGGGTCGTGGGGCCGTTCGGCGTCTTCGGCCCAGTCGGGGTCGACGGTGTCCCGTCTTTCGCCGTGTCTCACCGCCCAGACGACGTCCGCCACAGGCGCGATACGCCACCGCGACGGATAAGTTCCCGCCGTATCAGCCGTCGGACTCCGGTCCGTACCCACAGAGGTCCGCGTCGCGGGCGGCCCGCTCGGCCGCCGCGTCGATCCCGAACTCGAATCCGTCGACGATCTCGCCGCCGCGGAGCAACGGCTGCAGGAGCACCTCCGCGTCCGCGGGGCCGTCGCGATCGCGCAGGCCGACGTGGTGGCCGCCGTCCGCGGTCCGGTAGACCGACTTCGCGCCGGTGAGCTTCCCGCGCTTCGCCGCCGGCTCGCCGTCGACCTCGACGATGTCGAGCGCGAAGTCGACCGGGTCGGCGTTGGAGACGTAGCCCCCGACGCCGAAGCCGTCGGCGACGTCCCGGAGTTCTCGAAGTTCCGCCGGCCCCAGTCCGCCGGAGACGAAGATTCCCACGTCTTCGTGGTCGTGGGCGTCGAGCGTCCAGCGCACCTCCTCGATGATGTGGCGGAAGTCGCCCCGCCGCGAGCCCGTGGTGTCGAGGCGGACGCTGTCGAGGCGGTCGCCGAGCGCCGTCGCGGCGCGAAGCGCCTCGTCCGTCTCGTCGGAGTAGGTGTCACACAGCGCGACCCGCGGCACGTCCTCGCCGACGGCCTCGTCGAAGGCGGTCCAGGCGTCCTCCTGGTTCCCGCGGCCGAAGCAGATCACGAGCGCGTGCGGCATCGTCCCGCCCGCTTCCTCTCCGATGACGTCGCCGGCGGCGACGTGCGAGAAGCCGTCGAGCCCCGCGACCAGGGCGCTCCGCTCGACCATCGCGGTCATCGACGGGTGGACGTGGCGCGCGCCGAAGGAGAGGACGAGCGAGTCGGGCGCGGCCCGCCGGACGTCGAGCGCGGCGGTGGCGACACCCGAGGCGTGCGAGAGGAAGCCCAGGATGGAGGTCTCCAGCCGCGCGAACGCCAGGTAGTCGCCCTCGATCCGCATCACCGGTCCGCCGTCGAAGAGCCGGCCCGACGGGACCGCGTCGACGTCGACGTCCCGGCCCTCCAGGAGCGCCGCGACGTCTTTCACGCCCGAGAGCAGTTCGTAGTCGCCGTCGGGGAACTGATCGGCGGTGATCTCCGCGGTGACCCGCGGATTCCGCCCCGCGTGTCGGAGCGTCTCCTCCGTCCGATCGAAGTACGCGTCGGTCGCGCGTCCCTCCCTGATCGCGTCGGGACCGACGATGTCGAATTCCATACGGGGGATTCGGCGGGCGCGCTGAAAAATTCACTCGTTCGTCCGTCGGTTCCGAAGGGGATTCCTCTTCAACGACGTCGCCGGTCGGCCTCCCCAGCGGTCGCTACGAGGCCCGCGGCCGGATGTCGCGGAGGTCCGAGACGGTCGGCCCGTTCACGATCGTCACGCGCGTGCCCGACCGCGTGACGCGGAAGGCGTCTGCGAACTTCCCCTCGGAGACGACGTAGGTGTTCTCGGCGCGACGTTCGGCGTCGTGGGCGGCGAGGATGGCCTGGTACGCCCGCCGGAACTCCCGCGCGTCGCGCTCGGTGTCCCACTCGGTCACCCAGACGTAGCCGTACTCCTCACCGTCGGCGACCTCCTTCTGGTAGGGGAACAGGCGATCGTTGGCCCACCCCGCCGACGGTGCGGCGTCGTAGTTGTAGGTGTCGTAGGGGCTCTCGACGTTTCCGAGCGTCTGCGGGTCGATCGTCTCGGCGCCGGCGGTCCGGGCCTGGTACCAGAACATCACGTACATCGACGCCTCGCCGACGGTGTCGGAACCGTTCTCGCCCTGTTTCGGGAACAGCTTCCAGCCGTCCCGCGCGCGATCGTCGTAGGTGACCGGCGTCGGCGTCTCCGTGGTGCGGTGGATGATCTGTTCGGAGGAGACCGGCGGCTCCTCGAAGCGCTCTTCGACGGCGCTCCAGCCTTGCGCGCTTACGAGGTCGTGGACGTAGACCGGGCCGTCGGAGTAGGGCTGGAAGATCGTCAGGAAGATGCCGAGGTTCGACGGGCCGCCGCCTCCGCCGCCTCCGCCGCCGCTCGCCGCGGGCGTCGGGACGCACTCCCACGCGCCGCCGCATCGCTCGACGTACCGCTGTTCCACGTAGCTCGCGTCCCCCTCGATGAGCCCGTCGGTCGCGAGCTGACCGTCCTGCGTCTCGGCGCTGTACGTCGCTTTGGTGAGGTCGTAGTGCTGGTCCTGGAGCGCGTGGACGAGTTCGTGGGCCAGGGTCGCGTTCCTGATCGTCGGCGACTCGGGTGACGGGGTAATGACTTTGATCTCGTCGTCCGCGGGCGAGTAGAACCCGGCGACGGCCGAGCTCCGAGTGGAGCTGATCGCGGAGCCGCTGCCCTGGGATTCGCCGACGACGAAGAGTGCTTCCCAGACCTGGTCGTTCCACTGCCCGTACTCGCCCTGGCCGGCCGAGGACCCGCCGGACGAGCGGTTGCGGTACTCGGCCCGGGAGAGGACCGAAACCGGTACACGCTTCTGGAACTCGCGTCCGCGGAGGTACTCGACGCGGGCCATCGCCCGGCCGACGTACGCCCGGAGCTCCGAATCGCTGAGGCCGTCGGACTGATCGACGTCGATCGATTCGTTGTACCACCGACCGTCCTCCCAGCCGAGCGGGTCGCCGACGGGGTCGTCGAAGTCGGCGTTCGGGACGGCAACGGTACCGCCGGGATCGGTCGCGGGATCGGATTCCATCACCGGCGCGCTGCAGCCGGCAAGCACGAGTAGCAGGGCGACGGCCGGTACGACGAGGCCGCGTCTCCGCGTCATTGGCGACGAAAGGGACCACGCGGGGAAGTGCCTTTCTGCCCGGCGGCGACGGCTCCGGGCCGCTCCCCGCTTCCCGCTCACCGCCGGGAGAACGCATTTGCCGCTGTGTCGGCGACGTTCGAACACCGATGCCAACGTTCGACGCCGAACGCACGGCCGTGGTCGTGGTGGATATGCAGAACGGCTTCTGCCACCCCGACGGGAGCCTCTACGCGCCCGGGAGCGAGGCGGCGATCGACGACGTCGCCGCGCTCGTCGCCGACGCCCGCGACGCGGGCGCGCAGGTCGTCTACACGCGCGACGTCCACCCGCCCGAGCAGTTCGAGGACGCGCACTATTACGACGAGTTCGAACAGTGGGGCGAACACGTCCTCGAGGGCTCGTGGGACGCCGAGATCGTCGACGACCTCGACGTCCGCGAGGGGGACCACGTCGTCGAGAAGCACACCTACGACGCCTTCTACGAGACGGAACTCGACGGGTGGCTCTCGGCCCGCGGGATCGACGACCTCGTGATCTGCGGCACGCTCGCGAACGTCTGCGTGCTCCACACCGCCGGGAGCGCCGGGCTCCGGGACTACCGGCCGGTCCTCGTCGAGGACGCGATCGGCGCGATCGAGGCGGACCACCGCGAGTACGCGCTCGATCACGCCGACTGGCTGTTCGGCGAGGTCGCGACGCGCGAGGACGTCGCGTTCGAGGGGTAGCCGCTGCGGCGCCTCAGCCCAGCCGGATCGGGTCGTCGCTGTCGCGGATCGACACGCGGACCCGGTCACCGACCGCGAACTCCCGGTCCGGGCAGACGAGCTTCGCGCCGAACTCGGGGTCGATGCCGGCGAACAGCGACAGCCCGGTGATCCGACCGCCGTTCGCGAGGACGGCGACGTCGCGCCAGGCGACCGTCCGGCCCGTACACTCGCCGATCGGGTGCCCGAGGAACGACACTGCGCCGTCGACGCCCCGGCTCCCGTCGGCACCGAGCGCGCCGCCGCCGGCGTAGTGAGCGAAGCCGCCGTCGAGGGCGACCTCCTCACCTTCGCTTCCGCTCTCCGCGCCCGCGACGCCACCGATCCCGGCGAACCGCTCGCCGGGTGCGGGGTGAGCGGGCGCATCGAGGAGCGCGTACGTCTCACCGGTCTCGATCACCCGGCCGGTCCCGTCCCACGGCAGCGGCTCGACGTCGACGCCGACGTCGACCGGCAGCGACCCGCCCGCCCGGTGGAGGTTCTGCTCGCCGCGGCGGAATCCGAGGTGGACGTGGTTGCCGACCCAGGGGGCGAAGAAGCCCGAGCGGACCATCGATCCGAGCGAGTCGCCGACGGCGACGTGGTCGCCCACTCCGACCGCGGGTCGGACGTGGAGAATCCGGGCGACCAGCGCGTCCGCGGCCCGGCCGTCGGCGCCGAGGTTGACGTCGAGTCCGCTCTCCTCGATGTCGACGTCCACGAGGAGCAGGAACTCCTCGGCGTCGGCGTAGGACTTCGGCGGCGCGCGGACGGTTCTGGTCTCGAGGACCTCGCCCGCGACCGGCGAGCGCGCGTCGTTCCCCCCTGGATAGAGATCGATCGCGCAGCCGCTGTCGTGCGCCGGATACGGCGAATTGTAGAGCGAGAAACGCCGATAATCGCGGAGGGTCGACGCCGGGAGCCGGACGCACGCGCCGCTCGCCGGTGCGTCCTCGCCCGCGCCGCCCCCGCCACGCGCGCCCGTCGTCATCGCGGCTCACCGACCATACCGGACCGGTGGACCGAGAGCGCTTAGGCTCGTCGGCACGTGGTTCGACCGTGATCGAACGCGTCCGTCCCGACGCCGACCGGGTCCGCGTCGTCCGCGGCCGCGCGCCGACGATCGACGCCGATCGGTCGGTCCTCGACGACGTGGTCGCGGGGGCCGTCGACCGCGACGTCCCGGCACTCCGGGCGTGGACGCCGAACCGACAGCTCGCGTTCGGCCGGCGCGACGCCCGCGCCGACGGCTACGGGCGCGCCCGGGAGGTCGCCGAGCGCCGCGGCTACCCGCCGATCGAACGGCGAGTCGGCGGCCGAGCAGTCGCGTACACCGGGACGACGGTCGCCTTCGCAGCCGTGATTCCCGCCATCGATCCGCGGCAGGGGATCACGGATCGCTACGAGGCTGCGACGGCTGCCGTGGTGCGAGCACTCCGGTCCGTTGGCGTCCCAGCGCGCCGCGGCGAGCCGGCGGATTCGTTCTGCCCCGGGGACCACTCCGTGCAGGCCCGCGGGAAGATCGCCGGCCTCGCACAGCGCATCGGCCGCGATGCGGCGCGCGTTTCGGGCATCGTCGTCGTCGACGACCACGAGGAAATCGCCGCGGTCCTGACCGAGATCTACGACGCGCTCGACGTCCCGCTCGACCCCGACTCGGTGGGGAGCGTGGCGCGGAGCGGCGGCTCGGCCGACCCCGAAAGCGTCGTCGAGGCCCTCGTCGATTCGTTCTGTGGATCGATTCCGCGCGAACCGGTCGACGTCGACTCCGTACGGACTCGGTCGGACAGTCGCGGAGCCGACGAGTCGAACCGCCGGGCTTAGGTCGCCTGCGGTCGACGCCCGCGTATGTCGACGCTCTTTCGCGACGCGCGCCTCGCCGACGGGCAGATCCGCGACGTCCGGACCGAATCGGGACGGATCGCCGAGGTGGCCGAATCGGTCGACGCCGACGCGGATCGCGTCGTCGACGCCGACGGCCGGCTGCTCCTGCCGGGCGCCATCGACGCCCACGTCCACTTCCGCGAGCCGGGCCACGGCCACAAGGAGACCTGGGCGACCGGCTCACAGAGCGCGGCCGCCGGCGGGGTGACGACGGTCGTCGACCAGCCGAACACGACGCCGCCGACGGTCTCCGGCGCGGCGTTCGACGAGAAGGCGTCGCTCGCCGAGGCCTCCGTCGTCGATTACGGGATCAACGGCGGCGTCACCCCCGACTGGGACCCCGAGTCGCTGTTCGATCGCCCGCTGTTCGCGCTCGGCGAAGTCTTCCTGGCCGATTCGACGGGCGATATGGGGATCGGGGCCGATCGCTTCGCCGACGCGGTCGAGCTCGCGGCCGCGCGCGACGTGGTCGTCACTGTCCACGCCGAGGACGCGGACCGCTTCGACGCGTCCGCGCGCGATCGCGACGCCGGCGGTGCCGGCCGCGACGCCGACGCCGACGTCTGGAGCCAGTTTCGATCTCCGGAAGCCGAGGCCGCGGCCGTCGAGCGCGCGGTCGACGTCGGTGCGAACGCCGGCGCCGACGTCCACATCGCCCACACGAGCACGCCCGAGGGCGTCGACGCCGCGGTCGCGGGCGGCGCGACGTGCGAAGCGACGCCGCACCACCTGTTCCTCTCGCGCGAGGACGCGAGCGAACTGGGGACGTACGGGCGGATGAACCCGCCGCTCCGCAGCGAGGACCGACGCGCGGGGCTCTGGGAGCGCCTCGTCGACGGCGACGTAGACATCGTCGCCACCGACCACGCGCCGCACACCGTCGAAGAGAAGGAGACGGGTCTGTGGGACGCCCCGAGCGGCGTCCCCGGCGTCGAGACGATGCTGCCGCTGCTCCTCGAACGCGCGCGGCGGGACGAGATCTCCTACGAGCGCGTCCGCGACGTCACCGCCGCGAACGTCGCGGACGTCTTCGACCTCCCGCGCAAAGGCCGGATCCGCGAGGGCTACGACGCCGATCTCGTTCTCGTCGAGGCCGAGAACGCCCGGGAGATCCGGGGCGACGACCTCCACTCGAAGTGCGGGTGGACGCCGTTCGAGGGCTGGACGGGCGTCTTCCCGGATCTCACGATGGTCCGCGGTCGGGTCGTCTTCGACGGCGAGTCGGTCGCCGACGAGCCGGTCGGCGAGAACGTGCGGGCGTAGCCGTCCTGGTCGAGCCCTTTGCGGTTCGACTGGAGATGGCAGTGTTGCGACTCACGGTTTTGCGAACAGCCGGCACCCGCGATCGTCCCGCGCCGGCGTACCGGGCAACCGCTCCCCGGCGCGGGGCTCTTCTCAGCGCACGCTATCGCTGGCCGCGCGTTCATATATAAACGATCGTGCGACGGATCGTCGACTGCGACTCACAGCCGTCGGTCGTCGAGCGCGGGGAATGCCTCGCGGACGTCCCGGATCTCCTCGCGGTCGACGGTCGCGTGCGCCGCTCCCGGTCCGCGGCCGGCGTTGGCGCGCTCGTCGCCCCAGGGGTCGACGACGAGGCTCTCGCCCGCGAGGTCGACGTCACGCACCGATCCGGCGAGGTTCGACGCGACGAGGAGCGACTGGTTCTCGACCGCGCGCGTCCGGGCGAAGAGGTGCCAGTGGTCGCGCCGCTCGCTCGGCCACGCCGACGTGACGAGGAAGACTTCCACCCCGTCGTCGACGAGCGATCGGTAGAGCGCCGGGAACCGGAGGTCGTAGCAGGTCGTCAGTCCGAGCGCTCCGAGATCGGTCTCGACCGCGCAGGGGTTCTCGCCGGGCGTGAGCCGGCGCGCCTCCTCGGACTCGTAGCCGAAGAGGTGCATCTTCCGGTAGGTCGCGAGCAGGTCGCCGCCGGGGCCGAACAGGGTCGAAGTGTTGTACAGATCCTCGCCCTCGCGTTCGACGATGCTCCCGCCGTGGAGGTAGATCGAGAGGTCGTCCGCGAGGTCGGCGAGGCGGTCGGTGGTGGGTCCCGGGACCGACTCGGCGGCGTCGTCGTAGGCATCGAACGCGAAGTAGCCCACGGGCCACATCTCCGGCAACACGACCAGGTCGGCGCCGCGTTCGGCGGCCTCGCGGACCCGCGCTACGGCCTGCGCTCTGTTCCCGTCCGGATCGTTCCGCGCCGGCAGCTGGACGGCCGCGACGTGCATACGCCCCGCTTCGCGTCGCGGACGTGTAAAACCGGGCGTAGCCGTCCCAGCCGCCGCCGTCGCGCCCCCACGCCTGATCGGCCGTGCGCGAGCCGCGCCGTCCGGCGAAAGCTATCTACCCCCGGCCGGCGCAGGTGGCGGTATGACGGACCCCTTCGTCGTGATCGGCGGCGACGCCGCCGGCCTCTCGGCCGCGAGCAAGTGCCTGCGGGAAGCCCCCGAGCGCGAGGTCGTCGTCTTCGAGAAAGGCCGGTGGATCTCGTACGCTCACTGTGGCACCCCGTACTTCGTGAAGGGCGAGGTCGACCGCCTGGCGGACCTGCTCTCGCTGTCGCCCGAAGAAGCCGACGAGCGCGGCATCGACCTCCGGCGCGGCCACGAAGTCGTCGGAGTCGACACCGACGCCCGGACCGTCGCGGTCGAATCGGCGGGCGCGACGTTCGAGCAGCCCTACGGCGACCTCCTCGTCGCCACCGGGGCCCGAGCGGTCGCCGACCCGATCGAGGGCGCGTCGCTCGACCGCGTCTTCACGCTCCACGGCCTCGACGACGCGGCTGCGATGCGAGCGTTCCTGACCCCGCCCGCCGACTTCGACGTCGCGGACCTGGGCGGCGGCGACGCCCTCGCCGAGGCAGCGGTCGAGCGCTACGGCGAGACGGAGCCGCCGGAGACGGTCGCGGTCGTCGGCGCGGGCTACGTCGGCGTCGAGATGGCCGAGGCGTTCGAGGCCTGGGACCTCGACGTGCACGTCTTCCAGCGCTCCGCGCGGCCAGTTCCGGGCTTCGGCGACGCCGTCGGCGACGCGGTCAAAGAGACGCTCCGGGAGGCGGGCGTCACGACCCACTTCGGCGAGGAGGTCGTCCGCCTCCGCGGCGACGACGGAGCAGTCGAATCGGTGGTGTGCGACAGCGGCGCGGAACTGGACGTCGACGCCGCGCTGGTCGGTATCGGCATCCGGCCGAATACGGGGCTCGTCGACGACACGCCGATCGTACTCGGCGAGTCGGGGGCGATCGCCACCGACGCCTACGGCCGGACTTCGGTCGACGGCGTCTACGCCGCGGGCGACGTCGCCGAGATGCCCCACGCCGTCACCGACGAGCCGACCTGGGACCCGCTCGGGCTCCCGGCGAACCGGGCCGGTCGGGCCATCGGCGCGACAGTAGGCGGCGCCCCCACGCCGGTCGGCGCGGTCGCCGGCACGGCGATGGTGAAGGCCTTCGACCTGGAGTGCGGCCGGACCGGAATCCTGGACCCCGAGCGCGCCCGCGAGGCCGGCTTCGACCCCGTCGCGGAGACGATCACCGCCGGATCGCGGTCGGGCTACTACCCCGGCGCGGCGGAGACGACCGTCACGCTCGTCGCCGACCGCGACACCGGCCGCCTGCTCGGCGGGAGCGTCGCCGGCACCGACCGCGCGGCCGTCCGCATCGACACCGTCGCGACGGCGCTCGGCGCCGGGATGACCGTCACGGAACTCGAACGCCAGGACCTCGGTTACGCGCCGCCGTTCAGCCCCGTCTGGGACCCCGTGCTCGTCGCCGCGAAGGTGTTGAACGGGAAGATCTGACTCTCAGTGGCGACACGCTGCGTTCCTGACTTTCATCCCGGCGCGTGCTGTCGCGCGCTCCGTCGCGCGGCACACGCACGCGAGGGACGACGAGCGAGCGGCGCGAGCGAGGAGTCGGCTGGGGAGGGTGTGGCGGCGGGAGGCCGAATGACTATAGTAGCGTTTGCAAGTCTTCACTCACTCGATCGCACGACGGCGTGCGATCGGATGAGCAATCAGTTGCGAACGCTACTATAGGGGCGGGACTGGAAGGGGCCGCCCGGTCGGCGAAGGCGGCCGACGTAAGCACCGCAGGAGCGAGCATCGTGAGTGACGAGGAGCGCAACGAGGCCCCCGAGTCGACCGGGCGGGGGCTTCCGAGATCGTCACGTTCCGTCCGTCGGTCTCTCTTCGATCCGTTCAGAAACGATATCGACGGGCCGGGAGGGACTTGAACC
>JBDGUM010000009.1:0-14572 GCA_042215855.1 Halobellus sp. | reverse complement strand
TCAGGTCGGTCAGTTCAGCTTCTGTCGCGCGACACCGACGCCCGTGGGGGCGATGATGACCTGGTCGTCGCCCTTCTGGGCGATGTCGCCGTTGACCTCCTCGGCGACCTGTCGGAGGTCGTCCATGATGTGCTCCATCGTGCTGTCGCTGGTCGTGTGGCGGGTGATGTCGGCGATCACCAGGTCGCCGTCGTAGACGGCGTCCTTGATGTCGACGACGTCGCCCTTGCCGCTGATCGTCGCGATGCGGACGCGCATCCCGGCGCCGGCCTCACCGGTGGCGCCCTCGATGCCCTCGACGTCGAGGTCGAGGTACTCGTCGGTCGTGTGCTGTCCGCCCCCGCTGATGATCTTGCTCATTATCCCCATACCACCTCCAAGCGTCAGTACCACGTTAGTTCTTACGTCAGACGCGCGTCTGACGCGCGGACTCACGTCGTGGGTTCTCCCTCGATCGCTTCGAAACCGCTCCCGATCAGACCGCGAACTCGAAGAGGTCGTCGCCGACGTGGTGGATCGACTCGACGACCTTCCCCGAGTCGCCGGTCATCTCGTCGCCGTCGACGAGCGCGCGACCGATCGCCAGCACCTTCCCGTGGGTCTCCTCGGCGATCGTGACCAGGTCGTCCGCCTCGATGTCGGCGTCGGCCTCGACGATCCCCGGCCGCATCACGTCGGCGCCGTCGCTGACGAACGAGATCGCGCCGGCGTCGACGGTGACGACGCCCCGCGTGGGCTCGTGGCGGTTCGCGCCTTGGACGGTCAGCGACGGCTCGTCGTCGAAGCGGACGACGTCGGGCTCGCCGTCGACGAGGACGACGTCGAACGGCTCGTCGGCGAGCTCGACCATCTCGTAGGTGTCGCCGTCGAGATCGACGCCGGTCTGGGCCTCGATGGCGGCCTCCAGGTCGTCGATCTCGTCGGCGCGGAGGTGGTGTCGGGATTTGACCTGCATACCCGGGCGGACGGCGCGCCGGCCGATAAATGACGCGACACGATCGCCGCTCGCGGTGCGCATCTCCCCCCGCGGCTCGCCGGGGCTTGCGTCTGTCAGACGCCGCGGAAAAACGCTAAGTGCGGGCCCTCCGTGGGTCCTCGTATGTGGCGTTCCCGGAACAACCGGGAGGAGACGACGGTGGTGTGCATCGCCTGCGGGACGTCGCTCCCCCGCTCGGAGGCGCGCGAGTACGACAAGCACGGCAACCGCTGGGAGCGACACGGGAAGCGCTTCGAACACCTCTGCAAGGAGTGCTACCGCGACCTCTGCCACCAGCCCCGCGGCGACCTCGAAGCCCTCCTGGTCGACCTCGAACGCGAGGCCTCCTTCGGCGAGGCCGAGGCGAGCGCCGAAGAGTCCGCGGACCGGTCCCGCGTGCGGTTTCTCTCCCGGTACTTCGAGGCCGTCGAGGAGCGGTCCAACTCGGCCGGAGAGCGGAACGAGTCCTGATCCGGGGACCGCTCCAGATCGCCCCGCTACTCGGCTCCGTCGCCGTCGCGTCCGATCACCACCGCTTCCCGGATCTCCAGCGCCGTCTCCAGTTCCTCCCGACGATCCTGTTTCGTTCCGATCCGCCGGAGCTGCTGGGCGTGCGCTCGTTCTGCGGCCTCCGTCTCCTTCTCGGTCAGCCCCAGCTCGGTCCCGAGTTCCGCCCAGTGGCCCTCGGGACAGAGGAACACCGCTCGCGACTCGTCGTCGGCGACGCACTCGTATCGCTGCCGGTAGCGGTCGATGCGATCGCCGAGCGTCGACTGCACGCGGCGGAGGAGCGGCCCGAGTCGGCCCGGGGCGACGCTGGCGGTCGCGCCCGCGTACAGGAGCACGTCGCCGTCGAGCGGCACCGTCGGCTCGCGGGCCTCGGCGTCCTCCGGACCGTCGCCGCGGGAGGACCCGTCCCCGAGCATCCCTCAGCCCCCGGCGCGCATCGCCTTCTGCGAGAAGCGGTCGATGAGGCCGTCGAGCGCCTCGGGGTCGCCCTCGAACGTCACCGTCACCTCGGTCAGTTCCAGCGTCGGGCCGATCGAGACCGTCGCGGCCGACAGCGACGCGGCCCACGCGTCGGCCTCGACGCGCTCGTCGTCGACGGCCGTCCCACCCAGCTTCTCCAGGTACTTGCGCGCGAGGCGGATCGAGATCCCCCGGTAGGACCGTTCGCGAGTCTCCCACCCGGGTTCGGTGCTCACGCTGCCCTCCGGGCGCCGCCCGCGACGGGCGGGAAGATGCTCAGCGTGTCGTCCGGCTCGACCGGCGTGTCGACGCCCGCCTCGTGTTCGACGTCCCGGCCGTTGAGGAGCACGTTCACCTGCGGTCGGACTGCGCCGTCGTCGAGGAGTTCGCCCGCTAGCCCCTCGAACTCGCGTTCGAGCGCGGCGAGGACGTCGCCGACGGTGTCGGCGTCGTAGTCGCGAGCGATCGTCTTCGTCCCCACCGCCTCCCGGAAGTTGGCGAAGAACCGCAGTTGAAACGACATACTCGACACTGAGGCGCCCCCGGCAAAAAAGATGCGCGGCCGTGCGAGCGCTGCTCCTCGCTGCCGGTCCCACTCGTAGTGATTACTCTCGTTTCTTCCCGCCGAGCGCCGTCAACGGGGGTGGCGCTCGGCGGTCCACAGTGAGAGTCATCACTATCATAATGACTATTGTCAGTCCTTACCGCTGGTTCGCCGGAACGGGGTGGCGAACCAGCGGTAAACAGTTACAATAGTCATTATCAGTCCCCGAACCGGATCCCGTCCTCGACCATTCGGTAGTTCCGCTCGCGGTCGATGTGCTCCGCGAGCCACTCGTGTTCGTAGAGCTGGGCGATGACTTCGGCGTAGAGGTTCCGCCACGCGATCGCGTAGATCGGCGACTGGCCCCACGCGCGGAGCTCGGGAATGAAGCCGTCGTAGGTCTCCATCCGGTCTTCCAGGTGCTCGATGGCGTCGACGGCGTAGCCCGCGGCCTCCGCGTCCGACTCGGCCGACGCGATCGCCCCCTGGAGGCTGCCTTCCAGGCCCGCGACGGCCTCCTTCATGTCGGCCGCGGCGCTCTGTCCGTCCTCGGGGAGCGACTCGAGGACGCCCTGCGGCACGCCGAGCGAGATCTCCCGATCCGTCTCCGGTGCGTCGTCTGTCATACCTCGACGGAAGGCGGCCGGGGTGAAAAAGTCGCGGGCGCCGGCGACTCACTCGACCGGCCTCGACGCCGACTCCGGTCCGTCGTCGGCGTCGCCCGCCCCCTCGTAGATCCCCACGAGTTCACGCTGCCGCGCGAGCGCGTCGGGGTCGAGGTCGACGACGAGATCGTCCGGCCGGCGGTCGAGACTCGCGTGGACGCCGCCGTCGGGCCGCGCGACGAGCGACCGCCCGGCGTACGCGACCTCGCGGGCGCCGTCGATCTCGCGCCTCCCGGTCCGTCCCGCGCCGACCGCCCAGCGGACGCCATCGAGCGCCCGCGCCCGAAGCAGGAGCGTCCAGTTCTCGCTGTGGGTCGCGGGCCACGCGCCGATCACGAACAGCGCGTCGACCGCCCGGTCGGTCAGTTCGGCGCTGTCGCCCACGAAGTTGAGGTCGTAGCAGGTGCAGATTCCCGCTTCGCCGAGGGGCGAGTCGACGGTCACTAGCTCATCGCCGGCTGCGAGCACGTCCCGCTCGCCGCCCCAGAGATGTCGCTTCCGGTAGACCGTCTTCGAGCCGTCGGGGTCGACGTACGTCGCCGCGTTGTACAGCGTGTCACCGTCGCGTTCGACGAACCCGACGAGCAGCGCCGTCTCCTCGCTTCGCGCCAGGTCTTCGATCCGTGCCACCCTCGCCCCGTCGCGCTCGAGTGCGATCTCCTCGACTCGGTCGTCGGCGACGAACCCCGTCAGCGCGTATTCGGGGAAGAGCGCGACGTCGACCCGCTCGGGCAGCCCTCGCACCCGATTCTCGACGGCGTCGAGGTTAGCCGCCACATCGAGATCGGCCACGTCGAGCTGGCACGCGGCGACCGTCGGTGGCATCGCCGAGGCCCCCTACGACTCGTCCAGCTCCTCGACGTGGCGGACCTGCACCGCCTCGCCGCGGGTCGACTCGGTCATCTCCGATCCGAACATCTGCGCGCGGCCGACGCCGAAGGCGCGCGGCCCCTCGACGACGACCTCGTCGCCGACGCGGATCTCCTCGTCGGCGTCGACGACGCCGGGCGCGAGCACGCTCCCGTGCGGGACGAACTCGTCGATCTCGACGCGCTTCGTCGGCACGTCGGACTCGACCCAGACTCGGGCGCCGTCGAGCGTGAGCGAGAGCACGCCGTACTGCGGGACCATCGTCGCCAGCTGCTGGCCGCCGTCGTTGCCGTCGTCGGCGTCGGTGTCGCCGTCGCGAACCTGCAGTTTCGGATACCGGCTCGTGATCCCCAGGTCGACGTCCGCGAAGAGGTCGTCGCCGGCGCCGGGGCCGAACTGGTAGTCGGCGATCGCTTTCACCGTGTTGTGCTGGCGCTCCCGCTTGCTGTACTTCAGTTCGTCGTCGAGCGTCGACATCAGGTTCGCGATCGACTCGGTCGTCGTGGGATGGTCCTCGACGGTGTACTCGAAGGGGACGTCGACGTCAGCCGCGACGCGCTCGCAGATCTCGCGGTAGCCCTCGTCGGGGACGTGCGCGATCACCCGCGGGTAGTCGTTGCGTTCGAGGTAGCGCCGGAGCACGTCCGCGACGAACGACTTCTCGTCTTCGGACCACCGGCCGGTGACGACGGTGTCGTAGTGCTGGGCGGGGTAGGTCAGTTCCAGTTCCATCGGGACGACGCCGATCGGCGACGTCATCGACGCGAGGTGGCCGCGGTACTGGATCGCGTCGTGGAACTGCGCGTGGCTCTGGGACTCGCTGTAGGGCTTCGTCGCCGAACACGGCACCAGCACGAGCGGGTTCGAAAACCGATTTCGGTACCGGGTCGTCACCCGCTCGGCGAAGCGCTGAATTTCGACCCGCCGGAGGCTGTCCTCGGTCGCCGCGGCGAGTTCCGTGTCGCGGACGACGGGCGTCCGCTCCTCCAGGTAGCCGTACTGCTGGTCGAGTTCGCGGAACGCCGCCGTGAGCCACTGGTCGTGGCGCGCCTGCCCCTCGATGTAATCGCGGAGCCGACCGTCGCGGATCCGCCGGCGGATCGTCGCCAGTTCCGATTCCAGGGCGTACTCGTTGTGATCGGCGCAGTCCTCGCGGTCGAAGGCGGCCGGATCCGACGCCGCGTCGTCCCCCCTGACGTTCTCGCCGACGTGCTTGCCGCGGCAGGCCGGGCACGAACACGGCAGTTCGTCGAGATCCTCGAGGAAGTACTCGTCTTCGGCGGTCAGGTAGAAGCCTTCGAGCCCGCGGACGCGCGCCCGCTTCGCGTCGAGGAGGTCGACGCCAGCGTAGACGAGCGTCGCGGCGTTGCGCGGGGTCGCGACCCCGGAGAGGTAGATCGCGGTGTCGGCCGGCAGCGCCTCGCGGGCGGTGATGATCTCCTCGCGGAAGGCCGCGGCGTGGCCGACGAAGCCGCTCGCGTTCGAGAGGACGTACGCGTCGGCCCCGTAGTCGTCGGCGGTCTCGGCGGTCACGACCGCCGCGCTCGGGTAGTCGACGTCGGGGTAGTCGACCGCGAACGACTCCTGGACGCGCTCGTCGGTGCCCGCGGGGAACGATCGGTGGGGGAGCACCGTCAGGATCTCCCGGTAGCCCTTCGGGACGCCGCGGTCGTCGGTCCAGAGGCTCCCGGCGTCGTCGACGCTCCCGTCGACGAGCGCCGGCGTCCGGAGCGGGTCCGAGAGACGGAGCTCGCCCAGACGGGCGGCCCCGTCGCGTCTGTGCACCTCGAAGTAGTCGGTCATACACCCGTATGCACTGTCGAGCGTGAATTATCTGTCTGTTCGGTGGTCCGATCCGTGCGTCCGCCGATCGGCCCGCGCGCTTTTGCCGGCTCACACCCATCTGCGCGTATGCGCATCAGCGGCGCGTGGTCGCAGTCGGAGATCGACGCCTTCCTCGCGGGCTCGCAGGCCCCCGTCCGCCTCGGCTGCCGGACGCCCGACGACCGACCCTGGATGCTCTCCCTGTGGTACATATGGGCGGACGGCGACGCCGTCGACGAGGCGGGACGGTCGCTCTCGGAGGGTTTCGGCGGATCCGACTGCGCCGACTGCCCGCGCGAGATCCTCTGTGCGACGAGCGCTCACGCGGACGTCGTGGAGTTCCTGGATCACGATCCCGAAATTTCGTTCGAGGTCTCGACGAACGACTACCCATACCGCGGCGTCCGCGGCCGCGGGACCGCGTCGATCGAATCCGACACCGAAAAGCGACTGCTCCGGGCCCTCTTCGAGCGGTACCTCGGCGGCACCGACAACGCCCTCGGCGACCGGCTGCTCGCGCCCGAGCGCGAGGAGGTCCGCATCCGCGTGTCGCCCGAGCGGCTTCACTCCTGGGACTTCTCGGATCGGATGGCCGATATCGCGTCTCCGAACGAGTAGGGGGGCGCGACTATCGGCCGCAGTGGCTCTACCGACCGGCGAGCGTCTCGGTCGCGACCCGCTCGGGCACGCGCGACAGCGCGGACGCGGGCCAGTCGTCGTGCGCGAGAACGAATTCGGTTTCCGTGTTGGCCTCGACTAGCCGTCGAACGCCCTCGGCGGCCGCCTCCTGGGCGCTCCGGTCGCTCCGCTCGGGGACCTCGGCCGTGAGCGGGTACGTCTCCGAGAGCGCCCGCGGGAACGGGCCGAACGGTGGCACGACACGCCAGGCTGCGTCGTAGGCGTCGCCCGAGGGGATGCCGCCCTCGGTGAGCAGCACCTCACCCTCGGTGGCGAGTCGAGTCACGCGCTCGTGGTGCCGTCGCACCTCCGGCCGACGTGCCGACTCCTGGGAGAGGTAGAAGAACGAGCCCTTCGAGATCGGGTCCTCCCGCTCCAGTTGGTCGGCGTGATCGAGCAGCGCGCGGTAGCCGTCGAGCATCGCGGGATGCGACCGCGCCCGCGACTCCACGAGTTCGAGGAGGTTCCCCGAGCGGACAGCCTGCTTCACGCGCCGGATCTCCGCGAACGACACGTGGAGGTTGTGCTCGGCGAGCAGGCGCTCGCGCTCCTCGTCGTCGCAGTCGCGCAGTTCGTCGGGGTCGTGCGCGGCACAGACCGCACACGAGCAGGGAAAGTACGCCAGGTCTTCGAGGTGTTCGGTCCCTCGCACGGTCAGGTAGCGGTCGTCGCGCGCGTAGATGGCGTACGCCGCGGAGTCGAAGAGGTCGCAGCCGGCCGCGACCGCGACCGCGAACATCATCGGGTGACCCGCGCCGAAGAGGTGCACCGGGGCGTCGCGGCCGAGCCCGCGCTTCGCGGCGGCGACGACGTCGATCATCTCGGCGTAGCGGTAGCTGTTCATCAGCGGGACGACCGCCCCGACGGGGAAGACGTCGAGTTCGGTCGCGTACGCGCGGCTAGCGGCCTCCTCGCGCAGGTCCGGGTACGTCGAGCCCTGGATCGGCGCGTTCACCAGCATCTCGCCGGTGTCGACGCCCTCGGCGTCGCGCAGGGCCTCCTCGGTCACGCTCAGCTCCCGCTCGGCCTGTTCTCTGGGGACGTCCGGCGGCGTCGGGACGTCGACGGGCGTCCCGACGTCCGAGCCGATCTCGCGCTGGAACTCGAGGATCTCCCGGGTCGTCACGTCGATCTCGCCGTACTCCGCGAGCTGGAAGGACCCCGAGTCGGTGACGACGGCGCCGTCGAACCCCAGTAGTTCGTGGAGCCCCTCCTCCAGCGCCCGCTCGCGGAGGTCGTCGGTGCTGTGGACGATGTAGGAGTTCGTGATCAGGATCTCCGCGCCGAACGCCGATTCGATCTTCGCCGGCGGGATCGTCCGGATGTTCGGGTTGACGACCGGCATCAGCGCCGGCGTCTCGACGGTGACGCCCGCGCGGGGAATCGACAGCCGCCCGATCCGCCCGGCGGCGTCCCCATCGCGGACCTCGAAGTGATCGCGCATATCTCGGATAGGTGGAGCCGTCGGTAAGTATCGTCGCTTTTCCGCCGCCGTCGCTCGGCGTCTGGGTAGTAGCGTACAGTCGGCACCCCCGTGTCGTGGCCCGCGCCGCTGTGCCGAACACCCGCTGCACGGCGCGGGGCGATTCTCAGCTCACGGGGATGCTGGCCGCGGCATCGTATATAAGATCACCCGAAACCTTCGATATTCCGACACGTTCTCCCGCAGTCGGCCGATTAGCCGGCCGGGACCGACCACCGGATTCTTGTGTCCGCGCGGCCGACAGATACCCGTATGAGGCACCTCGGACTGAAAGCGCGGATGGCGATCGTCGGCTCGATCCTGTTCGCCTTCTACGCCGTCGCGGCCGTGGTCGTGATGGGCGTCTTCGGCTGGCCGCTCTCCTTGGTCCTCTTGGGGAGCGTCCTCTTCGTCGGCGTCCAGTACAAGCTCGGCAAGTGGATGGCGCTCCGGAGCGTCGGGGCCGAAGACCTGCCCGAGGATCAGTATCCGGAGATCCACCGGCGCGTCGAGTCGCTCTCGGAGTCGATGGGTATCGAGAAGCCGCGGCTGATGATCGCGCGGATGGGCGTTCCCAACGCCTTCGCGATCGGCCGCAAGGGTGCGGGCACGGTCGTCGTCAGCGAGGAACTGCTCTCCCGGTTGAGCGCCGACGAGGTCGAGGGCGTCCTCGCGCACGAACTGGCCCACATCCGCAACCGCGACGTCGTGATGATGGTGCTCGGCCAGGGCGTCGCCTCCATCGTCGCCATCGTGGCCCAGTGGGCCGTGCTCCTGACCGGCGACAACGACATCGCGGACTTCTTCCTCGCGATCGTCGTCGGCCAGATCACCCAGCTGCTCGTGATGCTCTTCGTCTTCGCGATCTCCCGGTACCGGGAGTACGTCGCCGACAGCGACGCCGCCGACGCCATCGGCGGCGGCGACCCGCTGGCCCGCGCGCTGGAGAAGATCAGCCGCGGTAACGAGCGGGCCAGCGAGTCCGCGGTCGACTCGCAGGTGAACGCGCTCTGCATCTTCGGCGAGGAGCGCGGCATCGCCAAACTGTTCGCGACCCACCCGCCGATCGAGAAGCGCATCGAGCGGCTACGCGGGTAGCGGCCGATGGTCGACGTCCGCACGCTCGCGGCCGCCGTCCTCGGGGTCGCGCTCGGGCTGCTGTTCGTCGCGTCGCCCGAGACGATCGTCCGGATCCAGACCGCCGGGCGGCTCCCCCGCGACCGCTACGGGCAGTACGGCGAGGACGGCACGTCGTCGCGTGAGGGGTCCCGGTCCGGAGACAGCGACGGAGGGACCATCCCCGCTCGGTGGCGACGGCTCGTCCAGGTCGTCGGCGTCGCCTTCCTGCTGGGCGGCCTCTACTTCGGGTGGACGCTGGCGTAGCGCCCGCATCGCGCGCCGAGACGGCACCCGCAGTCGATCAGAAGACCCCGACGGCGACGAGCGCCTGCGGGAACTGCTCGGAGCCGGCGAACTGCAGCGTGACGTACAGCAGCGAGAACAGCGTCGCGTTGTAGAACCCGTGGATCAGCGCCGGCACGACGATGTTGTCGGTGAGCTCGTACACCGTCCCGAAGACGAGCGTCGGGAGCACGAGCACGGAGATGCTGACGAGCCGCGCCCGCGGCGCGCCCGCCAGCGAGAAGTAGTGGATCGACGCGAAGATCAGGCTCGCGAGGACGATCGCCGCCGGCGCCGGCAGCGCCTCGCCGAGGCGGTTCTGGACGACGCCGCGGTAGAGCAGCTCCTCACCAGGTCCGATCAGGAGCAGCGACGCCGGCACCAGCAGGAGCAGGATCTCGGGGTTCCGCGTCCCGATTTCCGCGGCCGTGTTCGGCGCGGCCTCCGCGCCGGTCGTCGAGATGATCACCGACGCGACGATCAGGAACCCCATCGCCGCGACGTAGCCGCCGATGACGAACGCGACCTGCCGGAGCGACGGGACCGCGACGCCGACGTAGTCGAGCCCGCGGCCGCGGTACCGGAGGTAGCCGAGCGCGACGCCGCCGAAGCCGAGGCCGGTCGCGAGGACCAGAGAAAGCACGATGCTCAAGAGCGGCGTGATTTCGATGCCGGAAACGCCCAGGAGGACGACCGCGGCGAGGACCAGGACCCCGCCGACCGCGATGCCGACGCCCGCGAGGAGCACGGCCACCGCGAGCGCGCGGACGATCTCGCGGAACCGCTCCCCGCCGGAGGTGAGGCCGTCCGCGTCGCCGGCCGAGTCGATTTCGGGGGACACACTCGCAGTAGGGACCCCCGCGTCAAAACGCTTCGTCTCTCCGTTACGGCCTCCGTTGCCGGCGTCGGTCGACCGCCCCTCACCGCCACCGCTCTGCGAGTTCGTAGCGGGTGACCCCGAGTGCCGTCCGCCCGTCGCGGACGTCGCCGTCGAGGACCGCTGTCAGGAGGTCGTCGTAGTCGACGGTGACGACTCGGATGCTCTCGTTGAAGTCGAGGTCCTGTTCGCCCGACGGCTCGCAGCCGCGGGCGAGGAAGTAGTGGTGGACGCTGTCGAGGAGCCCGTTGGCCGGCTCGGCCGCGAAGAGGTGTTCGACGGACTCGGCCTCGTACCCGGTCTCCTCGCCGAGTTCCCGTCTCGCTGCGACGGCGAGGTCGCCGTCGTCGGACTCGGCCGTCCCGGCGGGCAGCCCGCGGTTGACCCGCCCGACCGCCTGGCGCCACTCCTCGACGAGGACGACGTCGCCGTCGGGCGTGAACGGAAGGACGACCACCGCGGGCGGCTCGTCGACGTAGTGGAAATCCGTCTCGGTGCCGTCCGGAAGGACCACGTCGTCGCGGCGGACGTCGAAGCCGGGACACGAGTAGTCGATCGCGCTGCCGGTCGTCTCCCACCGCAGTTCGTCGTCGCTGACGGATGGCTCGCTGTCGACCATATCAGCCACTCCGTCTCGACGGGCAAGAAGCAGGGGGTCGTCGCGGGTGCGACTCCCCTACCCGCGGAGCTGGCCCCGCAGGACCATCCCCGCACCGCCGAGCACGCACGCGAGCGAGACGAGTGCGACGGCGACGTGCGCCTCGGTGAACCAGAAGGGCGTCTGGAGCCCCGTCTGGAGGACGACGAGCAGGAACGACAGCACGGGGACGTCCCCGCTCTCGCCGATCGTCGTCGCGCCGTTCCCGTCGGCGTAGGCGATCCCGCCGACCGTCTCGCCGGCCGGCAGCCGGTCGGCCTCGTAGGGCACCTGCGGCGTCTGATAGCTCCAGACGGTCGCGCCCGTGCGGTTCACCTCGACGATGCGCTTGTTCAGCGAGTCGGTGATCAGGGTGTTGCCGTTGGGGAGGCGGTCGGCGTCCCGGGGCCAGTTGAACTTCACGCCCTCGGCGCCGTAGAGCGCCCACGCGACGTTCCAGTCTCCACTCCGGTTCCGTCGGAGTTCGACGATCCGGTCGTTGTGGCTGTCCGCGACGAGGACGGTCCCGTTCCCGAGCCACTGGGGGTTGTGCTGCTGGCGGAGGACCGTCGGGTCGCCCTTCGGGTTCGGATTCTCGTCGCGATTCCGGTCCTCGTCGGCGTTGATCACCTCGACGACGCCCTCGCCGCGCTCGACGATCACGAGCTGGTGCGCGTTGCGGACCGAGACGAGGTACCGGTCCTCGGAGATGACGTCGACGTCGTTGATGTGGAGCCAGTCGGTCCGGGTCGGATCCGCGGGCGCGTCGTAGCGCTCGCTGGCGTTCCACTGCCAGGTGATCTCCCCATCGCTGACGATGAAGATCCGCTCGTACTCCATGTCCGTCACGAGGTACTTTCCGGGAGACAGCCGCTCGACGTCGTGGACCTCGCTGTTCTTCCGCGTCCGGACCGGGAAGGAGTACTCGCGGACGATTTCGGGCTCCGCTCCGCTCCCGGCGTTCGGGTCGATGACCCGGAACCCCGTGTGGGTACAGGGGGCGTCGTAGGGACCGCAGTCGGTGTAGCCGCTGTCCATAAAGCCGGCCATCACCCGCCCGTCGGGGAGCATCGTGACGTCGAAGTAGCTGTCCGTGTCGCCGGCGCGCCACTGGATGTCGCGGCCCTCGAGGAGGTAGACCGAGCCCTTCTCGTGGAGGCCGGGGCCGCCGCCCTGAGAGCCGACCAGCGTCCGTCGCGTCTCGCCGTCGCCGGCGGCGCCGACGTCCGGCGCGAGCGCGGCGCCGACGACGAGCGAGGAGACGAAGAGGACGACGCCCGCGAGCGCGAGCATCGCGCCGGCGCGAGTCGCGGAGCGGGAGCCGGAGTCGGAGCCGGGGACAGGGACCTTGGATCGCATCGACTGGGTGTAGCACGGGCGACGGGCGAGAAAAACCGTTCGGTGTCCGGTCCGGGGCCTACTCCCGCTCGGCCTTCAGTTCGATCCGGTAGCCGAACGGGTCGGTGACGTACACCGCCGGCGCGACGCCCGTCGCGCCCAGCGGCTCGAACCGCCGGTCGATCTCGACTCCGGCGTCGTCGAGCGTCGACTCGATCCCCTCGATCGTGTCGTCGACGCGGACGGCGACGTGGTCGTACGCGGTCCGCGTCGGCGGCTCGAACTCCGCGGACGGCTGGACGTGGATCACGGCGTCGGGCGCGAGCCGCACCGAAAAGAACGGCTTGTCGCCCGACTCGTAGCGGTCCATCCCGACGATCTCGAAGCCGAGCGCGTCCCGGTAGAACGCCAGCGCGGCGTCGAGGCCGTCGTCGGGGATCTGCAGGTTCACGTGGTCGATCGCGGTTCCGTTCACGCTCCGAGGTTCGCGCCGGCCGAACAAAAGTCCCGGCGGCCGGCGTCGCTTCCCGACTCCCGACCGCCGAGGACAAGACCTATCTCGCCCGACGGCCAGCGCGGAGGTGAACGATGTTCGTCGGCCACGAGTGTCTTGCGTTCGCCCTCGCGGGGTGGGCCGCGAACCGCGTCGGCTTCGACGGTCGAACCGCGCTCGGCCTCGGCGGCGTCGCGGCGCTCGCGGCGCTCCTCCCGGACCTCGACGTCGCCTACGCGCTCGCGACCTACGCCGCCGCGGTCGCCGGGGGCGCCCCCCTGGGATGGGAGGCGTTCTGGGGCGTCGCCAACGGCGTCCACCGCGTCGTCACGCACCCGCTTCCGGTCGGCGCCGCGGCGACGCTGGCGTTCGGAACGGGCTCCCTCGCGGTCGCTGCGACGCGCCGGACCGCCCGATCCGCGGTCGCCGCTCTCGTCGCCCTTGTCGCCACCGCGGCGGTTCTGGTCGTCGGGCGGGGATTCCTGTCGACGGCCGATCTCCCGGCGGCGGTCGTCGCGGTCGCGTTCCTCGTCGTCGCGGGCGGCGCCGGGTTCGCCGTCGCTCGCCGGACCGCACTCCCGCCGACCGCGACGACGCTCGCCGCCGGCGTCGGTTTCCTCACCCACCCGTTCGGCGACGTCTTCCTCGCCTCGCCGCCGCCCCTGCTCTCGCCGTTCGGGCCGCCGCTCCTGACCTCGCGGATCGTCCTCGTGGCCGATCCGACGCTGAACCTCCTCGGGATCCTCTTCGTCGAAGCTGCGACAGTCTGGGCCGCGGTGGCGGTCTACGCCCGACTGCGGTCTCCGAACGGACCGTCGACTGCCGTCCGCGACGCCGTCGACTCGCGTGCGTGGTCGGGGGTCGCGTACGCGCCCGCCGCCTTCCTCCTGCCGCGGCCGACGATCGCCGACGCGCACGTCCTCGGCTTCACGATCGTACCGCTCTCGCTCCTCGTCGGCGCGTGGATCTGGCTCTCGCCCGGCGACGGTCCTCGCGGTCGGGCGTTCGCCGCCGCCACGGGCGCGCTCGCGACGCTCACGATCGCCGGGGTCGGGTACTCCGTCGCGTATGCGGCCGTGTACGGCCCGTAAACCAAACACTTAGTACACGTCAGGATGATCTGATTTTCGAACGTCACGTCAGCCATCCGTCAGACGGAGAGGCCGACGCCGCGTCGCCGCCCGTCCTGACAGGGACTTCCCGTACCGAGATGATCGATACACACTCGAACTCCTCGATCGAGCTGCTGTCCGGACTCGCTCCGCTCTGGTGGCAGGGCACGATAGCGTTCTTTCTCGTCGGCGACGTCGTCACGACGCTCTCGGGCTATCACATACACACGATCGTCGAGGCGAGTCCGCTCGCGGCCTGGCTGATCAACGCCCACGGCCTCCCGCTCATCATCCCGCTGAAGGTCGCGGTCGTCGCGGGCTTTTACGCGCTGTACCGGATCGTCCCGGATCCCCACAACATCGGCATTCCGCTGGGGCTCTGTATGCTCGGCTTCGTCGTGACGGTGTGGAACGGCGCGGTGATCGTGGCCGCGCTGCTGTGAGCGGGTCGCGACTCGGCGTCGCTGTCATACTGACTAGTCTCACTGTTTGTCGGTGATCGCCACCCACGGTCGCGGCGATCACCGGTAAGAGACGAGACTAGTCATTATCACTCGTCGGCAAAACTGCGGGAGAAGTGGGCCGGCGCAGGTGTCGAACCACCGTCGGAGCGGGGCTCCTCCCCGATTCGAATCTTCGCGTCACCCACGCAACCGCACTCACGCGACGACTCGCATACGCTACGCGGTGCTCGCCGGAGTGAGTGCGGGAGAAGTGGGCCGGCGC
>JBDGUM010000027.1:0-14748 GCA_042215855.1 Halobellus sp. | reverse complement strand
CTCGTCCGCGATCAGCGCCGCGAAATCGGACGACGGGGATGGCTCGTTGTCGTTCAGGCCGAAGCCTTATAACCGTCTGCTGGCGTTACTCGCTCGATGGCAGACGAGATCCGGGTCCTCCACGTCGATGACGATCCGAGCATCGGCGACCTGACCGCGGATTTCCTGGAGCGAATGGACCCGCGATTCGAGGTCGAGACCGCGACGTCGGCCGAAGCGGGTCTCGATCGGCTGCACGGGGGCGACGGCGCGATCGACTGCGTCGTCAGCGACTACGAGATGTCGGGCCGGGACGGGATCGAGTTCCTGGAGGCGGTCCGGGAGACCCACCCGGACCTGCCGTTCATCCTCTTCACCGGAAAGGGGTCCGAGGAGGTCGCGAGCGACGCCATCTCCGCGGGCGTCTCGGACTACCTCCAGAAGAGCCCCGGCACCGAGCAGTACGAACTCCTGGCGAACCGGATCCGGAACAACGTCGAGCGGGCCCGCGCCCAGCGGGAGCGACAGCGGCACCTCGACGCGATCGAGACCGCCAGGGAGGGGATCAGCATCCTCGACGAAAACGAGGAGTTCGTCTACGTGAACGAGGCCTATGCGGATCTCTACGGGTACGATCCCGAGGAGATGGTCGGCGAGCGCTGGGAGCTGATCTACCGCGACGAGGACGTCGAGTGGATCGAAAACGACGTCCTCCCGACGGTGTACGAGGAGGGGTCCTGGCAGGGGAAGACGGTCGGTCTCCGGGCCGACGGGAGCACGTTCGTCGAGTCGCACTCGCTCTCGAAGACCGAGGCAGGCGACATCGTCTGTACGATCCGAGACGTCACCGAACGGCAGGAGCGCGAGCGCCAGCTCCGCCGGAAGACCGCTCGGCTGGAGGCGCTCTTCGAGCAGTCCCCCGATATGATCGACGTCCACGACGCCGAGGGGACGATCCTCGACGTGAACCGCCGCTTCTGCGAGGAGATGGGCGCCTCGAAAGAGGAGCTGATCGGCAAGAAGGTCTGGGAGGTCGACACCAACGTCGACCCCGAGCTCTTAGAAGAGACGATGGCGGAGCTCGACCCCAACGGGCGGCTCAGCGTCGAGACCGAGTTCAGGCGGGTCGACGGCTCGACCTTCCCCGCGGAGGTGCACGTCCGACGGCTCGACATCCGGGGCGAAGACCGCTTCCTCGTGATCACCCGCGACATCTCCGAACACCGGGAGCAGAGGCGGGAGATCGAGCGGCAGAACGAGCGGCTGGAGGCGTTCGCGAGCACCGTCAGCCACGACCTCCGCAATCCGCTGGCGACCGCCCAGGGGTACGTCGAACTCGCCCACGAGACCGGCGACGACGAGTACTTCGAGCAGATCGAGCGGAGCCTCGACCGGATGGAGCGGATCGTCGGCGACGTGCTGTGGCTGGCCCGCGAGGGGCGGGGGATCGGGAGCACCGAACGGATCGACCTCGCGGCGGCGGTCGAAGACGCCTGGGCGGTCGTCGGCGGGCCGGAGCACCGGACCGAACTCGAGATCGGAGACCTCGGGTGGATCGAGGCGGACGGCGATCGCCTCCGACAGTTGCTGGAGAACGTGCTGGTGAACGCGATCGAACACGGCGGCGAGACGGTCCGCGTGCGGCCGATCGAGGGCGGCTTCGCGATCGAAGACGACGGGCCGGGCATCCCCGACGAAGACGCCACGCGGGTGTTCGAACGCGGATACTCCACCGCCGACGAGGGGACGGGCATCGGCCTCGCAGTCGTCAGGGAGATCGCCGCGGCCCACGGGTGGAGCGTCGAGGTCACCGAGAGTCCCAGCGGCGGCGCGCGGTTCGAGTTCACGGACGTCGCCGACGCCGAGGCGCGCTGACTGCCGTCGCTTCCGACCGACCGAAACGAACCGCCGTTCGTCGGATGTCGAACTTCGGACCGGTCGAATTTGTATCACCCATATATCCTTATATGTGGTTAGTGAACCATTATGCTTACAGGAGAAGGTCCTTTAGGGGGTAGTTCAAAGGGGGCCTATGACCGAGCCACACAACCACACGACTGGCGAGTCCGGCGGGCTCGCGGATCCGACGGACGAGCGGTCGAACTGCGGCGTCGGCGCCGTAATCGATCTCGACGGGGGCCGATCGCACGAGACCATCGCAGACGGGGTCGAACTCCTGGAGAACCTCCAGCACCGCGGCACCACCGGTGCCGAGGAGAACACCGGCGACGGCGCCGGGATTATGATCCAGCGCCCCGACGAGTTCTTCGACGCCGTCGTCGACGTCGACCTTCCCGAGGAGTACGCCGTCGGCTCGATCTTTATGCCGCAGGACGACGCCGCCCGCGAGGGCCTCATCGCCATCTTCGAGCGCGTCCTCGCCGAGCACGGGCTGGCCGTCCGCCACTGGCGCGACGTCCCGACAGACAACAGCGACCTGGGCGCGACCGCGCTCGAATCCGAGCCGGACATCTGGCAGGCGTTCGTCGTGCCCGACGGCGACCTCGACGACGAGGAGTTCGACCGCGCGCTGTACGTCGCGCGGCGCGCCGTCGAGAACGAGGTCGAGGAACTCGACTCCGCGGGCGCGGCGCGCTTCTACATCTGCTCGCTCTCCCGGAAGACGGTCGTCTACAAGGGCCTCCTCAAGGGCGACCAGCTGGCCGACTACTTCCTCGACCTCTCAGACGAGCGGCTCGAGACGACGCTGACGCTCGTCCACGCGCGCTTCTCGACGAACACCCTCGGCGCGTGGCACCTCGCGCACCCCTATCGACACATCATCCACAACGGCGAGATCAACACCATCCAGGGCAACATCAACTGGATGCGGAGCCGTGAGACGGACCTCGAGGACCCGGACTTCGGCGAGGACCTGGAGACGCTCAAGCCCGTCATCAACGACCCCGACCAGTCCGACACGGCCTCGGTCGACAACGCGGTCGAACTCCTCCTCCAGAGCGGGCGGGACCTCCCGCACGTCCTGCGGATGCTGATCCCCGAGGCGTACCGCAACGACGACCGGATGGACGACGACCGTCGCGACTGGTACGACTACCACGCCTCGCTGATCGAGCCGTGGGACGGCCCCGCACTCGTCGCCGCCACCGACGGCGACCGCGTCGCCGCCGTCCTCGACCGGAACGGCCTCCGGCCCTGCCGGTACGACGTCACCACCGACAACACGCTCGTGATGGCCAGCGAGGTCGGCGCGCTCGACACCGACCCGAGCGAGATCAAAGAGCGCGGCCGGCTCCAGCCCGGCCAGCTGTTCGTCGCCGACCCCGACGAGGGCCGCGTCATCCCCGACGAGGAGGTCTTCGAGTCGCTGACCGACGAGAAGTACGGCGAGTGGGTCGACGAGGAGCAGCGCCAGCTCGACGAACTGATCGACGAAGACGACTACGAGCCGCGCGACGGCGTCGACCACCTCCGTGCCCAACAGGCGGCGTTCGGCTACACCCACGACCAGCTCGACCACCTGATCGAGCCGATGGCGAAGGACGGCAAGGACCCGGTCGGCTCGATGGGCGACGACACGCCGCTGTCGGTGCTGTCGGACTTCAACCGCCCGCTCTTCACGTACTTCAAGCAGCTGTTCGCCCAGGTCACGAACCCGCCGCTGGACTACATCCGCGAGGAACTGGTCACCTCGCTGGAGTCGCGGCTCGGCGCCCAGCGGAACCTCCTCGCGGAGACGCCCGAACACGCTCGACAGCTCGTCCTCGACTCCCCCGTCCTGACCGACACGCAGACGGCCGGGATCAAGTCGCTCGGCGACGCCGACGGAGATTCGATGGAATCGACGATCGTCGACATCACCTACGAGAAGGACCAGGAGCTCGAGGCGGCGGTCGAGGCGGTCCGCGAGGACGCCGCCGCGGCCATCGAGGACGGCGCCGACGTCGTCGTGCTCTCGGACCGGAACCTCGACGCCGACCGGGTGGCGATCCCGAGCCTGCTCGTGACGGGCGCGGTCCATCACAGCCTCGTCCGGAACGGCCTCCGCAACCACGCCGGCCTCGTGATCGAATCCGGCGATCCCCGCGAGGTCCACCACCTCGCGACGCTCGTCGGCTACGGCGCGGACGCGGTGAACCCCTACCTGGCCTACCAGACGATCGCGGACATCGTCGCCGGTCCCGACGGCGCCGACGAGGGCGAGGCGATCGCGGCCTACAAGAAAGCGCTCGAGGACGGCCTCCTGAAGACGATGGCCAAGATGGGCATCTCGACGGTCGAGTCCTACCAGGGCGCCCAGATCTTCGAGGCGGTCGGCCTCGACTCCGACTTCGTGGCGGAGTACTTCGAGGGGACCGAGATCCGAACCGAGGGTATCGGCATCGACGTGATCGAAGAGGACGTCCTGACGCGGCACGCCGTCGCCTACGGCACCGATCCCGAACTCGACCGCCAGGGCGAGTACGAACACCGCTCGGACGGCATCCACCACCAGTGGAACCCCCAGACCGTCGGGACGCTCCAGCAGGCGGTTCGCTCGGGCGACTACGAGAAGTACCAGGAGTTCGCACAGATGATCAACGACCAGTCAGAGGAGCTCCAGACGCTCCGCGGCCTCCTGGAGTTCGACTCCGACCGGGAGTCGGTCCCGATCGAGGAGGTCGAGCCGGTCGAGGACATCGTCGAGCGCTTCTCGACGGCGGCGATGTCGCTCGGGAGCCTCTCGCCGGAGGCTCACGAGAACAACTCCATCGCGATGAACCGTCTCGGCGCGAAGTCGAACACCGGCGAGGGCGGCGAACCACCGGAGCGGTTCGGTACCGAAAAGGAGTGCAACATCAAGCAGGTCGCCTCCGGCCGCTTCGGCGTCACCTCGGAGTACCTCTCGAACGCCGAGGAGCTCCAGATCAAGATGGCCCAGGGCTCGAAGCCCGGCGAGGGCGGCCACCTGCCCGGCAAGAAGGTCAACGAGATGATCGCGCACGTCCGCTTCGCGACGCCGGGCGTGGGTCTGATCTCGCCGCCGCCGCTCCACGACATCTACTCGATCGAGGACCTCAAGCAGTTGATCCACGACCTCAAGGCGGCGAACCCCGACGCCGACATCAACGTGAAGCTGGTCTCGGAGGCCGGCATCGGCACCATCGCCGCCGGCGTCGCGAAGGCCAACGCCGACGTGGTCCACATCTCGGGCCACGACGGCGGGACGGGCGCGTCGCCGAAGACCTCGATCAAGAACGCCGGTCTGCCGTGGGAGCTCGGCCTCGCCGAGGCGAACCAGATGCTCCGCGCCACGGACCTGCGCTCGCGGATCCGCGTCACCGTCGACGGCGGGATGAAGACCGGCCGCGACGTCGCCGTCGCGGCCCTGCTCGGCGGCGAGGAGTACGTCTTCGGGACGGCCTCGCTCGTCACCTCCGGCTGCGTGATGGCCCGGCAGTGCCACACGAACACCTGCCCGGTCGGCGTCGCCACCCAGCGGGACAACCTCCGGAACCGCTTCCCCGGCCAGCCCGACCACGTCATCAACTACATGACGTTCATCGCCCAGGAGCTGCGCGAGATTATGGCCGACCTCGGCTTCACCTCCCTGGACGAGATGATCGGTCGGCCGTCGCTCCTGAGCCAGCGCGAGACCGACCACGAGAAGGCGAGGCACCTCGACCTCTCGGAGGTCATCGCCGAACCCGCCGGCGACGTCCGTCACAAGACCGAGGAGCAGACTCACGCGGGCGTCGAGGCCCAGCTCGACCACGAGCTGATCGAGCGGGCCGAGCCCGCCCTGGAGTCGGGCGAGCCGGTCGCGATCGAATCCGAGATCTCGAACGTCGACCGCGCGGTCGGCGCGATGCTGTCGAACCGCATCAGCACGAAGTACGGCGGCGACGGCCTGCCGGACGACACCATCCGGTGCACCTTCGACGGCGTCGCCGGTCAGTCGTTCGGCGCGTTCCTCGCCGACGGCGTGACGATGGATCTCACCGGCGCGGCCAACGACTACGTCGGCAAGGGGCTCTCCGGCGGGAAACTCGTCGTCAAGACGCCCGAGACGGCCGCCTACGAGCCCGACGAGAACGTCCTCGTGGGCAACGTCGCGCTCTACGGCGCGACCCAGGGCGAGCTCTACGTCAACGGCGTCGCCGGCGAGCGCTTCGCCGTCCGCAACTCCGGCGTGAAGGCCGTCGTCGAGGGCGTCGGCGATCACGGCTGTGAGTATATGACCGGGGGCGTGGTCGCGGTGCTCGGCGAGACCGGGCGCAACTTCGCGGCCGGGATGTCGGGCGGCGTCGCGTACGTCTACGACCCCGACGACGAGTTCGCCGACAAGACCAACAAGGGGATGGTCTCGCTGTCGGACGAGCTCGACGACTCCGACCTGCGGATGCTCCGCCGGCTCGTCGAGAACCACGCGAACTACACCGACAGCGACCGGGCGCAGTGGATGCTCGAGGACTGGAGCGACGTCGTCTCCGACTTCGTGAAGGTGATGCCCGACGCGTACGCGGAGGTCATCGAGGAGCGCGCCCGCGACGACGTCCGGAAGGAGCTGCCGCCCGCGGCCACGGCGGCGGCCGGCGACGACGGCGCGGCCGCGGCTCAGACCAGCGACGACTGACGGAGCGCCCCCGAGCTTCGGATCGCGGTCGGATTTTTCGGCGGGGACGCTACCCGCGTAGTGCGAACAGTCGGCAGAGGCCACCGCTCCTCGCGCCGGGATGCCGAACACCCGCGGGCCGGCACGAGGTCGTCGTCAAGTCACGGCGGGTGTGGTCCCGTTCCGGAATATAAACCCACGTCCGGCGACCCGCCGGGTCGAACCGGAGCGACAGCACACTTAACCCTCCGACCGTGATAGCACCGGATATGGGACGCGGGGGAAGCGGGGACGCCGGAAGGGCCAGCCGCGACCGGGGGGTGAGCGAGACGGTCAGCTTCGTCCTCGTCTTCGCGCTCGTCGTCGCGTCGGTCGGGACGGTCTACGCGCTCGGCGTCGCCGAACTCGAATCGACCCGCGACGCCGAGCGGGTCGAGAACGCCCAGCGCGCGTTCGACGTCCTCGCGGACAACCTCGGCGACCTCCTCGAGGGAGCGCCGAGCCGGGGCACGGAGGTGAAACTCGCCGAGGCGACGCTCCGATCGACGAGCGACGTCGCGGTGAACGTGACCGTCGATCCGGCGAGCGGGCCGCCGGAGTCGTGGTCCTACTCCACCGCCGCGATCGTCTACGACGTCGAGACGGGCGGGCAGATCCGCCTCAGCAACGGGGCCGTCGTCCGGGACAGCGAGCGGGGCGGCGCGGCGGTCGTCCGCGGGCCGCCGCTCGTCGTCGAGGACGAGCGCGTGCTGCTGCGACTGATCAAACAGGAACACGTCGGCTCGGCGGCCGTCGGCGGCTCCGACACCGTCCGGATCCGGATGGTCGCCGATAGACCGCGGGTGTTCTACGACAACGAGTCGGCGAACTTCACGATGGTCCGGGTGAACGTGACGACGCCCTACACCGACGCGTGGGCGCGTCACTACGACTCGCTCGGGTTCGACTGTACCGAGGTCGCAGCGCCGACGCCGGACGCGTCCGGCCGGATCTCCTGTACCGTCTCGGACGTCGGTGACCTCGAGCGCGTCACCGTCGTCTGGATGCGCGTGACGACGTCCTTCGAGTGACGTCCGGTCACTCAGACTCAAACGGCGCTTTGAGCCTAAAGTGCCTATATGTTAGTCGCGGACAACGTCTCGGATATGCCCCCGCAGCAGACGACGCGGCGACGCGTCACCGACGAGCAGTCCGGCGCCGACGCCGGCCCGAACCCCTCCCAGAGCTTCGACGACGACGGATCCGGCGCCGACGACCCGCGAACGCTGAACAGCGAGGACGTCCACGTCCGGAGCTACGCCCACCGCGAGACGTACGACCTCCGGATCGACGTCCTGGACCCCGACGGGGACGTGGCGCTGTCGGAGTCGTACGCGCTCGAGCCCGGCGCGGTCAAGAGCGAGATCAACGCCCTGCCGGCGGGCGCGTACGAGGTCCGGGCGATCCTCGACGGCGACCGTCGCGAGACGCGGTACTGTCGGGTCGACGACTCGCCCGCCGGCACGATCGTGATCGAGGTCGGCAACGGCGTGCTCAGCCTCACCGAGGGGCTGTACTACTAGTTGAGCGTCACGCTCACGTTGTTCTCGGTCAGGTGCAGATACGTGATGTAGGAGCCCTGGCCGGTGGTGTTGTACTTTAGCGTTCCGCTGGAGCCGCTCACGTCGATCTGTGAGGTCCCGCGGTCGCCCGGCCCGTGGCTGACCGCGAGTTTGAAGTCCGAGTCGAAGGTCGCGAAGTAGTGGCGCGTGAGGATCCGGAGGTTCTGTTCGTCCCCGAAGGTGTAGGTGGTGTTCTCGCCGTCGTCGCCGGTGTGTGCGAACGTGACCGGGCTCGGCGCCTCCGAGGACGACTCGTTCCGCTCTTCCCAGTCCAGGGCGGTCTCGTCGCCGTCGTCGCCGCCGTCGTCGGCGAAGTCGCCGTCGGTGTAGGTGAGGTTCTGGGCGGGGCTCGTGAAGTCGACCTGAATGAGCATATCCTCGCCGTCGCAGGCGAGTTGGACCGGCCCGGAGTCCGCGGGGATCGAGTCGTTCGACCAGAGGTGGACCCCCTCGGGCGTCGACTCGTCGTGGTAGTAGACGTCCATCGACACGTCTACCCCCGAGGCCTGACCCGGGCAGTAGCTGTTGCCGATGCCGCTCGGGACCCCGACGCGCGTCTCCCAGGCCTTCTGGCCCTCGTCGATGTAGAAGGAGACGTAGAGGTTGTTGAACGTCCCCTGGTCCTTCCGTACCGACACCTGGAAGTCGGTGACGGCGTGGCCCTCGGCGACGCCGCGGACCGCGACGCTGCCGTCCTTCTGCGGGAAGTCGAAGGTGCCGACGCCGCGGGTCGTCTCCAGGACGACCGTCGCGGTGCGGTTGGCGTCGTCGACGGAGACGTTCCCGCTCGTCCGCGTCCGGAAGTAGTCCGCCCAGCCCTCGTAGAACTGGCTGTGAACCGTCACCGAGACGGTACCGTTCCGGACCGGATTGACGTACTGCCGGATCGACCCGTCGGGGTTGTTGACGTCGTACGGGGCGCCGACGCCGTCGGTGTCCGCTCCGGTCTCGTTCGGGAAGATCCGGACCGTCTCGTGGGTGCGCCGGATCGTCGCCGTCGTCGTCCCGCTGGCGGCGTCGTTCGAGCGGATTCGGATGACGGGGAGCGTCAGCGTCGTCCCGCGGTAGTGGAACTCCGGCGGCGACACCATCGACGTCCCGCCGTCGCGGGCGCGCCAGACCCCGCCGCCCTGGTAGGCGATCGTGGTCTCGCCGTCCTCGTACGCGACGGCGCCGAGGCTGGCCTCGTAGATCGTCTCGTCCTCCGAGGCGGTGTAGTTCGTGTGTGTGATCCGGATCCAGCCGCTCTCGGCGTCCGCCGTGTAACGACCGCCCTCGACGCGGCCGAGTTGGACGGTCTGGACCGAGCCCTCGCCGAGGCCGACGATCGCCGCGCGCGCGTCCAGCAGCGTCATCGCGTTGGCCGTCCGGTCGAGCGACGCCTCGTTCTGGACGTCCGCGAGCGCCGACGAGCCGACGGCGACGACGACGCCCGCGCCCGTGATCGTCAGCGCCAGCAACAGCACGAGCCCGATGTTCGACGATACCCCCCGATCTGTGTCGGAATCTCCCATCATATTCCCCCCGTCTGTTCGAGCGCCAGCGTCCCCTCCCGGTCGCCGTCCTCGACGACGAGCGTGTCGTTCGTCGCGTCGTAGCGAACGACGGTCCAGCCGCCGGCGGTCGAGCCTCTGGCGATGTCTACGCTAGTCGTGAGGGTAAGGCTGACGCTCACGTCGGACCGGGCGGAGCGCAGCGTCAGCTCGTGCCGCGCCGGTCCGGATCCGGGGTCGGCCACCTCCGTGATCCGGACGCGATACGACTCGCGGGCGACCCGCCGGGGGAGTTCGACGCCGACGCGGACCGATCGGGAGACGGCGTCGGCCGCGGCGAGTCGGTCGGCGTCGGCGATCCCCGCGGCGAGCTGTTCGGCGACGACGTCCAGCTCCTCGCGGACGACCCGCTCGCGCTGGTCCTCGACGTAGCCGCCGGCGCCGACCAGGAGCCCGGAGATCAGGACGGCCGTGATCGCCAGCGCGATGACGTAGTTGACCGTGATCGAGACGGCGCGGTCGGCGTCGGGGGCGCAGACGGCGTTCGGCTCCCGACTCACGGCGGCTGCACCTCGATTGTGGCCGCGTAGTCGAGCTGCGGCGTCCGGTAGCTGACCCGGAACTCCGCCGCGTAGAGCCCGTACGTCCAGTAGGGCTGGCCCGCCCCCGGATCGTGGAATCCGGACAGCGGGAGCGCAGCGGGCGGCTCGTCGACGACGAGCCGATAGGTCCCGCCGGCCGCGTCCCCGTCGCGGAACGTGATCGAGACGTTCCCGGAGGTGTCGTCGAGGCGGGCGAGCGGCGGACACGACGCGCCGCCGACGGACGCGTTCGCGACGTCGACGACGAAGGTCCCGTCCGTCACCGCGCCGACAGTGCAGTTGGTCGTCCCGGACGGCTGGACGATCCGCGCCCGGGGCGTGCCGGACTCGTTGTAGAGGAAGAGGCTCCGGGTCCCGACGTCGGAGGAGACATTCACGTGGAAGACGTCGTCGGCGACGACGTCGCTCGGGTCGGCGGTGAGCCGCGTGGCGTCGACCGTCAACCGAATCGAGCGGACGCCCGTGACCCCCTCGGCGTCGGAAACGAGCGTCCAGTTCGGGGCGTAACTCCGGTCGGTGAAGTTCCGCGACGAGTCGTTCTGTCGGAGCTGGGTCCCGTTCGTGACGGCGACGACGTCGACGTCGGCCAGATCGCCCGCGGTCGCCCGGTGGTGGGCGGCGGCGTCGTCCCAGGTCCGCATCGTCGCCTCGAGCGCCGTCCGCAGCGCCGCGTGGGTGCTGTCGTTCCGCTCGTTGACGGACCGAATCGCTTCGACGCCGGCGGCCTCGGCCGCGCCGACGTAGTCGATCGCGGCGGTGCCGTCGACGCCGGCCTCCCGCGTCGCGAGGTTGCCTGTGTAGATGGCCGTGTTCAACAGCAGCGCGAGCGAGACGAACAGCACCGCGAGCGCGAGCGCGCCCACCAGGAGGAGCTGTCCGCGGTCGGTGCCGTCGTCGCCGGCGTCCTCCCTCCCGCGCGGACGGGATCCGCGGGACGGCGGTCTCAGATCCGCCATACCACCAGCTCCACTTCCACGACCGCGTAGAGGGTCTGTTCGGGGTCGGTGTCGTCGACGAAGTACGTGCTGTTCCCGAGCGTGTCGTCGGTGCGCGAGCCGTCGGCCGCGCGGAGCCGGTCGTCGTCCGAGAGCGTGACGAGTCGCCGGGCGGTCGAGGCGTGGTCGCTCGGCTCGCCGAGGTCGACGATCGGCCGGCGCCGCCTGTCGCCGTCGCCGTCGACGTAGTACACCGTCAGGTCGAAGGCGATGCCGCGATCCGACAGCGCGTCCTCGAGGACGTTCCCGAACGCCGTCGGCGGCGGTCCCCGGACGTAGCCGTCGTCCGTGGCGTCGTGCCAGTTCTCGGCCGATTCGTTCCAGTAGAGGAGCGTCGGCCGGAGCGTGCCGTTCGCCGCGGCGGTCGCGAGCAGCCCCTCAGCGACCGCCTCCTGTTGGTTCTCGATGTGCTGGCTGGAGGTGCTCCCGGTCAGCGGCGTCACCGCGGTGACCTGGAGCGCGAAGACGAGGCTGGAGACGAGGATCATCGCCGCGGCGATCGCCTCCAGCGTGTGGGCCTGTGCGCGATCCATCACCACACCCTCACGAGCAGCCGGTAGGTCTCGCCGTCGAGCAGGACGATCCGCCGCGCGGCCGTCACGGTGCCGACGTCGGGGACCGTCGGGCCCACGGCGAGCTCCTCGCCGCCGCGGGTCGCGACCGACCCGTCGAGCGTATAGACGGAGACGTTGACGCCGCCGGGATCCGGCAACGCGAACATCGCGGAGGTGTTGTCGGCGTCGGTGTCGTACCGGCAGGTCGTCGGCGCGTCGGTACCGCTCTCCAACTGCTCGAAGAACGCGTCGGTGCAGGTCGCGTTCAGGACGTAGGGTTCGGTGGGACCGCCGAGACGGTCCGTCGCCAGCGACGTCGCGATCCGGTCGGCCGCCTGCGGGCCGTCGGCGCTCTGGAACGGCGCGAAGATCGTCGGCACGAACGCGACGACGAACGCGACGACGACGAGGAAGAGCCCGATCCCGATCGCGAAGTCGATCGTCGTCTGAGCGCGCGCCGTCATCGGTCGCGGGCTCCCCTCGGGCTCATCCGACCACCATCCACACGGCGAGCGCGACGGTCTGGAGGACGACCACGAACTTCACGCCCGAGACGATGTCGGCGTCGCGGATGTAGCCGCTGATGAACCCCGACAGCGCCGCCTGGAGCGTGACGGCGTGGAAGAAGAGCAGCGACAGCACGTTCGTGTCGACGCCCCCGCCGAAGCTCAGCCCCTGCCCGGAGAGCTCGCTCCCGCCCGACGAGGAGGCCTGCGAGGAGAGCCCGGCCATCACGTCGAGGAACTGCGTCTTGAGGATCGCCATCACGCCCAGGAGCGTGAGGTAGGTCATCAGGATGATCGCCACCTGCATTCTCGTCCTCGACTTCCGCTCGCGCTCGATGTCGTCCTGGTTCTCGGAGGCCTGTGCCGCCGTCGTCAGAACTTCGGTGATCTCGCTGGAGGCCTCCTGGGCCTTCGAGATGAGCTTGACCGTCCGGGCCAGGCGCGGGATGTGGTACTTGTTGTTGAACTCCACGAGGGCGCTCCGGAGGCTCATCCCGTAGTTCACCTTCGCGTGCATCACCTCGAACTCGTCGGCGAGCTTGCCCGAGGAGGTGTCGGCGACGGTCCTGATCGACTCCAAGAGGGTCTGGCCGGTGTCGTTGGCGCTGGAGAGCTTCCGGAGGTCGTCCGAGAGCTTGCCGGTGATGGCGTTTCTGGACCTGACGTTCCAGGAGTGGAAGAACGCGAGCGGGACGCCGACCACGTAGGTGGGCACGTACCACCAGACGAAGGTGCTCCAGACGGGGTTGTCGAGCATCCCGTCCCAGGAGAGCGGCGCCGCCCCGTTGGCGACCGCGACGCCGAGGAGCGCGAGCGCCGCCGGCACCGTCAGCGCGAGGGTGAAGAGCGGGTGGTCGCGGAAGAAGAGGTGCGGCCGCCGGAGGAGCTGTGCGGTCTTGTACGTCCCCTCGCGGTCGCGGATGCGGTCGAACAGGCTGAACTCCCCGACGAAGCTCTCGATCAGGCCCATGTGGATCAGCCCCTCGCGGGTCACCTGTTCGAGGCGGTCGGAGCTCTCCGAGGGCTGGAGGTAGCCGTCGCCGGGTTCGTCCTGCTTCACGGTCGAGACGAGCACGAGGAATCCGACCCCGGTGAGCGGAATGAGCGCGTAGACGGTGCCGTACAGGAGCCGCTCCTGGGAGTTCCCGAGCATACTCATAATCACGAGGATGATGATGAGAAGCAGCGGGAACAGCGAGAGCGTCATGTACATCTCGCCGAACAGCTCCAGGGTCTCGAGGATCGTCTCCTGTTCCTGCTTCGCGGTCCGGAGGTGCTTTTCCTTCTTGTCGTCGAGGAACCCCTCCATATCGCCGCCGGAGTTGACGATCGAGAGCATATCCGTCAGGAACTGCGAGAGCTCCTCGGAGGGCGTGATCATCGCCTGATCGCGGATCGCGTTCCGGTAGTCGGTGCCGAAGTACTCGGTCTCGCGGACGATGCCCTGGAACTCCTTCGCGACCTCGCCGTAGGTGTCGTCGGCGCGGGCCATCGCCTCCAGGATCTCGAGTTGGTTCAGCCCGCCGACCGACAGCGCGTACATGAAGGAGATCGCGTCGGGGAGCAGCATATTGATCTCGCGCTCGCGCGCGGAGGCCCGCGAGTACGGGACCGCGACGAGGGTGCCGAACCCGAGCGCGAACCCGATCGAACCGAACACGAGCCCCGAGACGACCGTGACCGCCGGGACGGTGAGCGCGTTCAGCGCCGCGGCGGTCGCGGCGTCACCGACCGGGAGTCCGATGCTGAACACGTCGGGCGAGACCAGGCCGAACTCGAAGATCGCCCACGCGAGGAAGGTGCCCACGAGCCACAGCGCCCCGCCGGCGAGGACGCCGATCGCCAGGGCGTGCGAGAGGTAGAGCTCGACGGTCGCGGGGATCCGAGCCTGTTCGAGCTTCGTGCCGACGTCGGCGACGAAGTCGCCGTCCTCGTCGAAGAGGAGCTGAAACAGGGGGTAGAACGCGTCGCCGAGGGCGTCGGTGCTGCGGTCGATCTCCTCGCCGTCGCCGACGTCGAGGCTCATCAGCGCTCACCCTCGTCGGTCGCGTCGCGGTCGTCTTCGGCGCCCTCGACGTCCCCGAAGTCCCAGTCGGACGCCGCGACGTCCGTGTCGTCGGCGTCTGTCTCATCGGCGCTCTCGTCGTCCCCATCGTCGGCATCATCGTCACCCACGTCGCCATCGACGGCCCCCGTTTCGAGGGCAAATTCGTCCGCGGGGTCGCCCTCGACGAGGTTCTCGAACGCGACGTCGTCTCCCGGGGCACCGTCCGCGGCGGTCTCGTCGCCGTCGGCGGCAGCGTCGGCGGACGCTTCCGTGTCCCCCGTGTCCCCGTCGAGTGCGGGAGTCTCCCCGTCCGCGTCGGCCGCGTCGCCCGCGTCGACGGCTTCGGGGCCGTCCACGCCGGCGTCGAGTTCGGGCGCGTCGGTCCGCTCGTCGAGCGCGTCGAGTTCGGGGTGGT
>JBDGUM010000130.1:0-14983 GCA_042215855.1 Halobellus sp. | reverse complement strand
GAGACCAGAGACGAGCTGTTCGAGCGGTACATCTGGGCCGACCCCGAGCCCGTCCGCTCGAAGCTCGCCGCCGAGCCCGCGCTGCGGACGCACGCGCTCGCGACGGTCGCGTCCGGCTTCGCCCACACGCGCGACGAACTGCTCGAGTTCCTCGACCGGACTCTGTACGCGACCCAGACCGACGAATCGGGCCGGCTCGAACGCGTCACCGACGACGTCCTCGCGTACCTCGACCGCAACGGCTTCATCGAGCGCGATGAGGGGGCACTCACCGCGACGGGCATCGGCCACACCGTCTCGCAGCTCTACCTCGACCCGATGACGGCCGCCGAGATCACCGACGGCCTGGAGTGGGCCGACGCCAACCGCGGCGAGATGGTCCGCGCGCTGGGGGACGGGGGCTCGACGCAGTCCCGATCGCAGCCGAGCGACGAGACCCGGGCAGACTCCGGCTTCCAGCGGGCGAGCGAACTGGCGCCGGAGCCGTCGGACTCGGCCGACGAACCGGACGAGCAGCCGGCCGAACCGGACGTCACCTACCCCACCGCGCTCGGCCTCTTCCACCTCGTCTCTCGCACGCCCGATATGTACCAGCTGTACCTGAAGTCCGGCGACCGCGAGCAGTACACCGAAGTCTGCTACGAGCGCGAGGCCGAACTGCTGGGCCGGACGCCCTCGGAGTACGAGGACGTCCGCTTCGAGGAGTGGCTCTCGGCCCTGAAGACGGCGCGGATGCTCGAAGACTGGGCCGAGGAGGTCGACGAGGACCGGATCACCGAGCGCTACGGTATCGGCCCCGGCGACATCCGCGGCAAGGTCGAGACCGCCGAGTGGCTGCTGGGCGCGGCCGAGCGCCTCGCGGGCGAGGTCGGCCTCCCCGCCGTCCCGGTCAGGGAGGCGAAGAAACGCGTCCAGTACGGCGTCCGCGAGGAACTCCTCGACCTGGCGGGCGTTCGCAACGTCGGCCGCAAGCGCGCCCGCCGGCTCTACGAGGCCGGCATCGAGACCCGCGCGGACCTCCGGGAGGCCGACAAGTCGACGGTCCTCCGCGCGCTCCGCGGGCGGCGGAAGACCGCCGAGCGGATCCTCGAGAACGTCGGCCGGCAGGACCCGTCGATGGACGACGTCTCAGAGAGCGCCGGCGGTGGCGCCGACGACGGGGAGTCGACGTCGCGGTCACGCGCCCCGGACTCGGACGTCGCGGACGACAGCGACCCCGAAGCGCAGTCCAGCCTGGGTGATTTCGGATGACGGCGGCTTCGCCGGGAGGTCGCCGATGAGGCTCGTCGAGGGGGTCGTCGCCGTCGACGACGTCGACGCGTTCGTCGCCGCGCTGGACGAGATCAGCGCCGAGACGGGCGCGACGGTCCAGGCGTTCGACGCCCGCTACGTCGTGAGCCGCCGCCACCTCGAACGCGCGGTGGCGTTGGCCGACAGAGCGATCGAGCGGGGCGAGAACGTCGCCCGCGACCGCGCCGTCGAGATCCTGCTCTACGCGGCGGGCCGCCGCCAGATCACCGACGCGCTCGAACTCGGGGTCTCGGAGGGAGAGAACCGCGCCGTCGTCCTCGTCGACGGCGGCGACGAGGCCGCCGCGGCGGAGGCGGTCCGCGACCGCGTCCTCGACGGCGTCGAGCCCACGCTCGGCGATCACGACCCCGACGCTGTCCACGAATTCTTCGGGATCACCGAGGCGGAGCTCGACGCCGTCGACGGCGACACGGAGGCGCTGGTCCTCGAGCGGGTGGCCCTGCTGGTCGTCGAGAAGTAGCGCCCCCGTGGTTATCGCACCCGCCAACCCCTTCGTTTCAACTGGAGATTCCTCCGTGTCAGTCTCGCTGTGGGGGCTCCCGTAGTGATCGACGGGATCGAGGGTCGCGATCACCGGGACACGGTGAGAGCAGTCAGTATCAAAGTACATTACAGATGCGCGTAAACGGGGCCGTATGTCCCAGACGGCGACGGACAGCGGCTCGAACGGCGGCGGGGAGTTCTCGCTGGAGGCCGTCCTCGCCGTCTTCCACGAGCGGAGCGACCGAGCGCGTCCGCTGACGGCCAACGACGTGATGGACAGCCTGGGCTGTTCGCGCCGGACCGCTCACAACAAACTCAACGCGCTCGTGGAGCGGGGGTCGCTCGCGACGCGGAAGGTCGGTGCCCGCGGTCGGGTGTGGTGGGTTCCCGTCCCCGACGGTTCCGCGCCCGGTGGGATCGACGCCCGGTCGCAGCCCGACCGCGACCCGGAGGTCGAAGCCGAGATCGCGTCGGCGGACATCCGGGGTTCCGGGGAGACGCTCGCGCGCCGGCGGGAGGCGCTGCGGGCGGCCTACGACTACCTCAGCGAGAACCCCGACGCGACCGAGACTGAGTTCCTCACCGAGGTGTTCCCGGAGCATCCCGCGGGGTTCAAGACGGCCGACAAGTGGTGGGCCGTGATCGAGCCGGCGCTGAAGGACCTCCCGAACGTCGACGTCGCAGAGGACCGTGAACACGTGTGGCACTACCTCGGCGGGTGAGGCCGCGGGACCGCTCGGATCGTCGACCCGGACCTGTCCGAACTGCTGAACTGATGTGAGATCCCGATGTCCGATACCGACTCGCCGTCCCGCAACGACGTGTACGCCTCCTCCGAGGAGTTCGACGGCCCGACGTCCTCGTACACGCCGGTCGCCTACGACAACCTCGATCCGGCACCGGACGGCGACGCCCACCCCGAGGAGGGCACGGGCGGCCGGCTCAAACTGCTCGACCTGCCCAAGGTGCCGAAACTCAAGCACGTCGTGGGACCGAGCGCGATAATGCTCGGCGCGTCGCTCGGCAGCGGCGAGACCCTGTTCTGGCCGCAGTTGGTCGCCACGTACGGGTGGACGCTGTACTGGATCTTCATCCTCGGCGTTCTCGTCCAGTTCGTCCTCAATACCGAGATACAGCGCTGGACGCTCGCGACCGGCGAGAGCGTCTTCCGGGCGATGGGTCGGGTTCACCCGGCGATCCCCCTCGCGTTCCTCGTCGGCGGGTTCCTCAGCCTCGGCTGGCCCGGCTGGGCCGCGAGCGCCGCCAAGGTCGGCGCCGCCGGCCTCTCTCTCGGCACCTACAGCGTACTCGACGTCGCGGTCCCGGGCTGGCGGATCCTGGGTATCGCGCTGATGACCCTGATCTGGCTCTCCTACCAGCTCACGCCCCTGATGTACAACGTCGTGGAGCGGTTCCAACTGCTGCTGGTGGTCCTTTCGATGGCGGCCGCGCTGCTGCTCTTCGCCCTCCTCGGCTCCCCGGCGGCGCTCGCGGGGCTCCCGGCGACCCTGACGGCGCCGGGGGCGACGCCGCCGACCACGGCCGTCGCCGTCCTGCTGGGGGCCATCGCGTACGCCGGCGCGGGCGGCTACCTCAACCTCTCACAGAGCCTCTGGATCCGCGAGAAGGGCTACGGGATGGGTCGGTACCAGGGTCGGATCAAGAACCCGTTCGCCGGCGACGATCCCGAGACCGTCCACGAGAACGGGTTCTCCTTCGTCCCGGAGTCCCCGAACCTCGAGCGCTGGCGCGGCTGGTGGCGCGTCACCCAACTGGAGCATCTCCTCACGTTCGTCGTCGGGCTGATCGTCGTCACGACGGCGATGGTGACCGTCGCCGTCAGCCGGGCGGCCGGAACCGAACTCGGCGGGGTCGATATGTGGCTCGTCGGGATCGCGCCGACTGTCGGTCCCCTCGCCACCGCGCTCATTTACGTCACCCTCTTTCTGGCGCTCTTCACGACCGAGTACGCGATCATCGAGTCGTTCGTCCGCAACAGCTCGGACGTGATCCACGAGCTGTACGGCCGCGACGCCGGCTGGCGGCTCCCGCGGCTGTTCTGGGGGCTGCTGACCGTCTTCTGCGGCTGGGGCGTCCTCATCCTCTCGCTCCCGATCGAGGTGGAGAACCCGTTCAACCTCCTCGTGATCGGCGCGGCCCTCTCGGGGCTGATCATGTGGCCCTACACCGTCGTCGTCCAGCTGATCAACGCCCGCCGCCTGCCGGCACACACCGCCCCCGGGTGGGGACGCGCGGTCGCGATGTGGTTCGCCGCCGGCTTCTTCGGCTACTTCAGCGTGCTCCTCGTCGGCACCTTCGCCGCCGAGTGGCTCGGCCTCGCGTCGCTCGCGGTCTCGACGGCTGTGGTCGGGAGCGCCCCCGGCGGCTACCTCCTGTGGCTCGGCTACGCGGTCGTCCAGGCCGTCGTCGCCGTGCGCGTCGCGCGGGCGAAGCTCGAGCGTCGAGGAAACGCCGGGGCGACGGCGGACGACCGGGGGCCGTTCCCGTGAGCGCGCCGCGGGTCCGGGTACACCTCCACTACGCGATGACCGGGAGCTACCCGCTCAGGCTCGTCGACCTGCTGTTCTGCGAGCGGCGCGTGCTGGTCGTGGAGTACGACTACCTGACGGGGTTCGACCTCGCGACCGGGAGCGCCGACGGGCGGGCCGCGGCGTTCGCGGCGACGCTCGACGACGACGGCCTCGCCGCGGCTCGGGCGGCGGCCGAGCACGAGTACGCGGTCGACTACGCCGACGTCGACCGGGTGGTCGTGTACGACGGCGGCCGGTTCGGTCGCGAGAAGGTCGTCCTCGACCGCACGGACGCGCCGCCGGTGCGGGTCCGGGTCCACGGCGACGTCGACGTCGAGGCGCTGTGTGCGGCGCTCGAATCCACCCTCTCGACGCGCGCGGCCGTCGTCGAACGGAAACCCGGGACCGGGGTTCGTCTCCGCGAGCGCCTCCGGCGACTCGGGCGCGCCGGGCGCCGTCGGATCCGCGGCCTCGGACGACGCTGATCCGCCGCAGTCACACCTACGACGATCAGTATTCGCCCTCGGGCGCGAGCAGCTCGATCGGGTGTCGGCTCGGCCGCGACAGCAGGTCGTCCAGCTGGTCCAGGCAGGACGTCCCGCTCGCGACGACCGTCCGATCGGCCGTCTCCTCGGTGCGGAACTGATCGGCCAACTCCTCCCCCACGGCGACGCTCACGTCGTAGTACTCCTGCTTGTAGCCGAAGCTGCCGGCCATCCCGCAGCACTCGACGTCGGAGGTGACGACGTCGAAGCCGCGCTCGTCGAGGACGGCCTCGGTGTAGCGCTCCACGCCGAGGGTCCGCTGCTGGCAGTGGCTGTGGTAGGCGACCCGTTCCCCGTCGCCGTCGGCGAGCCGGTCTCCGTCCGCGCCGTTCGCGAGGAGGCCGTAGACGTACTCCAGCAGCTCGTAGCTGTTCGCCGCGAGCGCCTCGTGGCGTTCCCGGTCGAGGAGCTTCTCGTACTCCCGCTGGAACAGCGCGTGGTCGCTGGGCTCGATCACGACGACGTCGTAGCCGGACTCGACGTGGGGAACCAGCGCGTCGGCGACGGTCTCGGCGCGCTCGCGGGCGGTCGCGATCATCCCCTGGGACAGCGGGGCGCGCCCGCTCGCGCTCGCGTCCGGGATCCGGACGGCGACGCCGAGCGCCTCCAGCGCCCGGACCGCCGCCCTGCCGCGGTCGACCTGCATGTAGTTCGTGTAGAGGTCCGGAAACAGCACGACGGTCCGCTCGGCGTCGGCGACGTCGAGCCCGTCGCGCTCCGCGGCCCACTCGCGGAACGTCTCCCGCTCGAACGTGGGCAGGTCGCGCCGACGATCGAGGCCGACGAACCGCTCGCCGAGCCGGCCCGCGAACTCGGTGTTCGCCGCCCAGTTCGACAGCGGCGCGGTCGCGCTCCCGAGCCGGGCCAGCGTGTCGAAGTTGCCGAACAGCCGCTTCTGGAGGTCGAGCCCGCCGGGTTCGGCGTCGGGCGTGAGCCCGTCGACGAGCCACTCCGTCGCGCCCTCGTCGTCGATCTCGCCGCGGTTGATCCGGTCCCTGACGACGGTGTTGATCCACGGGATGTCGATCTCGACCGGGCAGGCGTTCACGCAGCGCGAACAGCCCGTACAGAGGTCGTTGAACTCGCCGGCGACGTCCAGCCCCTCGACGCCGGCCTCCCAGCCGGTGGCGATGCCGCCGGAGTAGGTCTCCCCGCCGAAGACGTGGCCGCCGACCTGCTGGAAGTTGGCACAGGAGTTCGAGCAGGCCGAACACCGGATGCAGTACAGCGTCTCCCGGAGGTCGTCGTCGTCGCGCATCGCCAGCCGGCCGTTGTCGACCAGGACGAGGTGGAACGCGCGGTCGTCGGCCGGCCCGAGTTCGTCGCCCTCGAAGTCGAGCGTCGGCGAATCGACCGGCGGCGTCAGGAGCGAGATGTAGGAGGTGATGTCCTGGCCCGTCCCCGAGCGGCCGATGAGTTCGACGAACGGCGCGAGGTCCTCGACCGAGGGGATCACCTTTTCCACGCCGGCGACCGCGACGTGGGTGTCCGTCGCGGTCACCGTCTTGCGCGCGTTCCCCTCGCTGGTCACGAGCGCCATCGTCCCCGAGTCGGCGGTGAGGAAGTTCGCGCCCGTGACGCCCACGTCGGCGTCGGCGATCTGCGCGCCCAGTCTCTCGCGGGCGAACCGGGTGAGTTCCTCGGCCGTCTCGAGGGGCTCGTCGGGCTCGAACCGCTCGTTGAACAGGTCGGCGATCCCCTCCCTGGACTTGTGGATCGCGGGCGCGACGATGTGGCTCGGCGCCTCGTCGGCCACCTGCAGGACCCACTCGCCGAGGTCCGTCTCGACGACGTCGACGCCGTCCGTTTCGAGCGCCTCGTTCAGTTCGAGCTCCTCCGTCGTCATCGACTTGCTCTTGACGACGCGCTCGCCGTCGACGTCGGCGACGACCTCCCTGACGTACGCGTTCGCGTCCGCGGCGTCGTCGGCGACGTAGACCTCGCCGCCGTTCTCCTCGACGGCGTCTCTGAGGTCCTCGATCAACTCCGGAAGGCGTTCGATGGCGTCCTCCTTGATCTCGCGGGCCTCGCGCTTCAGCGCCTCGTAGTCCTCCAGGTCGGCGACGGACTCGTAGCGGCCGTCGTTGAACCCCTGGGTGTTCTCCGCGACGGCTTCGCCTTCGGTTTCCAGGATGTGACGGATGCGGTCGGCCTTCGATCGGCGTTGGTTCGTGGTCATCGGTCGACGAGGACGGCGTGGACGGTCATCGGGCCGTGCGCTCCCTTGACCAGCGCGCCCATATCGGCGGTGGCGCTGGGGCCGGTGGCGACGATGGCGTCGTCGCGTTCGGTCCGGAACCGTTCGCCGAGTTCCGCGAGCGCCTCGGCCATCCCTCCGACGACGTCGTCGACCGCGACGACCGCGACGTGACGGTCGACGAACAGGCTGGCGGGTTCGACGCCCTCGGGCGTCGTCGGGAGGACGAGGCTCCCGTAGTCGGCGATGCCGAGCGAGGCGTGGGTCACCCCCGTCGTCGCGCGTTCGAGGTCCGCCGGCGACCAGTCGGTCTCGACTGCGTCGGGCAGTTCTCCCAGTCCGTCGGCGAGGGGAACGCCGACCGCGGGGCCGTCGAGCGCGGCCGCGACGGCGTCTGCCACCCCGTCGGGGGCGGTCCGCGTGTGCGATACGTCGAAGTCGTCCAGCCGGTCGCGAAACCGGCCGAGCGTCGTGTCTGTCGTGGTTGCCATCTGTTCACACCTTTGAGTTGTCGCTCGTAAGCGCATCGGCGAGCGCGGTCGCCGGATGCAGCGGTTCGCCGCCGCCGGGGCGGTCCCCCAGTTGGGTCCGACAGGACGCGCCGGGGGCGACCACCCGGTCGCCGTCGCTCTCTTCGACCTGCTCGTAGAGGATCTCGCCGATGGCCCTGCTCATCGAGTAGTGCTCGGCCTCGTAGCCGAAACTGCCGGCCATCCCGCAACAGCCCGAATCGAGGGGGTCGACCTCGTAGCCCGCCCGGCGGAGGGCCCCGACCGCGTGGTGGTCCTTCGCCGTCGCCTTCTGGTGACAGTGCCCGTGGTAGGTCAGCGACCCCTCGGCGTCCCAGTCGGCCGCCCCGACCAGCCGGTGAGCGTCGAGGTACTCACAGAGGCCGTAACTGTGCGCGGCGATCCGCTCTGCCCCGTCGTGGTCGTGACCCAGCAGATCCAGGTAGTCCGACTGCGCCATCACGGCGTCCGAGGGTTCGACGAAGACGACCTCCCGGCCCGCATCGACGTGGTCCTCCAGCCGAGCGACGTTCTCGCGGGCGACGCCCCGGGCCTTGTCGAGCATCCCCAGCGAGTAGGCGGGGCGGCCGCTGTCGCTGGTGTCGGCCACCGCGACGTGCGTGCCGGTCGCCTCCAGCACCTCGACGGCGGCCCGGCCCACGGCGGGACGCGTGTAGTTCGTGTACGCGTCGACGAACAGGACGACCGACCGGTCCGCCGCGGACTCCCGAACGCCCGGGTCCCGGGCCGCGGCCCAGTCGCGGACCGTCTCCCCGTGGAGGGTCGGCGTCTCCCGCTCGCTCGCGATGCCGACCGTCTTCTCGAGCAGCCAGTCCGCCCCGGGCAGCGACGACAGCGCGTTGGCCAGGGGCGCGACGCGGCTCCCGAGCGCGAACAGGCTGTCGACGTTGGCGAACAGCCGGTCCCGGAGGTCGACGCCGTGTTCCTGGTGGTGGGCGTGAGTCACCTCGGCCTTGAGCTTCGCCAGGTCGACCCCGCTCGGGCAGTCGTGTTTGCAGCCCTTGCAGCCGATACAGAGGTCGAGCACCTCCGAGACGAACGCCTCGTCGGTGGGGTCGTCGGGCAGGTCGCCGCTCATCGCCTGCCGAAGCGCGTTCGCGCGCCCCCGCGTGCTCGTGATCTCCTCGTCGGCGGCGCGGTAGGTCGGACACATCACCCCGCCCGTCGTGTCCTGGTACCCGGTACAGCCCGCACAGCCGTGGCAGAGTTCGGTCATCCCCTGGAACCCGTTTTCGTTGTTCCAGTCGAGTTCGGGATCGAAGGGGGCCTCGAAGTCGTACGCCGGATCGAACCGGAGGTCCTCGGTCATGTCGGTCGGCCCGTCCTCGTCCCCGCAGACCTGGCCGGGGTTGAGGATCCAGTTCGGGTCGAAGGCGCGCTTCAGCGATCGGAACGTCTCCCAGAGCTCCCGGCCGTAGAACTTCTCGTTCCACTGGGTGCGGGCGCGCCCGTCCCCGTGTTCGCCCGAGACCGAGCCGTCGTACTTCATCACCAGGTCGGTGACGCGGTCGGCGATCCCCTCCATCGTGTCGACGCCGTCCTGGGTCTTGAGGTTGATCAGCGGGCGGATGTGGAGCACGCCCGGACCGGCGTGCGCGTAGTAGGACGCGAAAGTGTCGAAGTCGTCGAGGATCTCGCGGAAGTCGGCGACGTACTCGGGGAGGTGTTCGGCGGGGATCGCCGTGTCCTCGATGTAGGGGTAGTGCTTGTCGTCGCCGGTGTTCGAGAGCAGGATCGGGAGGCCCGCCTTCCGCATCTTCCAGAACTCGGCCTGGCGCTCGTCGTCGTACGCCTCGAGGACGTCCACCGCCATCGGATCGGCGTCCGTCACGTCGCTCGCGCCGTCGCTCGGTTCGCCGGCCGCGCGCTCGTCGGGCACCCGATCGGCGATCAGGTCGGCGACCTTCCGTCGCGCGTCCGCCTCGGAGTCCGCGTAGAACTCCACCAGGAGCGTCGAGTCGGTCCCCTCGGGGAGCAGTCCGGCGACCGCCGCGAACTCCTCGGTGTCGCGGGCCATCTCGAGGAAGACGTCGTCCATCACCTCGACCGCCGACGGGTCGTGCTCGAGGATCGGGGCCACGTCCTGCATCGCGTCGAGGACGTCGTCGTAGGCGAGCATCGCGACGCTCGTCGTCTCCGGAATCGGAACCAGGGAGACCGTGGCCTCCGTGACGACGGCGAGGGTTCCCTCGCTGCCGGCGAGCAGTCGACCCAGGTTCACCTCCCCCCGCGTTTCGGCGTCCTCGACGAGCACGTCCAGGTTGTACCCGGAGACGTTGCGCTTGAGGTCGGGATAGCGCTCCCGCACCGCCGCGGATTCCTCCTCGATCACGCGGCGGACCTCGTCGTAGATCCGCGCCTCGAGGTCGCCGTCCGGGTCGGCGGCGGCGTCGAGTTCCGCGAGGTCCATCCACCCGAACTCGGTGACGGTCCCGTCGGCGAGCACGGCCGTCACGGACTCGATGTAGCCGTCGGCCTTCTCGTACTTGAGCGAGTGGGCGCCCGTCGAGTTGTTGCCGATGCAGCCGCCGAGGACCGACTTGTCCCCCCAGGCGGGGTCGGGGGCGTACTTCAGTCCCTCGGGCTCCACGGCCGCGTTCAGTTCTGCCAGCGTGATCCCGGCCTGGGCGCTGGTCTCGCGGGCGTCGGGATCGACGCCGAGGCACTCGTCCATGTGCCGCTTGAAGTCGAGGACGACGGCCTCGTTGACCGTCTGCCCCGCCAGGCTGGTCCCCCCGCCGCGCGGGAGCACCGGGATTTCGCGCTCGTTGCAGTACGAGACGACGCTCGCGACGTCCGCGGTCGTCTTCGGCCGAACCACGCCGATCGGCGTGACCTCGTAGATGCTCGCGTCGGTGGCGAACAGCTGCCGCGAGTACTCGTCGAACGTCACGTCGCCCTCGATTCGCTCCGCGAGGGCCGCCGCGAGATCGGGGCGGGCGATTCGGCCGTCCGCGTGGTCGTAGTCGGCCCGCCCGTCGAGGTGCGGGTCCGGACCATCATCCGGCTCCGATGACATATATCACACTACATACCGAATAACAATAAAATGCACGAATTTACGGTTTTGAGACTCCAATAGTGGAAAAACGTAGTATAATCTAATGAAAACAAACCGGCGTAGCGTCGAAGGTCGTGCGGGGTGATCCGGTCAGAACGGTATCGACCCTCCCGGCGCGACGTACACGAAGATCAGGCCGAGGAGCCCGGCCCAGAGCGCGAAGATGACCGTCGGGACGATCGTCTTGCGCATCATGTCGCCCTCGCGGCCGGCGACCCCGGCGACGCCGCCGATGGCGGCGAGATTGAGCACGGAGATCATGTTCCCGATGCCGCCGCCGGTGTTCTGCAGCGCGACGGTGACTGTCTGCGAGATGCCGACCTGTCCGGCCGCGTTGTACTGGAGCACGCTGAACAGGATGTCCGAGGAGGTGTTCGACCCGGTCATGAACGCGCCCAGCGCGCCGATCCACGGCGAGATGATCGGAAGCAGGCCGCCGGCGATCGTCGCGAGTCCCCGCGAGAGCGCCTGCATCATCCCGATGACGTCTGCGGGGTTGACCTTCGACTGGATCATGATCTGGGTCATCGAGACGGCGACGACGAGCGTCAGCGCCGGCACGATCGTCTGGTCGACGGACTCCCGCCACGCGTCGCGCATCCCGTCGACGTCCATCCCGTGGAGGAAGCCGGTCAGGACGGCGACCGGCAGGAACGGGAACGTCCCCGGCAGGTAGAGGTAGCTGATCGCCCAGTGGAGTTGTTCGTACCCGAGGACGTCGAAGCCGACGGTGAACGAACTCACCACGTCGACGATCTGCTGGCCGCCGATCGTGAGCGTCGGCCAGCGCGTGATCAGGAGCAGGGCGGCGACGAGGAGGTACGGCGTCCACGCGAGCAGGACGGGCATCTCCTTGCTCGGCTTCTCGACCGCGATCTCGTCGAGGTCGAGGCCTCCGCGCCAGGTGTCGTTCCACGTCGAACTGTCGGGGAAGTCCCACCGGTCCTCCGGGACGAGTATGTCCCTGTTCGCCATCACCATCCCGATGCCGAGGACGACGAACCCCGCGGCGATGTCGGGCAGGGCGGGTCCGATGAACCAGGCGACGGCCCACTGGACGCCGCCGGCGACGATCCCGAGCACGAACGCGAACGGCGCGACGGGGGCCGCCGTCCGAAGTGCGCCCCGGACCGAGCGTTCGCCGTCGTCGCCGAACCAGTAGATCAGCAGGACGACGCCGAGGAAGCCCCAGAAGACGTACGTGACTCCCGTTATCACGCCGGTCCAGGCGCTGACCATCTTGAGGAACTCCGAGACGGCGACGCCCTGCGGGAGGAGCCCGTCCGTCATCACGGCGCCGACGCCGCCGAGGATCGGCGTGCCGGCGGCGCCGAACGGCGGGTTCGGCGCGTTGAAGAACAGGCCGAAGACGGCCGCCGCCAGCGGCGGGAACCCGAGGCCGATGAAGAGCGGCGCGGCGAGCGCGCCCGGCGTCCCGAACCCGGCGGCGCCCTCGATGATCGTCTCGAACCCGAGGCCGATGAGGAGCAGTTGCACGCGGCGGTCGGACTCGATCTGCGTGAAGTACCACCGGATCGTCGAGATGGCGCCGCTCCCGTCGAGGTAGTTCATCAGGAGGATCGCGCCGAAGACGATCAGGATGATGTTCACCGCCTGGAGCGCGCCGAAGACCGCCGAGGCGACCCACCAGCTCGGGTTCATTCCCCAGATCGTCAGTCCGAGCGCCGTGGCGAGCACCCATCCGACGCCCATCGCGCGGACCGCCGACCACCGCAGGCCGACGAGCAGGACGAAGGCGACCGCGATCGGGACCGCCCCCGCGATCGCGAGCGTGGCCGTGCTAACCATCCGTCGCCGTCACCTCCGTCGGCCGGCAGTCATCGGAGCGTCTCGGTGCGTCCGTCGTGGCTGAACCTGGTGTCCCACGGTTCATACGCCGCCGGTTGCGGACATGCCGTTTTATAATGTGATTACGTTTTATTTCTCCTCGGATCCGATGAGATCGAATGAGAAACGAGAATGGGGCTTCTGAAAAAATTTGATCAATCATTTCGTGAAAAATTCAGTGTAACAAAAGCCGCATTTCGCGGTATCGTTACAGTTGTGTGCACTCGGTGACGCGGAAGTGCAGTCAACTGAACCACCGGACGCCGCGACGTCCACTGTCATTCACACAACTGTAATCGGCGGACTGAATCGGGTTCGGAACAGGCAGGGCCGAACCGATCGCGGGAGGGCTCCCCGACGGGGCGCCGCGACGTGGGTTGCGGCGTCGCTCGCGCGCACTCCGCAGGCGTCGGACCCGCGCCCCGGCGGCGACGGGTCCGGGGGCCGAGGGCCGGTCCCTGCTCGCACTCCGCCGACGGCGGCATCCGGGACGAGCCGCTACTGGTCGTTCTGGACGGCCGAGAAGAGTAGTCCCACCAGGATTCGAACCTGGGTCGAAGCCCCCAGAAGGCTTCAGGATTGGCCACTACCCCATGGGACTGCGCAGTCGCCCGTAGCCCGTGGCTCCATATGAGTGTTGCGAAGTCGGGGCCCGCGGCGGGCGGACACTCGCTTCGATGGGGGTGCTCAGCCGCGACTCGGTCCGTCGGAGTCGGCTCGTTCGCTGCCGAGCGCGGCCCGCGACAGCTCCGGAGTGCCGACGATCGCCAGCGCCGCCGTCGCGAGCCCGAACGCCGCGATGCCGGCGAGGCCGACGGGGCTCGCGACGAGCTCGTCGAGGAGTGCCGACTCCGTGGCGGCGTAGGCTGTGACGATGCCCGCACTCGCGTTGAAGACGCCGTGGAAGACGGCGGCCGCGAGGACCGAACGCGCGCGGAGGCAGACGTAGGTGTAGAGCGGCGAGAACGCCACCGTCGCGACCGTCATCGCGCCGACGCCGACGAGCGGGAACGAGGGGTAATTGTAGCCGTCGAGGATCACCGGCGCGTGCCAGAGCCCCCACACGACGCCGATCAGCGCGCTGGCCCGCCAGAAGCCGAGCGGCGCCAGCTCCCAGAGGAGGTAGCCCCGCCAGCCGGCCTCCTCGCCCAGCGCGAAGGCCGCGTTGACGGTCATTCCGAGTCCGAGGACCAGGCCAGCGAGCGCGACGATCCCGACGAGTCCCGACGGGAGTCCGATGCCGGGCGTCGGATCCGCCGTCGGATCGAACGTCACGCCGGGCGCGGCGATCGACAGCCCGAGCGCGACGGCGACGAGCGCGAGGGGTACCACCGCGGCCGCCGGATACCAGCGGAGACGGCCGATCCGCACGCCGACCTCGCCGACCGAGACGTCGCTCCGCCACATCGTGATCGCGGCGGCGACGAGCGGCGTGAACATATACGCCGGTGCGAGGGCCACGAGCCGGACGTTCGAGACTCGGGCGGCCGCGACGAAGCCGACTGCGAGGACGAGCAACACGCCGAAGAACGCCGCGAGCCGTGAGGTGTCGACCGTCCGGGGGACCAGTTCTTCCGAGGCGGGCGATCGTTCGGAGGTGGAGGGCGCAGGGGACATCAGTTCGGACAGTTGACAGGCGGGTTCAAGAAGGTTGGCGGAACGCGCCAGCGCTCGGCTCGGCCGCGCCCCTGCTCGCCGCCGACCACCGCTTTCGTGCACAATCCATCACCTATTTACCCACCTCTTGGCCACGTTCGTGTATGTACATCGGACGGTTCGTGATCGTCGCGCCGGACTTCGGCGCCTACCGCGTCTCCTCCCGCTCGTTCCCCAACCGCCGAATCACCGACCGCGACGGGGTGCTCACGGTCGGGCCGACGCCCGACGCGCCCGCGAACGACAATCCCTACGTCTCCTACAACTGCGTCCGGAGGGGCGGCGACGCGGTCGTCGTCGGCAACGGCTCCCACGTCGATCCGATCGCCGAGAAGCTCGACCTGGGCTACCCCGCCCGCGACGCGCTCGCGCAGTCCCTCCTGGCGCTCGACTACGAGAAGGACGACTACGACACCCCGCGCGTCGCGGGCGTCGTCGGCGCGGACTCCTACATCGCCACCGTCCGCCGCGACGCGCTCGTCGTCGAGGCCGTCGACGAGCCGACGCTGGTCGCCACCTACGAGGCGGACGCGCCGACGCCGATCGACTTCGCGGGCGGCGCCTCGGCGGATCCCGCAGCCATCGCCCGCGCCGCCTACGACCTCGACTACGAGCACGCGGTCTGCGCCGCGGGCGTCACCTACGACGACGGCGACGTCGCCGTCGGCTTCCACAACGGCGAGTGAAGGCCTGATAACGACTAGTCTCGTCTCTTACCGGTGATCGCCGTGACCGTGGGTGGCGATCACCGGCAAACAGTGAGACTAATCATTATGACGTCGTCTCCGCGGGCGTCCCGCACTCGTGATCGCGCGCTCGCG
>JBDGUM010000058.1:10479-15057 GCA_042215855.1 Halobellus sp. | reverse complement strand
GAGGGCCGGGGCAGGGACTTATAACGACTAGTCTCGTCTCTTACCGGTGATCGCCGTGACCGTATGTGGCGATCACCGGTACACAGTGAGACTAGTCATTATTAGAAGCGATCGGCGAGCCGCTCCACCCCCGCCAGGATCCGCTTCCGGCCGGCGATCAGTTCACCGCCGGCCCACGAGAGGCCGACGAGGACGGCCGCGATGGCCCACACGAAGTCCCAGCCGGACATCCAGACCGGGCGGAGCCACGGCGTCACGTGCGCCCAGCGGGTGGCGAACTCGGTCATCGGCCCCTCAAGGACGGTGCCGGCGAACGTCGCGCGGATCCGCCCCGCGAAGCCGACGCCCCCCTCGCCGCCGGCGGTGAGCTGTGCGCTTCCGGTGATCTCGTAGGTCCCGCTGGCGTTCAGATCGCGGATCGTCGGGCCCGACGACTCGGGACCGGTCCCGATCCGCTCGGCGTCGTAGGGGCCCCAGGTGGCGTAGTACTCCCAGACGACCTCACCCGTGGGAGTGACCTCTATCACGCGGTGGTTGAGGGTGTCCGTGATCAGGGTGTTGCCGTTGGGGAGGCGGTCGGCGTCCCGCGGCCAGTTGAGCGACTCGCCGCCGACGCTCCAGGTCCGGACCCACTCGTCGCCGTCCTTCGCGTACTCGACGACGCGGTTGTTGCCGCTGTCGGCGACCAGAATCGTCGGCGTGCCGTTCTCGCTGACGAGCCAGTCGGGGTTGTGCTGTTCTCTGAGCACCGAGTAGTTGCCGTCGCTCCCCAGCCGCTCGACGATCTTCTTCGACGACATATCGACGACGATGACCTGATCGAAGTTGCGCGGCGAGAGGAGGAGGCGGTCCTCGCCGACCGGGTCGACGTCGTTGACGTGGGACCAGTCGTCGTTGTAGCCGCCGTCGGTGCTCGCGGGGTAGTGGTTCCTGAAGTACCACTCCCAGGTGAACTCCCCCGTGGAACGGTTGTAGACGACGATCCGGTCGTCGCTCACTTCGGCAGAGGCGTTCCAGTTCCGCATGTGCGCGATGGCGATGCGGTTCTCGCCGATGTAGGTCACGTCGTGGGTGTCGGTCATGTTGAACCGCTTCTGCCAGACGCGCTCCCGGGTCTCGGGGTTCAGCTCGAAGACGAGCGTGTCGCCGGCGCGGGGCGAGGAGACGAGCAGGTTCCCGTTCGGCAGCGGGTCGACGTCGAAGAACCACGCGTTGCCGCCGATCCGGTCGTCGTGGGTCCACCGGAGGTCGCCGCGGGGACCGACCGAGACGATCCGGGCGGGCTTCTTCGGGTTCGTGTTGCCGCGGAACGTGTAGCCCTGCGTGCTGATGACGGTGGGGCCGCTGGCGGGGTTCGTGATCGTGCCGGGTTCCAGACTCGTATCCTGGCTGGGATCGTACGTCAGCGCCGACACCGCCGACGGCGCGAGGAGTGAGACCACGAGCAGGAGCGCCAGGCCGCGGACCGCGGTCTTCCGGGAGAGCGAAGGCGGAATCGTCACACCGCGGCTTCAGTGACTCACTATTGAATCTCTTGCGGTCGGTCGTCGATCTCCGGACGGGAACGGGCGGCCGCAGCCTCGGAGCGCGAACTACACCTGCGCGGTCAGGACGCCGCCGGTCCGGACGACGAAGTAGACGACGAACGCGCCCGCGAGCGCCCAGTGGCCGAGGCGGACGTCGTCGCGCTCGCCGGCCGCGAGCTTGATCACCGGGTATGAGACGATGCCGGCGGCGATGCCGTAGGCGATGGAGTACGCGAAGGGCATCACGAGGATCGTCAATCCGGCCGGGATCGCCTGCGTGAGATCCGTCCAGACGATGTCGACGACGTTCCGGAGCATCACGACGCCGATGACGACCAGCGCGATGTGGGAAGCATAGAGGGGGATTATGGTCGCCAGCGGCACGATCGCGAGCGAGAGGACGAACAGCACGGCGACGGTGAGCGCCGTCAGGCCGGTCCGGCCGCCCTCCTCGACGCCCGAGGCGGACTCGATGTAGGTCGTGACCGTCGAGGTGCCGAGCATCCCGCCGACGGTCGTCCCGATCGCGTCGGCCATCAGCGGCTCGTCGATGTCGGGGAGGTTCCCGTCCTCGTCGAGGAAGTCGCCCGCCTGGCCGACGCCGACGAGCGTGCCGGCGGTGTCGAAGAAGTCGACGAAGAAGAACGTGAAGACGATGAGCGCGAACGTGAACCCTTCGACCTGGCTGAGTCCGGAGAGGAACGCGCCCGCCAGCGGCGAGATGTCGTACCGGACGGCCGTCGATCCGGCGACGAGGCCGGCCTCCGGCGTGAGGGGACCGAACGCGGTGACCGCCCAGCCGACGAAGGATGTCGCGAGGATGCCGATGATGATCGAGCCGGGGACGTTGCGGGCGTAGAGCGCGAAGGTGAAGAAGAGGCCGAGCACCGAGACGATCGCCACCGGGTTGGAGGCGACCGATCCGAGCGTGACGAGCGTCGCGGGGTCGTCGACGACGACGCCCATCGCCTGGAGGCCGATGATCGCCAGGAACAGGCCGATCCCGGTCCCGACGGCGAACTTCACGGGCTCGGGAAAGAGCTTGATCACGTACTCGCGGGCGCCGATCGCGGTGAGGGCGATGAAGATGATCCCCTCGACGACCACGGCCGCGAGCGCGGTCTCCCAGGGGACCCCGAGCGCGCCGACGACGGTGAACGCGAAGAAGGCGTTGAGGCCGAGCCCCGGCGCCTGCGCGAACGGTCGGTTGGCGTAGACCGCCATCACGAACGTCGCCGTCGCCGCCGCGATGATCGTGACGACCGCGAGCATCGACTGGATCTCCCCGGGCGACATCCCGGCGATGGCGATGCCGTCGGGTCCGGGGATGTTCGGCTGATCCGTGAGGATCGAGGGGTTCACCACGACGATGTAGGACATCGTCAGGAACGTCGTCAGGCCGGCGAGGATCTCGGTGCGGATCGAGGATCCGTGTTCTTGTACATCGAAGAAGTTCTCGACGGATTCAACGAGGCCCATAATGCACGTCTGAGCATAGCCCCGATCTGAATTATAAGAGTTGCCATATCGGGGACCCGGCCCTCGCCTCGTTCATCGCCGACCGCGTCACTCGGCGTCGAACGTCGAGAGCGCGCCGACGGGCGCGTCGGTGAGATCGCGGGCGCGCTCGATGCCCTCGTCGCCGACCGCGATCAGCGCGAAGACGCCCGAGACCTCGGCGTCGGCCTGGGTCGCGATGTCGAGGAGGAGCTCCTGGGTCTCGCCCGATCGGATGAGGTCGTCGACGACGAGGACCCGCTCGCCGCGGGAGATCGCCCGGGCGGGGAGGTAGTAGGTGAGTTCGATCCCGGAGGCGAGCCGCTGGCGGGACTCGATGAACTCCTCGACGGCGGTCTCCTTCGACTTCTTGGCGTAGGCGACGCGGGCGTCGAAGTAACCCGCCATCGCGGCACCGAGCGTGATGCCGTCGGTGGCGGCGGTCAGGACGACGTCGGGGCGCTCGAAGCCGAGCGCGTTGGCGGCGACGGGGGCGACGAGATCGAGGAAAGACTGGTCGAAGACGATGCCGGAGTTGTCGACGTAGCCCTCGTCGTCGACCTCGACGCGGGCTTCGAGCTCCGCGGCGAGCGCGTCGCGGCCGACGCCCTCGACGACCTCGCGGGCGCGTTCGATCCCCGGGAGGACGTGGCCGTTGACGTAGCGGTTGAGGTCGCCCGCGGGGAGACCGGTGAGGGACGCGAGTTCGTCGTACGTGCGGGTCTCCTTGAGCATCCGCAGGACCGCGACCGCCTGTAGCTGGAGGGCCGCTTTCTCCGCTCTGTTCATATCACGGTGTGCGCGGTTGCGTAAGTATGAATACTTCGATACCGGATCGCGTAGAAAATCCCACGAACGTGGATTGGCAGCGAGACAGAAGACGGAAGTCGATCAGCGGTCCGCGTCCGCGAGCAGGTCGTCGGCGGTCACGAGCGCGTCGAGTTCGACGTCGGCCTCGGCCAGCCGCTCGCTCGCGCCCTCCTGGCGGTCGACGACGACGAGCACGCGGTCGACGACGGCGCCGGCCTCGCGGAGGGCTTCGACGGCGTCGAGCGCGCTCTTGCCGGTCGTGGCGATGTCCTCCAGCACGACGACCTCCTCGCCCTCCGCGAGTCGGCCCTCGATGCGGTTGCCGGTCCCGTACTCCTTGGCCTGTTTGCGGGCGATGACGTAGGGCAGGCCGGTCTCGACGCTCGTGACCGCGACGAGCGGCACGGCGCCGAGGGCGACGCCCGCGAGCTTGCCCTCGCGGATCTTCTCGGCGAAGGCCTCGGCGACGAGTTCGAGGCAGTGGGGGTCGGTCTCGAAGAGGTACTTGTCGACGTAGTACTCGGAGGTGCCGCCGTGGGAGAGCTCGAACTCCCCGAACTTGACGGCGTCGGCGTCGCGGAGCGCGGTGATGAGTTCGTCGTTCGTCATTAGGTGGAAAAGCGCGAGGGAGGCGCTTAAACGGGACGATTCGGCGTCGCGGTAGGTCCTCGTGGGGCAGGAGGAGAGCGAGCAGTGCGGAAGCGGTGCGGGGCGGTAGCGGAACCACCAGCGCGCTCACCGCGAG
>JBDGUM010000058.1:0-10379 GCA_042215855.1 Halobellus sp. | reverse complement strand
GCAGTGCGGAAGCGGTGCGGGGCGGTAGCGGAACCACCAGCGCGCTCACCGCGAGACGAGCGAACGCGAGTCTCGCGGCACGTTTTCCCTCCAGGTTTTTGTCGGGGGTTCGAGGCCGCGCGCAGCGCGGCCGAGGACCCCCGAGAAAAAGGTGGGTTAGTAGGGCTCGTCCTTCAGTCCGAGGAGGTAGGCGATCACGTTCGTCACGACGTGAAGCACGGGCGTGAGCACGACGACGACGCCGACGACCGCGAGCGAGAAGGTGTCGAGGAACCACGCGAGGTCGACGGCGGCGGTACAGGCGAGCGCGCCGACGACGAAGTCCAGTTGGTCGACGACGGGGAAGGCCGCGCCGCGCTCCCGGCCGGTCCTGCGCTTGAGGAACGAGGCGGTGACGTCGCCGAGCATCGCGCCGAACGCGAGGCCGAAGGCGGCCGCGATCGGGAACGTCGGGACCGAGAGGCCGGTCAATCGAACGAAGACGGGCGCGACGACGTTCAGTGCCCCCGCGAGCGCGACGCCGGCGAGGGTGCCGACGGCCGTGCCGCGCCAGGTCTTCCCGTCGCCGAGGAGTCGGCGGCCGCCCATCGTCCGGCCGCCGTCGATGGGCGCCCCGCCGCCGGCGAGGACGGCGACGTTGTTCGGCACGTAGGCGGGGAGCATCGCCCAGAACGCGAAGGCGACCAGATCGAGGAGCATACGTGTCGCCTCCCCGGGGAGTCACAAAAGTGTCCCCGGTTTCCGATTCCGGCGGCGACAGTAGTCATTTAACCCCGTGGCCGCATCTACGAGTCGATAGATGTCCTCCTGGAGGCGCGACTTCGCAAGCGGCCTGATCGTCCTGACGCCGGTCCTCGTGATCCTGTTCGTCCTCAACTACCTCTACTCGCGGATCGTCGACCTGCCGGTGATCCGGCAGCTGCCGGAGCCGATCGGGTTCGTCGTCGCCGTCACGGTCTTCGTGATGCTGGTCCTCTCGGTCGGCTACCTGATGCGGACGACGATCGGCCGGCTGTTCGAGGCGTACCTCGACGCCGCGATGAACCGCGTGCCGCTGGTCCGCGTGCTGTACAACGCCTCGAAGCTGGCGGTCGAGACCGCTGTCTCCGGGACCGAGGACCTGCAGAAGCCCGTGAAGATCGAACCCTGGGACGGGATGCGGATGACGGCGTTCAAGACGGGCAAGGTCACGGACGACGGGCGCGAGGTGCTGTTCATGCCGACCGCACCGAACATCACCACGGGGTTCGTGTTAGAGGTCGAATCCGAGGACATCACCGAGACCGACGAGCGCATCGAGGAGGCGCTCACGCGGGTGCTGTCCGCAGGGTTCGGCGAGGAAGAGCGGAGTCCGACGATCGACATCGACGCTCGTTCGGAGGACTGATCGCGGAACCGGTGCGGTGGCGGAATCACCAGCGGTGGCACCGCGAGACGAGCGAACGCGAGTCTCGCGGGCTCTTTTTGGTCCAGCTTTTTGCGAGGAGGGTCGCGCTCGCGCGACCCGACGAAGTAAAAAGGTGGGTGTCTAGACGTACGTGAACCACTCGTCGTGTTCGTCGGTCCGGCGCTCGACGAGGTCGAAGAAGGCCTGCTGGAGCTCTTCGGTGACGGGGCCGCGCGATCCGTCGCCGATCTCGACGTTGTTGACCTTCCGGATCGGCGTCACTTCAGCGGCGGTGCCGGTGAAGAACAGCTCGTCGGCCGTGTTGAGTTCGCCGCGGGAGATCGTCGCCTGGTCGTGGACGGTGTAGCCGCGCTCGCGGGCGAGTTCGATCACCGTGTTCCGGGTGATGCCGTCGAGGATGCTCTCGGAGAGACCGGGCGTGTAGATCTCGCCGTCGCGGACGAGGAAGAGGTTCTCGCCGGGACCCTCAGCGACGTCGCCCTCCTTGTTGAGAACGATCGCCTCGGTGAAGCCGTTGCGGCGGGCCTCCTCGCCGGCGAGCATCGAGTTGACGTATAAGCCAGTCGTCTTCGCGTTCGTCGGGATCTGGCTGGAGGCGTGCTTGCGCCACGAGGAGATCATCACTTCGACGCCCTTCTCCAGGGCCTCCTCGCCGAGGTACGCGCCCCACGGCCAGGCCGCGATGGCGACGTTCACGGGGTTGTCCTTCGGGCTGACGCCGAGCGAGCCGTAGCCGTAGAAGGCGACCGGGCGGATGTAGCAGGACTCCAGTTCCTCCCGGCGGATGAGCTCCAGGGTGGCCTGGGTGAGCTCGTCGCGGGAGAAGGGGATCTCCATATCGTAGGGTTTGGTCGACTGGTAGAAGCGGTCGAGGTGTTCCTCCCAGCGGAAGATGGCCGGGCCGTTCTCCGTGTCGTAACACCGGACGCCCTCGAAGACGCCCGTGCCGTAGTGGAGGCCGTGCGTGAGAACGTGGACCGTCGCGTCGTCCCAGTCGACGAACGAACCGTCCTGCCAGATCGTGTCGACGTCCATCTCGTCGAATCCCATATGCCGTTCAGTTGCACCTTGGGGTATATAACAGTAGGCGAACCGCTCTCCGGGGTTTCTTGGGGGATACGGACGTGGTGGGCGGCGATGGGCGAATCCACAGTCGCGGTCACGGGCGGGACCGGCCGGATCGGATCGACCGTCGTCGAGGCGCTCCGGGAGGCGGGACGGGAGGTCGTCAACATCTCACGGCGCGGCGGGTCCGACGTCGCCGACCGCAACGTCCGGGCCGACGCGACGGACGCGGGGGACCTCTACGGCGCGCTCGCGACCGCCGGCGCCGACGCCGTCGTCCACCTCGGAACCCTGTCGACGCCCGGCGGCGATCCCGGCCACGTCGTCTTCGAGAGCAACGCCGTGAGCACGTATCTCGTGCTCGAGGCCGCGGAGGCGCTCGGCGTCGACATCGTCGTCCTCGCGTCGAGCCTCTCCGCGATGGGCGGGGGGTTCGAGCCCGGGCCGGCCCGGATCGACGCGCTCCCGGTGGACGAGTCCCACCGGCTCACGCCGTCGACCTCCTACGGCATCGGCAAACAGACGCTCGAGGTCGTCGCCGACGGCTTCGCCCGCCGGCCGGACGGCCCGGAGACGATCGTCTCGCTGCGGTTCCCCTGGATGCCGAGCGAGTCCGAGATGCGGGCCGAACTCGTCGAGCCGGACCGCTCGCTTTCGGCGATCCGCGAGCGTGGCGACTTCCACGTCGCGCGCAACACGCTGTTCGCGTACCTGCACCGCGGGGACGCGGCCGACCTGGTCCGGCGCTGCGTCGAGGCTTCGTTCTCGGGCCACGAGCGCTTCTGGGCCGCCGCGGACGACACGACGACGGCGACGCCGACAGCCGAAGTCGCGGCGCGCGTCTATCCGGAGGCCGAGACGCGACGGACCTTCGAGGGCCACGAATCGCTGATCGACACCGCGAGAGCCGAGGAGAAACTGGACTGGACCCCCGCGCGGAGTTGGCGGGATCTCCGGGAGTGACCGGAGTCGGGGGAAAATCAGCCCAGCCGGTCGATGACGTCCGCGCCCTCGACGTAGACGAGGTCGTTCCGGCGGGCGTATTCGAGCGCGTCGGTCGGCGTCCGCGCGCCGCCGGTCTCGGCGTCGAGCATCTCGCAGACGACGACCGCGGGCGGGAGGCCCGCCGCGTCGGCCAGCGCGAGCCCCAGTTCGGTGTGGCCGCGGCGGTCGTCGAGCAGGCCCGGCGCGCCGCGGAGGACGTGGACGTGGCCGGGCGTCCGGAACTCGGCGGCGAAGTCCTCGGCGTCGTAGTCCTCGGTCGACGCCGCGACCGCGTCGGCGACGTCGGCGAGCCGACGGATGGTGAGCGCGCGGTCGTCGTCGGTGATCCCGGTGAACGTCTCGCGGTGATTCACCGGCAGCGAGAACGACGAGCGGTCGTCGTACGCGAGGTCGTGGTCGGCGCTCGCGGGATGATCGAGTTCGTCTTCGAGGAAGGGGAGCTCGATCGTGTCGGCGACCTCGTGGGAGACGGCGGTGCAGATCAGCCCGCCCGCGTCGGCGCGGAGCCGGACGACGGCGTCGGCGTCGACCGCGCCCGCGGGGTAGACGATATCGGTCTCGCCCTCGCGGTCGGCGGCGTCGTGGACGAGGACCGGATCGCCCCGCTGGAAGGCGGCGACGGCGCGGTCGACCGCGCTGTCGGGGCTCCGCTCCCGGCGGTCCCCCTCGCCCGCGTCGGCGACGTCGGCGGTCGAGCGGGTCATTCGACCGCCTCCACCCGGACCGTCACCCGGTCGCCGTCGGCGAGGTCGAGCTCGTCGCGGAGGCGCACGGGCGCGATGATCTCCAGCTGCGTCTCGTCGTGGTGGGTGCGCTCGGGGACGATGATGTGGGTCGGCTCGGCGACCGCGTCGCCGTCGGAGACGGCCGCGGCGTAGCAGGTCGCCGGTCCGAAGGTCCGCTCGTCGTCCTCCCAGCCGTCGATCGGGATCCCCGATAGCGACGACATCGCCGAGCGCGAGCGGATGCTCTCCTCGCTGAGTTCGACGTTGAGCGTGCCGGGGAAGGGCTCGTAGCCGAGGCGCTCCGTGAACTGTTCCATATAGCCCGACAGCGAGATGTAGTGTCTGCCCTCGCCCATCCCGCTCGTGACCGTGCCGTCGAGTTCGACCGTCGAGGGGTCCGCCCCCTCGAAGATCCGCCGGTAGTGGGAGTACTCGCGGTGGAGCGCCGCCTCGCCCGATTCGGTGAGCGACACCCACTGGCCGTCGGCGACGACGTCGCGCTCGAGGTGCCCCGCCTGCTCGAGACGCTGGAGCCGCCGAGAGGCGGTCTGACTCGACGCGTCGAGGCGGTCGGCGAGGCTCGAACAGGAGATCTTGACCGGCTCCGACCGCCCGCCTTCGAGCGCGACGAACTTGAGCGCCGCCAGCTCGTCGTGACCGACGGTGGAGACTGCCGATTCTGACATCGTCCGGAGTTGGGAGCGGGCCGTGTTAAGTATAACGGGAGTGAGATGCGTAACGAATGCGTTACGGTGTGGCGAGGGGAGTTCCGGAACTGGGAGTCGTATCAGGATTGGGTCGACCGCATCCTAAAAGCGTCGGTATCGGCGTCGACCTCCCGGGGACGGCGACCGGACGGCGGGGACGCTCCGACCGACGCCGAAGCCGCCGCGGAGGCGTTCGGAAAGGCCTTTAGTCGCGGTTCGACAACGGCGGGTATGTTCAGAGCCTTCCGTTCGGAGGTGGAGGCGGCGGTCGAAGCGGCGCTTGCCGCCCTCGACCTCCCGAGGGACGACCTCGGGGTCGAAGAGCCCCCGGAGGATATGCCGGCGACGCTGGCGTCGAGCGTCGCGTTCCGGCTCGCCGGCGAGGTCGGCGCGCCCCCGCCGGCCGTCGCCGAGGACGTCGCGAGCGAGATCGATCCCGCCGACTACGAGTACGTCGACCGCGTCGACACCCAGGGCCCGTACGTGAACTTCTACGTCTCGGAGGCCTACTACGCCGACACGCTCGACGCCGGTCGTGACGCGGCGTACGGCGAACTCCCCGCGACCGACACGTCGGTCGTCGTCGAGCACACGAGCGCGAACCCGACCGGGCCGGTCCACGTCGGCCGCGCGCGCAACCCCATCTTCGGCGACGCCGTCGCGCGCCTGCTGGAGTACGCCGGCGACGACGTCGAGACCCACTACTACGTCAACGACGCCGGCCGTCAGGTCGCGGTGTTCACCTGGGCCTACGAGACCTTCGACGAGTCCGATCTACCTGAACCGGAGCGGGACCGCGCGGACTACGACCTCGTGCGCTACTACCGGAAGGGCAACGACTTCCTCGAGTCCGCCGACGACGAGGCGGTCGCCGAGGCCGAAGCGGAGATCGCCGAGATTATGCGGGGCCTCGAAGCGGGCGACGAGGCGACCTTCGAGCGCGTGGCGACCGTCGTCGACCAGGTGCTCTCGGGGATGCGGGCCTCCCTCGAACGGCTCCCCGCGGAGTTCGACCGCTTCGTCAAGGAGACGACGTTCATCCGGAACGGCGACGCCGACGAGGTCGTCACCCGGCTGAAGGACTCGGACGAGGCCGTCTACGAGGAGGACGCCTGGCAACTCGACCTTTCGGAGTACGGCATCGACAAGAACCTCGTCTTCCTCCGTTCGGACGACACGACCCTCTACACGACGCGGGACCTCGCCCACCACGAGTGGAAGTTCGAGAACTACGACGAGGCGGTCACGGTCCTGGGAGAGGACCACAAGCTCCAGGCCGAACAGCTCGAGGCGGCCCTGGACGTGCTGGGCAACGACACCGACCAGCTCAGACAGACGTTCTACTCGTGGGTGAACCTCCCCGAGGGCGGGATGTCGACCCGCGAGGGGACCGGCGTCGACCTCGACGACCTGCTCGACGAGTCGGTCCGCCGGGCCCGCGAGGAGGTCGAAGACCGGCTCGACTCGCGCATCCGCGACGACGACCTCGATACAGAAGACATCGACCGCATCGCCCGCCAGGTCGGGATCGGCGCGGTCCGCTACGACATCGTCTCCAAACAGCCCACCAAGGGGATCACCTTCGAGTGGGAGCGCGCGCTGGACTTCGAGGCGCAGTCGGCGCCGTACGTCCAGTACGTCCACGCGCGGTGCTGCGGGATCGAGAACGAGGCGGCCGAGGCCGGGATCGAGCCCGCCGCCGACGCCTCGCTGCTCACGACCGACGCCGAGCGCGCGCTCCTCGAAGCGATCGCGCGCTTCCCGGCCGTGATCGAGCGCGCGGCCGACGACCTCGAACCCCACGTCGTCGCGACGTTCGCCCGCGACTTCGCGGAGACGTTCAACACGTTCTACCGGGAGTGCTCGGTCCTCAACGCCGACGACGAGGCGGTCTCGGCCGCGCGGCTCGGGCTCGTCGAGGCGGCGCGACACACCGTCGCGAACGCGCTCGACGTCCTCGGGATCGAAGCGCCCGAGTCGATGTGAGTTCGGGCCCCTCGACCGAGGCACCTCGAACGACCTGGGCCGGAGGCTCCCGCTTACGGGAGCGGGACCGGAATCAGAGCGGCGGGGGCTGCCACGAGCGACCCGCCGACGACGATCACCGCCGCGGCCCCGGCGCCCAGCGCCAACAGTAGGAACAGGACGAGCCACCAGAAGGGAACGCGCGAATCTTTCTCTGCCATATCGACGACTCACCGCACCCGCATAAAAGAAGGTCCCGCTTCGGGCCGCGCGGAGCGGAGCCTCGACCGTAACGCGGAGGGCTCGGATCAGCCGAAGAACCGACCGAAGAGGCCGCGGTCGTTCCCGTCTTCGTCGTCCGCGTCCGCTTTGTCCTCTGTGTCCGCTTCGTCGTCCGCATCCACTTCGTCGTCCTCGGACGCGGTCGAGTCGGCTGCAGTCGGCGACTCGTCCGCCGTCGACGGCTCGGACGAGCCCTCCGTCGGCGCTTCGGCTTCCGAGTCGTCGGGCGGCGCGGTCGCAGTATCCGCATCGGCGTCCGCGTCCGACGCGTCCGGGTCGTCCGACAGCGACGTCGTGTACACGCTGCTGTCGGGATCGTCCGCGAGGGCCTCCTCGCGGCCGGCTTCGAGTTCGTCGGGATCCGCGGGTTCGACGAGCGGTTCGTCGGCCGGAGACGGTTCGGCCTCCTCGACGGCCGAACCGACCGGCGAATCGGTGCCTTCGGACGCGTCGGGGGCGGGCTCCGATTCCGACTCCGGCTCGGACGCGTCGTCATCGTCGGGCTCGACCGCGTCCGGGTCGAGGTCGGCCTCGTGGTCGCCGGCGACGACGATCTCCTCCTCGCCGTCGTCGGAGACGTACTCCGAGAGCGCGTCCCCGGAGGAGTCCGCGTCGGCGCCGTCGAGATCGACGTCGACGTCGGGGCTGGGCGCCTCGATCGCGACGTCCTCGTCCGGCGACGTCTCCGACTCCGCCGCTTCTTCCGCCGCCTCTGCCTCCGCTTTTTCGTCCTGCTCCGCTGCGTCCGCCGCCACGCCGACGCCCTCGATCCCCTCGCCCGTGAGCGTCGCCGCGAGCGACCGGAACGCCGCCGCGGCGTCGCTGCCGGGCGCGAACGTGGTCAGGGGCTCGCCGGCCGCCGCGGCCTGGTGGATCTCGGAGGCCTCGGGGACCGTTCCCAGAACCTCGGCGTCGAGGAGGTCGGTGACGGCGTCGGTCTCGGCGTCCGCCGGGACGGCCCGAGTCAGGACCGCGCCAGCGACGGGGACGTCGAGGCGGTCGGCCACCTGGCGCGTCTTGTCGGTGTCGCCGAGGGCGTCCCGGGTCGGCGTCGAGACCAGGAGCACCTCGTCGACGTGGGTGAGCGGCACGACGGTGTCGTTGCTCAGCCCCGCGCCGGTGTCGAGGACGACGTACTCGTGGCGTTCGCGGAGCGTATCGAGGACCGACTCCATCCCCTCGGGGTCCGCCCGGGAGAAGGCGTCGAGGTCCGGCGACCCGGGGACGACGGCCATCCCGTGCGGCCCCTCGTGAGTCGCCTCGTCGACGTCGGCGTCGCCCGCGAGGACGTCGTGGAGCGTCACGTCGCCCAGCGGGACCCCGAGCGCGCTCGCGAGGTTCGCCATTCCGAGGTCCCCGTCGACGACGGCGACGTCCGATCCCGCCGCGGCCAGCACCGCCGCGAGGTTCGCCGCCGTCGTCGTCTTGCCGACCCCCCCTTTCGCGCTGACGACTGCGTATACGCGGCCCATAGTCTTGTCTGAGACTCCCGCGTCGGGGATATAAATCTGTCCGGGAAGCGGCGCCGCGACGCGGGGGGAGCGACGGCGGCAAAACGATCCCGCACGGCGGGGTCGCCGCCGGACACGACCGTAGTCGCAGGTTACTTACCCGCTGGCCGGGCTAGTGGAAGTAATGAGTACCGACGCCGAAGAAGTAAACGAGGACCGCCGGAAGTACGAGTTCCGGAAGGTCATCGAGGAACTCAAAGACTACGAGGGTTCCGGCACGCAGCTCGTCACGATCTATATCCCCGAGGACAAGCAGATCTCCGACGTCGTCGCCCACGTCACCCAGGAGCACTCCGAGGCCTCCAACATCAAGTCCAAGCAGACCCGGACGAACGTCCAGGACGCGCTCACGTCGATCAAGGACCGCCTCCGCTACTACGACACCTTCCCGCCGGAGAACGGCACCGTCATCTTCTCGGGTGCGGTCGACGCCGGCGGCGGCCAGACGGATATGGTGACGCGGGTCCTCGACAGCCCGCCGGAGCCGATCCAGTCGTTCCGCTACCACTGCGACTCGAACTTCCTGACCGAGCCCCTCGAGGAGATGCTGGCGGACAAGGGCCTCTTCGGCCTGATCGTGCTGGACCGCCGCGAGGCCAACGTCGGCTGGCTGAAGGGCAAGCGCGTCGAGCCCGTCAAGTCCGCGTCGTCGCTCGTCCCCGGCAAGCAGCGGAAGGGTGGCCAGTCCGCCCAGCGGTTCGCCCGCCTGCGCCTGGAGGCCATCGACAACTTCTACCAGGAGGTCGCGGGGATGGCGAACGACCTGATGGTCCCCAAGCGCCACGAGCTCGACGGCATCCTGGTCGGCGGCCCCTCGCCGACGAAGGACGAGTTCCTCGACGGCGACTACCTCCACCACGAGCTACAGGACGAGGTCGTCGGGAAGTTCGACGTCTCCTACACCGACGAGTCGGGGCTCTACGACCTCGTCGACGCGGCCCAGGACGTCCTCGCCGACCAGGAGGTGATGAAGGACAAGGCCGAGATGGAGGAGTTCTTCGAGCAGCTCCACGACGGGGAGAAGGCCACCTACGGGTTCGGCCCGACCCGCAAGAACCTGATGATGGGGTCCGTCGATCGGCTCCTCCTCTCGGAAGACCTTCGATCCGATGTCGTGATCTACGAGTGCCCGAACGGCCACGAGGAGTACGAGGTGGTCGACCAGCGCCACGACGACCCCGGCCACGTCTGCAGCGAGTGCGGCGAGGAGGCCGAGCGGACCGGCCGCGAGGACGCCATCGAACACCTGATGGAGATCGCCGAACAGCGCGGGACCGAGACCAAGTTCATCTCCACCGACTTCGAGAAGGGCGAGCAGCTGTACGACGCCTTCGGCGGCGTCGCCGGGATCCTGCGGTACTCGACCGGCGTCTAATCACGTACCGTGTGCGGCGCTCGGCGGTAAACGGTGAGAGTGATCACTATGAGTACCCCGGCGCTTCGCCAACAACCTCATACTTTTTAATTATAAATATGGTACAGAAACCAATGCCATACCGAGTGAAGTGCGACAGCTGCGAACTCGACGAAGAGTTGGACGAACACGACGCCTACCGACGGGCGAAGGAGCACGAGAGCCGACACACGTCCCACACGGTGGCCGTCGTCCAGTCGCGCCTCTGATACTGATCACTCTCACTGTTTACCGCCGAGCGCCGTCAACGAGGGTGGCGCTCGGCGGTAAGAGACGAGAGTATACTGTCGGACAGAA
>JBDGUM010000045.1:0-15301 GCA_042215855.1 Halobellus sp. | reverse complement strand
ATCGACGAGATCGACCGGCCGGAGGTGTCCCGCTCGGACGGCGTCGTCGTCCGCGTCGAGGGCGCGGGGTGGTGCCAGACGGACAACCACATCATCGAGGGGATGTGGACCGACTACGTCGACCAGGACCTCCCGATGACGCTCGGCCACGAGAACGCCGGCGAGGTCGTCGAGGTCGGCGACGAGGTCTCGACCGTCGCGGTCGGCGACAAAGTGATCTGCCATCCCGTGATGACCTGCGGGACCTGTCGGCAGTGCCGCCTCGGGGAGGACATGTACTGCGAGAACCTCTCGTTCCCGGGGCTGACGACCGACGGCGGCTTCGCCGAGTACCTGCTGACGAGCGAGCGCGCGACGATCCCGCTCCCGGACGGCGTCGACCCCGCCGAGATCGCGCCGCACGCCGACGCGGGGATCACGGCCTACCACGCGGTCAAGAAGGCCGTCGACGAACTGAACCCCGGCGACCCCGCGGTCGTGATCGGCGTCGGCGGCCTCGGCCACATCGGCCTCCAGTGCCTCGACGCGATGAGCGCCGCGGACATCGTCGCGCTCGACGTGAAGGAGGCCGCGCGGGAGCTCGCCGCCGATCTCGGGGCGCGCCACACCGTCGATCCGAGTTCCGAGGACGTCGCCGCCGCGATCGACGACCTCACCGACGGCCGCGGCGCCGAGCAGGTGATCGACTTCGTCGGCGCCGACGAGACGACGGGCTACGCCCCCGACGTCGTGGCGCCGGGCGGCGACCACCACGTCGTCGGCTACGGCGGCCACGTCCACGAGCCCGCCCAGGCGCTCGTCGACGGGGAGTTCTCCTACCGGGGGACGCTCGTCGGGCGCTACACCGAACTGCAGGAGCTCGTCCGGCTGGTAGAGCGCGGCGACGTCGAGCTCCGAACCTCCAGATACGGCCTCTCGGAGATCAACACCGTCGCGGAGAAGCTAGAGCACGGCGAGATCGAGGGCCGCGCCGTCATCACCCCCTGACGGGGGATTCCCGGACGCCCCTCCGTACCGTTTTTACCCCGGCTCGGCGAACCCCCGACAATGCCCACGATCGACGAGAAGCGAGTCTACACCGAGGACGCGGGGACCGAGACCGTCTACCTCGCGACGGGCCTGGGGGTCGTCGCCGTCGCCGTCTCCGACGACCTGGTCGGGGAGTTCGGCATCGCCCACCGGTGCGCGGCGCGCGACGTCGCGACCGCGGGCCCGCTCGTCGCGGTCGCGACCGACGAGGCCGTCCGCCTCGCGGACCGGAACGAGAGCGACGCCGGGGACGCGGCGGGCGGGACGACGGTCGTCGCCGCCGAGGGGCTCTCCTTCGCGGAGACCGATTTCGGCCCGGCGACGGCGGTCGGCTTCGACGACGGGGCGCTCGTCGCGGGCGACGGCGACGGGCGGGTCGCGCGCCTGGCGGACCCGACGCCCGACGCTGCGGACGATGCCGAATGGACAGACCTCGGGACGGCGGGCTCGGTGCGCGCCATCGACGGCGGCCTGGTCGCCGCCGCCGACGGCGTCTACCGACTCGGGTCGTCGTCGCTGACCCATACGGGCCTCGACGACGCCCGCGACGTCGACGCCGAGCCCCTCGTCGCCACCGGCACGGGTCTCTACAAGCTCGGCAACGGCTGGATGGACGTCCTCGACGGACCGGTCGACGCGGTCGACGCGGCCGGCGAGCGCGCGCAGGCCGTGCGCGACGGCGACCTCTACGTCCGGACCGCCGCGGGCGCGGCCCAGGAGTGGCGCGCCGAGGAGCTCCCGGTCGACGAGCCGGTCGCGGCCGTGACCCACGGCATCGACGCCGCCTACGCGGTCACCGAGGACGGGACGTTCGCCGTGCGGCTGCCGGACGGCGAGTGGCGCTACCGGGGCGTCGGCGTCCGCGACGTCGTCGCCGCGGCGGTGTAGACGGTCCACCCATACGGAGAGAGGTGACGATGTGCCGGTGAACGCTACCCCCGTTTGCGCCAGTCACCGGGACGAGACGATGCCGATCGGTATCACCCGTCCGAGTACTCGGGCCGTCGCGCCAGTTGGACCGTGATCCGTCGGTGGCGGCCGTCCCGGAGGACGGTGAGTGTGACCGACTCGCCGGGACGAGTGTGCAACAGGAGGTAGCGAGCCAGCTCCTGTCGGGTCTGGACGGTTCGCCCGTCGATCCGAACGATGATGTCGCCGCCGACGGGGATCGGGCGTCCGGCGTCGGTGTACTCTCTCGCCGCCGGACGGACGGTCCCGCGCGCCGGGCTGTTCGGGAGGAGCCTCGTCACGATGACGCCGCGCGTCTCCGAGAGGCCGTTCGCGGCGGCGATGATCGGCGTCACCGTTTCGGTCCGGACGCCCAGATAAGGGTGGTAGAACGACCCCGTATCGACCAGCGCCGGGACGACGCGCCGGAGGACGTCGGCGGAGATAGCGAACCCGACGTTGTCGCCGCGCGTGGCGCGGTTGACACCGACCACGGTGCCGTTCAACGAGAGCAGCGGCCCGCCGCTGTTCCCCGGGTTGATCGGGGCGTCGGTCTGGATAGTATCCGGGATCGTGAACCCCAGATTCGTCGGCATCGATCGGTTGACGCCGCTGACGAGGCCGTGGGTGATCGTGCCTTCCAGCCCGAACGGGCTCCCGAGTGCCGCGACGGGTTCGCCGGGTCTGACTGACCTGTTCGCAATCGGCAGTGGGGTCGCGAAGGCGGGACGTCCGTCGACGTCGATCACGGCGAGGTCGGTGTAGACGTCCGTCCCGATCACCTCGCCGATCGCCCACTCGCCGTTTCTGAACCGAATCATCACCGTCTCTGCGCGCTTGACTACGTGGCGGTTGGTGACGATGTGACCCTTCGCGTCGTATACGAAGCCGGATCCGGTCGCGATCCCGCCGGTTGCGCGAACGACTTTGACCTTGACGACCGAGTCGATCGTGTGTCGGTAGAGTCGACGGTACGCGCCGGACGCCGCCGGACCGACGGTGCGGTCGACGCGCCGGTTCCCGGTAGTCGTCAGCGAAGCGTGTGGAGTCGGCGACGCGGCGGTCGATGCAACCGATGCGGGCGTCGAGGACGGTGCCTCCGCGCCCGATTCCGTCGACGGCCGGGAATCGACAGCGTCACCGGTGAATCCCTGACACCCCGCTGTGAGCATCAGTACCGCGATGGCGACGGCGAGAACTGCTCGTCCCATTGGATCGGAGTCGGAGACAGAGCGTATTAATCGTGGTCCACGCGTCGGAGGGGAGCGGCCCGGACGGAAAGGGGTTTTACCGCGCGTCGTGAGATACCGGATATGATCGTACCCGGCGGATCCTCGCAGGCCCTCGCGGCCGCGCTCGCGGCGGAGCTGGGCGAGCCGCTCGCGGCCGTGACCTACGACCGCTTCCCCGACGGCGAGACGTACGCGGCCGTGCCCGAGTTCGACGCCGAGCGCGCGGTCGTGGTCGCGGCGACGGACTCGAACGACGCGTGGGTCGAACTGCTCCAGCTCCAGGACGCCGTCCGCGAGGCCGGCGCGAGCGAGGTCGTGACCGTGCTCCCGTATATGGGCTACGCGCGCCAGGACCGCGCCTTCCAGGAGGGCGGCCCTGTCTCCGCCCGGGCGATGGCGCGAGCGGTCTCGACCGGGACCGACCGGGTCGTGCTCGTGAACCCCCACGAGCAGGCGGTTGCGGACTTCTTCGACGTCCACACCACCGTCTGCGACGCCGCCGGCCGCCTGGCCGACCCGCTCCCCGACGACCTGGCCGACCCGCTCTTCCTCGCGCCCGACTCGGGCGCCGTCGAACTCGCAGCGTCGGCGTGCGCGGCCTACGGGCGCGGCGAGACCGACTACTTCGAGAAGACGCGACACTCGGGGACGGAGGTCGAGATCTCCCCCAGCGACGCCGACGCGGAAGGAAGAGACGTCGTGATCGTCGACGACATCGTCGCCACCGGGTCGACGATGAGCGAGGCGATCTCCCACCTGGACGCCGACGGGGCCGAGCGGGTCTTCGCGGCCTGCGTCCACCCGATGCTGGCCCGGAGCGCCCGTACGAAACTCCAGCGCGCGGGCGTCGAGCGGATCATCGGCACCGACACGATCGAGCGGGACGTGAGCGCGGTCTCGGTCGCGCCGGTCGTCGCCGCCGCGGTCGACGCCGTCGAGGTCGCCTGAGGCGGGGCGATGAGCGACGACAGGACCGGCACCGACACCGACACTGACGATCCGCTGTTCCCCGAGGAACGCCACGTTCTCGAAGCAGACTGCGCGCGCTGCCCGGACCTGGTGGCGTGTCGCGAGCGCATCTCGTGGGGCACCGGCGACCGCGACGCGGCGGTGATGGCGGTCGGCGAGGCGCCGGGTGCGGGCGCGCCCGAGGCCGAGACCTGGCGCGGCGGCAACTGGACCGGAAGGGCGTACACGACCCGCCACTCGGGGCGCCGAATCCGAGAGCTGCTCGCAGATGCCGGCCACCCCGACGCGTACGTCACGAACGCCGTCAAGTGCTTCCCGTGCGACGGTGACGGATCGAACCGCGAGCCCACGGCCGAAGAGCGGGCGAACTGCCGGGCCCACCTGGAGCGCGAACTCGACGTCGTCGCCCCCGACGTCGTCGTCACGACCGGGAAGCACGCGACGACGAGCGTGCTCGCGCTCGACGGCCGGGAACTGGACGGCTTCGTCGACTCCGTTCTGACGCCGATCGCCCTCGAATCGGAGGACGCGACGCTGCTGCCGATCCTCCATCCGTCCTACCAGGACGTCTGGCGCGCCCGCCTCGGGTACGACGACGGCGAGTACCGCGGGGCCGTGCTGGAGCGGGTCCGCGAGGCGGGCGACGCGGCGCGGACCGAGTGGTGACGAGAGACGAGAGTACTCACTATGGGTGCCCGGACGGTGCGAGGGTTTTAACGCGCGCAGAGAGTATCGCGCGGACGATGGTCGACGACGCCGAACAGCACGGTGGAGACGGGACGGACGGATCCGGGGCCGTCGAAACGCTGCGATCCTGCCCCGACTGGTTCCGCGACGCGGTGGTGTACAGCATCGACGTGAAGACGTTCAACGACAGCGACGGCGACGGCTGGGGAGACATCCGCGGGCTCATCGAGCGGCTGGACTACCTCGAGGAACTCGGCGCGGACTGCCTCTGGCTCCGGCCGTTCTACCCGAGCCCGATGCGCGACAACGGCTACGACGTCGCCGACTACCGCGCCGTCGACGAACGGCTGGGATCGCTGGCCGACTTCGACGAACTGGTCGAGCGACTCCACGACCGCGGGATCCGGCTCGTCACCGACCTCGTGCTCAACCACACCTCCGTCGAGCACGAGTGGTTCCAGCGGGCCCGCGAGGATCCCGACTCCGAGTACCACGACTACTACCTGTGGACGAGTCACGTCGACCGGGCGTACCACACGGGGAACATCTTCCCGGAGTTCGAAGACGGCGTCTGGTCGTACGACGAGGTCGCCGGGAAGCACTACTTCCACCAGTTCTATCACCACCAGCCCGACCTGAACGTGGCCAACCCCGCGGTCCAGGAGGAACTGTTCTCGATACTGGAGTTCTGGCTGGAGCGGGGCGTCGACGGCTTCCGCATCGACGCGGCGCACCCGATGATCCTGCCGAAGGGCCACAACGCACGGCGACTGGAGGAACCCCAGGAGCTGTTCCGGGAGATGAAACGCCGCGCCCGGGGCGTGAGGTCGGACGCGGTGTTGCTGGCGGAGGCGGACGACGAGCCCGACCGGCTGGACTTTTATTTCGCGGACGGCGAGGGGTTCGACGCGCTGTTCAACTTCGTCGGCAACTCCCACGTCACCTACGGCGTGGGCGTGGGCGACGTCTGGCCGCTGTACCGGATGTTCGAGGAACTCCCCGCGCCCGACGACCACGTCTGGTGGGTGAACTTCCTGCGCAACCACGACGAGTGGAACCTGTTGAAACTCCCCCACGAGGCGCTCGAACACGCCCGCGAGGAGTTCCGGATGGGCGGCGGCGACGGCGAGCGCGACTCCTGGATCTTCGGGCGGGGGCACCGCCTCCGCCTGGCGGACATCTACGACGGCGACCACGACCGGATCGCGATGGCCCACTCGCTCCTGTGTGCGCTGCCGGGGACGCCGATCGTCAACGCGGGCGACGAGATCGGGATGCACGCGGACCTCGACCTCCCCGAGCGCGCGGCGGTGCGCACGCCGATGCGGTGGGACGGCGACGCCCGAAACGCCGGCTTCTCGGACGCCGATCCCGACGAGCTGGTGCTCCCGGTCGACGGCACCGGCTGGCCGGGCGTCTTCCAGACCGACGTGGCGAGCCAGCGCGACGTCGAGGGGTCGCTGTTGAACCGCGTCTCAGCCGCCGTCGACGCGCGAAAGCGGAGTCCCGAGGTGAGCCGGGGGTCGTTCTCGATCGTCCACACGGCGCCGAAGTCGGTGTGGGCACACCGGTTCGACCACGACGGGACCGTGTTGCTGGCGGTCCACAACTTCGCGGACGAAGCTCGCGCGATCCGCACCGACGTCGACGCGGAGCCGGAATCGACCGAACGCGTGCTCGGCGACGCCGAGTACCGCGTCTCCGACGGCGGTATCGAGGTCGAACTCGACGGGTGTGGCTACCTCTGGGTGCGGGCCGAGCGGACGTAGCCGGCGGCGAACCGAGCGGGCGAGCGACGGCGGCGCCAGCCGCACAGACAGAACTTACTTCGGCGATCCGTACGATCCAACGGGTATGAGCGACGATCCGACGATCTTCGAACAGATCATCGACGGCGACATCCCCGGACGCATCGTCCACGAGACCGAGACGGTCGCGGCGTTCCTCGACGCCAACCCGCTGGCGCCCGGTCACACGCTCGTCGTCCCGAAAGATCCCTACGAGCGGCTCGACGAGATGCCCGACGACGTCGCGGCCGACGTCTGGGCCGCCGTCCAGGAGCTGACGCCGCGGATCGAGGACGCCGTCGACGCCGACGCGACGACGATCGGCGTCAACAACGGCGAGGCGGCCGGCCAGGAGGTCCCGCACGTCCACGTCCACGTCGTGCCGCGGTTCGAGGGCGACGGCGGCGGGCCGATCCACGCCGTCGCGGGGGCGCGGCCGGACCTCTCGGACGAGGAGATGGAGGAGATCGCCGCCGACATCGAGGCGAGCGGCTGATCGGCGGACGGCGACCCCCAGTCTCGCCCCTTCGCCCTCCACCGACCGGATCGTTTAAATCCCAGTCCGCGGCAGAGGGGGTATGACAGAAGCAGATCGCGAGACGGCGTCCGTCGTCGCGTTCGTCGGTGCGACGGGCGGCGCGGGCACGACGCGGACCGTCGTCGAGATCGCCGCCGCGCTCGCGGCCGACGGGCGCGAGGTGTGCGTCGTCGACGCCGCGTACGCGACGCAGGGACTCGGCGAGTACCTCGAGGGACGCCTCGCGCCCGACGTGACCGCGCTCGTGACCGACGAGCGCGAGACCGACCTCGACGCCGGACTCGTCGGGATGGACCTCGACGTCCCGGGCCGAGTCGCGGCCCTGCCGGCGAACGCGCCCTTCGAGCGACTCGCGCGGGCGAAGACCGTCGCGGCCGCGGAGGCGTTAGAAGCGCGGGTCGGGACGGCCGCCGACCGGTTCGATCACGTCCTCCTCGACGTCCCGCCGATCGCGGCCAACCAGGCCGTCGCCGCCGTCGACGCCGGGGACCGGGTCGCGATCGTCGCGCCGGGGACCGCCCGGGGCATAGAGGCCGTCCAGCGGACGCACGAGCGCCTCGCCGACGTCGGAAGCGAGGCGTCGCTCGTGGTGTCGGTGCGTGGTGACGAGACCGGCGACCTGTCGGTCCCGGCGACGGACGCGACCGACGCCGCGTCGGCGCCGGCCTGTCTCCGCAGGAGCGACGCGTTCGCGACGGCGATCGAGCGAGTCGCGGCCGCGGCGATCGGCGACGAGGTCGCCGTTCCCGAGGAGCGCGGCAGCCTCCTGGGAACCGTCGGCGAGTACGTGGGACGGTAGCGTAAACAGCGGTCGAACCGGACCGAACGGCGATTATCCGAGGTCGCCGCCGGCGCTCATCGTCTCCGCCAGGGCGTCGCGCTTCGAGACGAGCGCGTCGCCCGAGATCGGCGCCGACGCGTCCCGGCGGACGGCCTCGGCGAGTTCGGGGATCGGCTCGTGGGTCTCGACGTACGCCGCGAGGGCGAACTCCGCCTCGTCCGTACCGGTGAGTTCGAGGGCGTCCGCCCGCGCGAGGCGGCCGTCGAGCCAGTCGCGGAGCACGCGGCGGGCCGTCGGCGCGAGCGGCGTCACGCCCTCGAAGCCGCAGCGGTGGAGGAGCTTCGCGGCCGTGACCTCCGCGACGGCGGCCGCCGCGCCCGCGTCGCCGACGCTGCCGCCCGTCTCGTAGCGGTCGAGCACCTCGCCGGCCGCGACGGCCGAGCACGGCAGCTCGTCTTCGAACGCGCGGAGGCGCGCGTCGCGGTCGACGTCGGTGTCGTCGACGGTCGCCACCCCGCGGTCGACCTGCGCCGTCGTCAGTTCCAGTCCCGCCGCGATGTCCGACAGACTCATCGCTCGTGTCTCCCGCGCGATGATATAAGGTGTTTCGCTATCGGTATCTAAATCGATAATTGTAACCGACCGGTGACCGGTGGGTACAATCGCGTTTTGACGCCGTCATACCCCCGCTTTCTCCTTCATTTAAATATGTCTTCGAGACCAATTTTCAGATGTGATGAGTGAAGCACCCTCGGCCGACGCCGCCACGCCCACGAACGCCTGCCCCGAGTGCGGGGGGCGCCCCGAGACGGCGCGCGGCGAGACGCTCTGCGGCGACTGCGGGCTCGTGCTCTCGGAGTACCGGATCGACCACGGCCCCGACTGGCGCTCGTTCGCCGACAGCGACACCGACCCGAAGCGGACGGGCGCGCCGCTGACGCGCTCGCGACACGACCGCGGTCTCTCGACCGAGATCGGCCGCTCGACGCGCGTGAAAGGGCGGAAGCGGCGCCGACTCGCCCGGATGCGCCGCCAACACAACCGCGCGCGCATCTCCTCGAAGCGGGAGCGCAATCAGGTGTACGCGTTCACCGAGATCCGGCGGCTCACGGGCGTCCTGTCGCTCCCCGAGCGCATCCGCGACCACGCCTGCTCGCTGTTCCGCTCGGCGCAGTCCGAGGACCTCCTGCGCGGCCGCTCGATCGAGGGGTTCGCGGCGGCCGCCGTCTACGCCGCCTGCCGGATCGCGCGCGTGTCGCGGACGGTCGACGAGGTCGCCGACGCCGCGAAGGCCACCAAGGGAGAACAGACCACCGCCTACGACGCGATCAACCGCGAACTCGGCCTGCCGGTCGGCCCGATCGATCCCGCGGAGTATCTCCCCCGGTTCGCCTCCGAACTGGACCTCGTCGGCGACGTCGAACGGCGCGCCCGGGAGTACGTCGAGGAGGCCGCAGAGCGGGGGATCTCGGTCGGCCGCAACCCGAGCGGCGTCGCCGCGGCCTGCCTCTACACAGCCGGCCGCGACCTGAGCGTGGGGCTGACGCAGCGCGAGGCCGCCGACGTCGCGGGCGTGACGCCGGTGACGCTCCGATCGACGTACCAGCAGCTCCGCGAGGAGTGAGCGCGACCGAACGAACGCGGCGAGCAGTGATTCTTCAGACGCGTTTCGCCCGCCGGACAGCGTCGGCGACGGTCGACACCGCACGGGCAGCCCGCGTCGAGGGCGCCGAACGGACCACCGGCCGGAGTGACTCGACGGTCCGTCCCACGCGCGGATCGGCGGGGACGGTGACGGCCGGCGCGCCGAGGACCGTCTCGAAGGCCGCCTCGGGCGGGTCGTCGACGGCGCGGTTGATCACGACCGCGACGAGTCCGGCGTCGAGCTCGCGGGCCAGTTCCCGGGAACGGACGGCGTCCGCCAGCGCGTAGGAATCGGGCGACGCGACCACGACGCAAGCGCCCGCGACCGCGAGCGGGACGCCCGCGTCGGCCTTCATCCCCGCCGGGCAGTCCACGACGACGTCGCCGTATTCGGCCTCGACCGCTCGCAGCGTCCCCTCCAGTTCCGTGACGTCAGCCGCGCGAGCGCCCGCGAGCGAGCGGCCGCAGGGGAGCAGCCGAACGGGCCCCGCCTCGCGGACCGCCTCGATCGGCTCCGCCCGCCCGGCGAGGACGTCGTGGAGGTCCGGCCCCGGACCCGTCGGGAGGTCCGCCATCCCGAGGTCGGCGTCGACGACCGTCGCGTCCAGCGCCGTCCCGAGTTCGACCGCGAGCGTGGACTTGCCGACGCCGCCCTTCCCGCCCGTGACGGCGAGGATCATCGGCTCGTCGCCCCCGTAGCCGACCGGGGGTCGGACAGCGCCTCCGCGCCCGCGGCCAGCGCGGACGCGACGGGATCGGGGTCCGCGGCCTCCGCTCGCGAGACCAGGCGTTCGACGCGTTCCAGCGTCGCGCGGAGCGCCGCGGCGTCCGCTTCGAGCCGGTCCGGGAGTTCCGCCGCGGCCGCGGGACCGTCGCACGCTTCGAGGACCGAGACCGCTTCGACCGCCGAGGCGTCCGTCAGTCGCTCCGCGCGCTCGACTCGCGTCGTCACCGCGTCGAACCACGCGGAGAGCGCATCGGGGATCGACGGTTCCGGCCGGTCGGACTCTCCGGACTTCCCATCGGTTCGATCTGAGCCCGATCCGACGACGCCGGCGGGATCCGCCGGAACCGCGTCGGCCGGCGGCACCGCTCGTCCGAGGTCGCGGACGGTGGTACCGACATCCGGTGAAGAACCCGGCTCCGTCGCGTCCGACGGCCCGAGAAGCTCGACCGCGACGGGGTCGACGGAGTCGCCGTCGACGGCCGGACAGGCGTAGCCGACGCCGAGAGTCCCGTCCGCCGGGAGTCGTCCGGAGAACCCCTCGTCGTCCCAGCCGGAGGCGGGGACGCCCTCGGTCCGCGGCGGCAGGACGGGACCGTCGAGTCGGTTCGAGATCCGCACTCGAACGTCGGCGTCGACGTCGCTGTGAAGTTCGACTCGGACCAGCGCCACCCCGCGAATCCCCTCGGTCGTGACGGTCACGCCGACCGGCGGTCGATCCGAAACCGTCGATTCGCGGGGTGCGTCCGACTCCGGCGGCGGATGGATCTGCATAGGGCGTCTGGCCGCGGGTTCGGATATAAACCCCCCGGCGAGTGAGTGGTCATACTGTCGACACACCTATTGCAAGGGATTCGCCGCTCCGGGTGGCAAATCCCTCCAGGACGCGTGCCCGACAGTGTCAGCGGATTACGAGCGGCACCGAGAGGGACTCGGCCGCCGCCTCCGCGCCGCCGAGCCGCTCGACGACCGCGGGGGCGACGACGGCCGGCGCTCGAAGGGGCGCGAGCCGGACGACGGCGAGCGCGTCCGCGAGACCCGAGTCCGGCGCGTCGTCGTCGGGCTCCGTCGGGGAGTCGTAACCGAGACCGTCGAGGGCCCGGCGACGAGCCGCGGCGAAGTCGTCCCGGATCGCCGCGACGCGGGCCGCCCTGAGGGCACGCTTCGCGTTTCCGACCCGGTCTTCGAGTCGAAGCCGCGCCGCACGCCGGTCCCGTGCCGTACGGGCGCGCTCCTCGAGAAGCGACAGCCGCTGCTCGGCGGCGACCCGCTCGGTCGCGACCTCCGAGAGACGGCGGGTGGTCTCCGACAGCGACGCCTCGGCCGCGGCGAGCGCGTCCGCCGTCGCGTCTGTCGACTCCGCGTCGCGGAGCGCGGTGACGCGCCCCCGGATCGTCGCGACCCGCTCGCGCAGTCGTTCGGTTTCGCTCCCGGCTTCGGCCGCCCGACGGCGCGCCGTCCGCAGTTCGCTCGCATCGACTGCTCCCGGCGATGCATCCCGGAGCGCCCGGCGTGCGTCGGCGAGCGCCGCGTCGTGGTCGGTCTCCACTCCGCGGGCGGCCGCGACGTCCGCGAGCGCGGCTCTGCGGTCGATCTCGGTCTCGGGAGTCAGGACCGCGACGTGGACGTGCGCCGGACCGGGCGTCTGAGCGTCGACGGCGGGCGAACCGGGGGGAACCGGCCCGCCGGTCCGGACGGCAGAGACGAGCGTTCGACGCGCCGGAGGGTGCGTGAGTCCCCGCAGGTCGACGACCGGACCCGGAAGACGCGTGCCGTCCGCGAGGCGCACGTGGAAGCTCGCACGGGCCTCGTTCGGGCTCGCGCGACCGCTCACAGGTCCCGCTCGCGCATCGCGTCCGAGGTCGGGTGGTCGGTACCGGCCGCGAAGCGATCGTACGGCGTGTTCGGCGACTCCCGGCGCTCGTACGCGACGGCGGCCTCGCGCACGGCGTCGGGCGCGTCCGCGAACTCGTTGAACGGCGTCGTCCGCTCGACCTGCACGTCGCCCCCGTGTCGCTCCCGGAGCCGACACGCCAGGAACGCCCCGTACTCGGTCTCCCGCAGCAGCGCGGCGCGGCCGAACCGACGGACGACGGTCTCCTCGTGGGCTCGACACGCGTTCCGCAGCGTCTCGCGCGCCCGGCGCGAGTAGGTCACCACCAGCAACACGGCTACCTCGCGGTCCATCCCGGCGGATAAAAGTCTATTTACACCGGCGAGACGTCGACGTCGAGCGATTCCGGCTCGGCGTCGAGCAGGTCGGCGATGCGCTCGCGCGCCTCGGCCTCGCTCTCGGCGACGACGACGAGCCCGTGGGCGCGCCCCTCGCCGCGCGCCTGGTACGCCCGCAGGTCCTCGTCGGTCTCGAAGTCGGTCGCGTACGTCCGGAGGATCGTCACGACGCGCTGTTCGGTCGCCGCGAGGTCGGCCTCGCCGGACTCGAAGTCCCGGAGCGCTTCCTCGACGTTCCGGAGGGCGGAGATGCGGTCCATCCTACGTCGTCCGGAGGTAGTCGGTCCGCGGCTCGTACATCTCGCCCTTGCGCTTGAGCTTCTCGATCTCGTCCTGGGCCTTCTCCTCGTCGAGCCCGAGGTCCGCCGTCGCCCGCTCGATCACCTCGTCGACCGGCGCGCCCTCCTCGTACTCGGCCTCCAGCTCCTCGACCAGGTGTTTGAGGTTCTTGATCCGGTCGCGCTGGTTCTTCGAGGTGCCGGTCTCGACGATGTCGGCGTCGAACTCGCCGGTCTCGGGGTCCATCCCGATGTCGCGGAGACAGGACTCGACGATGTCGGTGACGCGGACGGCGTCCTCGCGGTCGACCGTGTCCGAGAGTCGAAGGCGCGCGGACGCCTCGGAGAGCCGCACGAGGGCCTCGAGCTTCCGCGCGGTCACCGGCACGGGGGCGTCCTCGTCGGCGCCCTTCGCCCGGAAGTCGACGTAGAAGTCGCGGATGACCTCCTTCGCCTCCTCGGTCATCGTCGGGTAGCAGTTCCGCTTGGCGTACGCGATGTACTTCCGGAGAAGCTCGGCGTCGATCGCGGGCGTGACGTCCTCGGTGGCGCTGTCGACCTCCTCGTCGGTGAACTCCGAACTCGGGACCTTGGACTTCTGGGTGTGGAGCTCGCCGGCGTAGTTGGTCTGGATGATGTGCTCTGCGAGTTCGGCGTCGGCCTCGGGATCGGGGTCGTCGGTGACGGTGAAGATCAGGTCGAACCGGGAGATGAGCGCGGGTTCGAGGTCGATCTGCTCGCCGATCGGCTCGTACTGGTCGAAGCGGCCGTACTTGGGGTTCGCGGCGCCGAGCAGCGAACACCGGGATTTGAGGGTGGCGTTGATGCCGGCCTTGGATATCGAAATCGAGTTGTGCAGGACGACGCCCTGACTCACGAACGTGTTCGTCGGCTCGACGGTCACGTCGTACACCCACTCGCAGGCGTCCTCGCCCTCGTTCGGTACCGTCTCGACGTCCCGCACGCGGTAGTAGCGGAGGTCACACCGCGATTCGAGGGCATCGAGCCGCTCTTCGGCCTCGTCGAGCGCGTCTCGGATCGCTTCGAGGGCGTCCGTTCGCATCTCTGCTCGTCGGGCGGCGGTGTAGCCGCCGTCTTCGGCGTAGTGAACGGCGCTCGCCGTCGCCGCCGGGAGCCGCTCGGCGAGCTGTCTCCCCGACCAGCCGACGAGTTCGCGAGCCTCAGCGAGCGTCGAGACGGCGTCGGTTCCGGCTTGGATCGCCTCGATCCGCTCGCGGAGGGCGTCGATCTCTGCTTCGACCGTGCTGATCTGGACGCCGTAGCCCTCGTCGAGGGCCGGTCTGAAACGGCCGTCGAGCGGAACGCCCAGCAGCCGTTTGAGCGAGCGGAGCTCTCGGGCGGCGCTCGTCGGCAGGACGTCGTGGTGGCGTTCCGTCTCGGTGCTCCGCTCGACGAACTGCTGTGCCTGCGCGTGCCGGTCGTCGGCCGGTTCGACGATCGCCTCGACGAAGCGCTCCGTGGAGTCGCCCATCACGTACGTCTTCCAGGAGTCCTCGGCGTCGTCGTGGTGAATCCGGGACGCGACGCCGATTTTCAAGAGCGCGTCGGCGTAGTCCTCGGCCAGACCGGGCGACGCGGTCGAAAAGGACATCGCCTCGCTCTCGACGCCCCCATCGCCGGCGAACGCGCCGACGAGGAATCGGCGGATCTCCTCCTCGGAGGCGCCGAGGACGGCCGCCGGCATCCGCTTCTGTCGCGACTTCTCCATCACCTCGGGGAAGTTGGACTCGAACCACCGGTAGAGCTTCGTCGACACCCACCGCTTCGTGGTCGTCCCGGCGCCGTTGACCGCGTCGGTGCTCTCCAGGCCGAACACGTCGGTCATCAACCGATCCATCCGGGCGAGGAGCCGCTCGTCCTGGTTCGAGAACCCGATCTCGTGGGTGCGGCCGCCTGAGTAGGAGTGGCCCTCCGCGGTCAAGAATCCGAGCACCTCGGCGAGGTCCGGCGACAGCTCCTCTGGAAGGTCGACGTCGCGTTCCTTACCCCGGTGCTCCTCGTCGGCCAGCGGCATCGGTGCCGTAGAGTTCGGGAGCTTCCGCGGCGCGGGCACGAAGTCGCCTTCGGAGATGTCCACGGCGTCGACGGTCCCGACCGACCCGCCGTCGTCGACGAACATCGGATGTTCGGGCGTGACCGTCACCGACCGCCCGTTCGAGAAGGTGACGCGGACGAACTCCTCGGGCGCCTCGTGTCGGCTCACGCGGTCGACCGCGACCTTGTCGACGTCGTTCGCGTCGAGGTCGACCGTGTGGACCCCGACGTCGTCGATCGGGAGGATCTCGCAGTCGACGCCGTCGACGACCTCGTCGGCGCGGTCGTCCATCAGCGAATCCACGAACGGACCGATATCGACCCGGCGTCCATCTGATAGGAGAATCTCGGAGTCCGGGTGGTAGGACTGCTGTTCGAGCGCTTCGTGCATCGCGCT
>JBDGUM010000005.1:13332-15833 GCA_042215855.1 Halobellus sp. | reverse complement strand
AACGTCTCGGCGATCATCAAGAAGTTCTCCGACGAGAACATCTCCGAGAAGGACATCCACATCCAGTTCGTCCAGGCGGGCCAGCAGGGCGTCGACGGCGACTCCGCGTCGATCACGGTCGCGACGGCCGTGATCTCCGCGCTCGAGAACGTCGGCGTCGACCAGTCGCTCGCGATGACCGGGAGCCTCTCGGTCCGCGGCGACGTGCTCCCCGTCGGTGGCGTCACCCACAAGATCGAGGCCGCCGCGAAGTCCGGTTGCGATCGGGTCATCATCCCCGCGGCGAACATGCAGGACGTGATGATCGAAGAGGAGTACGAGGAGATGGTCGAGATCATCCCGGTGTCCCACATCAGCGAGGTCCTCGACATCGCCCTCGAGGGCGAGCCCGAGAAGGACTCGCTGGTCGACCGCCTCAAGAGCATCACCGGCTCGGCGCTCTCCCAGCCGCAGGGCGAGAACGTCTCCGGGCCGTCCAGCCCGAGCCCGCAGTAAGCGACGCGGATGCCCGAGTGGGCGACGTTCGCCGGGTTCGCGCTCGTCGTCACCGCGGGCCTGCTTCTCCTTTCTCACGCGTCAAGAAGTGCTCTCAGCGGCGGGACCGACGCCGAGTCGGAGGCGGCGCCCCCGTCGCCGGCCGACCTCGGCGAACCGACGAGCGACACCTTCGGCCGTAGTGACCCCGGCGAGGAGACGATCACCCTCCCGAAGTCCGGCGTCGAGTTCCGGCCGCGGCGCGGCCCGCCGGCCGACGGGATCGGCGAACCGGGACCGCTGCCGGACGCCTCGACCGCGTCGCTGCTCGCGAACGTCGCCGTCTCCCAGGGGATCTTCGCCGTGGTGCTGCTCGCGGGCGCGTGGTACGCGGAGATCCCCGCGTGGGCGTTCGGCCTCGCGCCCGACTCGCTCGGATTCGAGGCCGTCGCGATCGGCGTCGGTCTCGGGATCGCCCTCTACGCGGCGAACGAGGTCGGCGCCGCCGCCGGGGCGCGGTTCGGCCTCGGCGTCGGCGAGGGCGAGCGCCTGCGGAGCGCGCTCGCGCCCGAGACGGCGGGCGGGTGGGCGCTCCTGCTCCTGGTCGTGCTGCCCGTCATCGCCGGCTTCGAGGAACTGCTCTTCCGGGGCGCGCTCGTCGGCGTCGTCGCGGCCGGGTACGGGGTGTCGCCGTGGCTCCTGGCGGCCGTCTCCTCGGCCGCGTTCGCGCTCGGCCACGGCGCGCAGGGTCCGCTCGGCGTCGTCGTGACTGGCCTACTCGGCTTCGTCCTGGCGGCGGCGTTCGTCGTCACCGGGAGCCTACTCGTCGTAGCGGTCGCTCACTACCTCATCAACGCGCTGGAGTTCGTCGTCCACGAGGGACTCGGGGTGGAGTGGCCGCCCGCGGACGGCTGAGCCGCTACGCGCCCTCGATCTCCCGCAGGCGCTCGGCCACCGACGAGGGCGCGCCGCTCGGCGCGTCGCGGACGCGGTGGTCCGGCACGAACAGCGGCACGGGGTTCCCGCCGAGCGCGCTCCGTGCGGTCTCGACGTCCGCGCGTTCGTCTGGGTCGAGCCCGGCCATCCGGATCACGCGGTCGAGCGAGACGGTCTCGCCGTGGGGGACGTTCCGCGTCGCCTCCAACACCGCGCGCTGATCGGTCGGGACCGTCAGCGCGACCTCGACGTCGTCGAAGTGATCCGTCTCGCCGTCGAGATACGCGAACACGCGATCCAGGAGCGGGTGGTCGGAATCGGCGTCCGCCGGGGGCGTCTCGGGGAAGGAGACGCTTATCACCCGGCCGCTCGCGAGGCCGATCTCGACGGCGCGGTCCAGCCGGTCCGACTTCCGAGCGACGACGCCAGCATCCATACGCGGACGTTCGTCGGCGTCGGTCTTGAACCTTGAGAACTGGGTACTGGAAGGTCCTCGCAGCGCGTCGCCACACCGGGAACGGAGTACCTTGTACGGGAGCACGCAGAGCCTCGGCTCGTCGGTGTGAGCGTCTGGAAAATCGAGAACTGTGTCTGTCGCCGTCAGCGACAGGATGCCCCGGTGTTACTGTCGGACGACGTTCGCCGCGCGCGGGCCCTTGGGCGAGGACTCGATGTCGAATTCGACTTCGGTGCCTTCCGTGAGGTCTTCGCCGCCGACGTCTTCCATGTGGAAGAACACGTCTTCGTCGTCGTCGAGGTCGCCGTCGTCAGTCGAGATGAAACCGTAACCGCCTGTGTCGTTGAAGAATTCAACCTTACCGTGTGCCATTGCAACCAAACAGAAGGGAGATGTAGGGATAACCCTTCCGAGGGTCGAGTTACCACGACCCTTCACCGGACATTCGCCAAGTCGTGTCAGGTGATTACACACCGTCTCAGATGACGTCGTCGGGATCGTGGCTCTCCCGCATCCGCCGCGCCTCGGCGGCGTACTGCTCGCGCCGGTCGGGGTCGTCGACGGTGCCGAGGTTGTCCGGGTCGGCCTCGACGGCCGCGGTCGTGTCGCGGACGTCGCTGAACGACGTCAGCGC
>JBDGUM010000005.1:0-13232 GCA_042215855.1 Halobellus sp. | reverse complement strand
ACGTCAGCGCGGGCAGCAGCGCGACGATGAAGTGCTCGGACGGCAGCACGCCTGGACGTTCGCCCGCGGCGACTAAACGACACCGACACGCAAACCTTATGTGCAAAAGAGTCCGTTAATGGACATAGATGAACGCTAATGAGGACAAGCTTGCCCCGGAGGTCCGCTCGATCCTCGCGGCTGCCCGGGAGCGCACCGGCGGCGGGTCGACCGTCGACGTCGACGCGCGATCGTTTCCCGCGGCCGTCCGGGCGGCGGAGGCGGACGGCCGCGTGCCGGTCGTCGCCGAGGTGAAGCCCACGAGCCCGACGACCGAGGGCGAGCGGACCGACGATCCGGTCGCGCTGGCGCGGGAGATGGTCGACGGCGGCGCGGCCGCCCTGTCGGTGCTCACGGAGCCCGAGCACTTCGGCGGGTCCGTCGGGAACCTCGAACGGATTCGGGACGCCGTCGACGTCCCGGTGCTCCGGAAGGACTTCGTCGTCCGCGAGGCGCAACTGGACGCGGTCGCGTCCGACCTCGTCCTCCTGATCGCGCGGTTCCTCGACGAGCCGGGGACGGACTCGCTCGCGACGCTGTACGAGGCGGCCGAAGCGCGGGGGTTTCAGCCGCTCGTGGAGGTCCACACGCGCGAGGAACTGGAGCGCGCCCTCGACGTCGGCGCGGAGATCGTCGGCGTCAACAACCGCGACCTCGGGAAACTGGCGGTCGACCTCGGGACGTTCGAGCGCCTCGCGCCGGACGTTCCCGAAGACGTGACGCTCCTGGCCGAGAGCGGCATCACGAACACCGATGACGTCCGACGGATGCGCCGGGCGGGCGCCGACGCGCTCCTGATCGGGACGGCCATTATGGACGGCGACGTCCGGGCGAACACCGAACGGCTGACGGGGGTCGAGGCCGAGAAGGGACGTAGAAGCGACGCGACAGCGACACACACGGGATCTGATACACGATGACACAACAGTACGCGGACGGGAAGTTCGGGGAGTACGGCGGTCAGTACGTGCCGGAGGCGCTGATGCCGGCGATCGAGGAACTGACCGAGGCATACGAGCGCTACGTGCTGGAGAACGAGGACGGCTTTATGGACGAGTTCCGGCGGCGGCTCCGGGACTTCGGCGGGCGACCGACGCCGACCCAGTACGCCGAGCGGCTCTCGGAGCGCTACGACCGCGAGGTGTACCTCAAGCGCGAGGACCTGCTCCACGGCGGCGCGCACAAGCTCAACAACGCGCTCGGACAGGTCCTGCTCGCGAAGTACATGGGGAAGGAGCGGATCGTCGCCGAGACGGGCGCGGGTCAGCACGGCACCGCGACCGCGATGGCGGCCGCGCACCTGGACATGCCCTGCGAGATCTACATGGGCGAGCGCGACATCAACCGCCAGCGGCCCAACGTCTTCCGGATGCGCCTCAACGGCTCCGAGGTGAACCCCGTCACGACGGGGCGCGGCACGCTCAAGGAGGCCATCTCCGAGACGATGCGCGACTGGGCGACGAACGTCGAGGACACCCACTACGTCATCGGCTCGGTCGTCGGCCCCCACCCGTTCCCGTCGATGGTGCGGGACTTCCAGGCCGTCATCTCCGAGGAGGCGCGGCGGCAGGTAAGAGAGCAGACCGGCGGGCTCCCCGACGCGGTGCTGGCCTGCGCCGGCGGCGGCTCGAACACGATGGGCGCCTTCGCGCACTTCGTCGACGACGAGGGCGTCGAACTCTACGCCGTCGAGGCCGGCGGCTCCAGCCTCGACGTCGACGAGGAAGCCGGCGTCGCGCCCAACTCCGCGTCGCTCTCGACGGGCGAAGAGGGCGTCCTCCACGGCGCGCGCACGAAGGTCCTCCAGGACTCGGACGGCCAGATCATGGAGAGCCACAGCGTCTCGGCCGGGCTCGACTACGCGGGCGTCGGCCCGGAGCTCGCGCGGCTCGTCGACGACGGTCGCGTCCGGGCGGTCAACGTCGACGACGACAGCGCCCTGGAGGGCTTCCACCGGCTCTCCCAGACGGAGGGCATCATCCCGGCGCTGGAGACGGCCCACGCCTTCGGCTACCTCGAGGAACACTACGACGAACTCGGCGAGACCGTCGTCGTGAACGTCTCGGGCCGCGGCGACAAGGACTTAGAGACCGTGATCGAGGAGACCGAGAAGCGTGACATCGATGGCGCGCCGTCGATGGCGGCGTTCTCGGGGGGGATCTGAGATGTCGGAGAACGCCAACTCCGACCTGGAAGCCGCGTTCGCGGGCGGCCCGGCGTTCGTCCCGTACCTGGCCGCTGGCGACCCCGACTACGACGCCTCGCTCGAGTACGTCGAGGCGCTGGCGCGCGGCGGCGCCGACGTGATCGAACTCGGCCTCCCGTTCTCGGAGCCGATCGCCGAGGGCCCGACGATCCAGAGCGCGGTCGTGCGGGCGCTGGAGGGCGGAATGACGCCCGATCGGTTCTTCGAGTTCGTCGAGGACCTCGACGTCGACGTCCCGCTGGTCTGTATGACCTACTACAACCTCATCTACCAGTACGGGGAGAGCGAGGCGCAACGCGCCTCGGACGCGCCCGCGAGCAAGGGCCCGCGCCCGTTCGTCGAGCGCGCCGCCGAGGCCGGCCTCTCGGGCTTCGTCGTCCCCGACCTCCCCGCCGAGGAGGCGGACCCGCTGCGCGAGGCCTGCGACGAGTTCGGCCTCGACCTGGTGTTCATCGTCGCGCCGACGACCCGCGGCGACCGCCTCGACCGGATCATGTCGCAGGTGTCGGGCTACGTCTACGTCCAGGCCCGCCTCGGCGTCACGGGCGCGAAGGACGACATCTCCGACCAGACCGACGAGAGCCTCGCGCGGCTGTCCGACTACGACGTCCCGAAGGCGGTCGGCTTCGGCATCAAGACCGGCGAGCACGCCGAGCGGATCGTCGCGGCGGGCGCCGACGGGATCATCGTCGGGAGCGCGCTGGTCGACATCGTCGCCGAGGGGACCGAGGCGGGCGATCCCGTCGCCGACGTCGCCGACCGCCTGGAGTCGAAGGCACGAGAACTGAAGGAGGGCGCGCGCCGCGGATACGAACAACGTGTGCCCCAAGCGGAAGGCAAATAACCGACGGTTGCCACAGTCTCACACACGATGAATACAGGACTCTCAGCGCGACTCGAACGCATCTCGACAGGAGGGCGATACCTCGTCGTCCCGATGGACCACGGCATCACGCTGGGCCCCGTAAAGGGCCTCGTCGACCTCGAATCGACCGTCGACGCGATCACCCGCGGCGGCGCCGACGCCGTCCTCACCCAGAAGGGCGTCGCCCCGCGCGTGCACCCGAACAAGAACGGCAAGGGCTACATCGTCCACCTCAACGGCTCGACCGCGATCGGCCCGGACTCGAACGACAAGCGCCAGACCGGCACGGTCGAGGAGGCGCTCCGGGCCGGCGCCGACGCCGTCTCCTTCCACATCAACGTCGGGAGCGACCACGAGCCCGACCAGCTGACCGAACTCAGCGAGGTGACGGAGACCGCCCACCGGCTCGGGATCCCCGTCCTCGCGATGAGCTACGCCCGCGGCCCCGGCGTCGACGAACACGACGCCGAGAGCCTCGCGCACGCCGTCCGCATCGCCGAGGAGCTCGGCGCGGACGTCGTCAAGACCGCCTACTCCGGCGACGCCGACTCCTTCGAGCGGGTGTGCGAGGCCACCCGGCTCCCGGTCGTCATCGCCGGCGGGAGCCGCGGCACCGACCGCGAGACGGCCGAGATGGTCCGCGGCGCGATGGACGCGGGCGCCGCCGGCGTCTCGATGGGCCGCTCGATCTTCCAGCACGACGACCCCGAGGCGATCACCCGGACGGTCAGCGCGATCATCCACGACGACGCCGACGCCGGCGAGGCGATCGACGTCGGCGGCCTCGGTCTCGAAGCCTAAAGCCCAATTCGGCGGTCCCGATCACGGGACGGACCCGAAAACGAGCCGGAGCCCGCGCGTTTATGACCGTGGCGGGCCTACCGGCGCCTATGCCTGCGACGCTCGAAGTTCGCTGTACCGACGACGCGTGCGAGATGGATATGTTCGAGCTCCACTACACCTACGACATGCCCGAGGACGTCGGCGTGGGCGACTTCGTCTGCCCGTACTGCCGGGAGAGCGAGCCGCTGGAGGCGATCGAGCTATGAGCGGCTTCCGCGAGTCCGGCGGGCCGTTCGAGGGAGCGGACCGCCTCCGCGAGATCGGCGAGTCGCTCGCGGAGAACGTCCTGGAGCGGGTCGGACGCAGCGTCGCCCGCGTCCAGGAGCGCAAGCCGCTGCCGCACGACGTCCTGGAGAGCGACGACGCCTACCTCGTCGTCTTCGACGCGCCCGGCGTCCGCGAGAAGGACGTCCAGGTGCGCTTCGAGGACGGCGTCGTCGAGGTCCGCATCGACCGCTTCCGCGACTTCCACGAGGGCTTCGAGATGCGGTTCCCCGGCCGCGGGCTCTCCCTCGATGGATCGGCGTCGCTGCCGCCGGAGGCCGACGTCGACGCCGCCGGAGCGACCGCGACGGTGACCGACGAGGGGACGCTCCAGGTACGGCTGCCGAAGCGCGAGTCGGACGCCGGCGACGACATCGCGGTCGAAGAATAGGCTCATACTGACTAGTCTCGTCTCGTACCGGTGATCGCCGTGAACGTTGGTGGCGATCACCGGCACACAGTGAGACTAGTCAGTATCAGACGGGCAGTTCCGCGTCGGCGTCGACCACCCGGTCGACCTCTTCTGGCACGGTCCAGTCGGTCGTCAGTTCTAAGAGCTGGACGAGCATCCGACCGGTCGCACCCCAGACCGTGTAGTCGCCGACGTGGAAGTAGTGGACGCGGTGTTCGCCGTACACGGGGTGATCGCGGCGCTCGGACTCGTAGTTGTCGAGGTCGATCAGTTCGGGGACCGGGAGCGCCACGACTTCGGCGACCTCCCGCTCGTCGGGGTCGTACGCGCGGTCGGGGACGCCCGCGACGTACGGGCGGACCGAGTAGTCGGTCACCGTCCTGATGTCGTCGAGCCGGCCGAAGACGGCCGCCTCCTCGGCGAGGAGGCCGATCTCCTCGTTGGCCTCGCGGAGCGCGGTCGCCTCCAACCCCGCGTCCTCGGGCTCTTTCGATCCGCCGGGGAAGCTCATCTGGCCCGGGTGCTCGCCGAGGTGGTCCGCGCGCTTCGTGAAGAGGACGTGCTCGGTCCCGTCGCGGACGAGAACGGGCGCGAGGACCGCCGCCCGCTGGCCCGCGTCGGTGACCGCCGTCGGCGCGTGATCAGACACCCGCGAGAGGTCCATTCTGGACGGGCATAAGGGCCGCGGGGGCTTATACTGTCCGCTGAAGGACCGTGAGGGATCGGCGACGGGCGAGACGTCAGGCGTCGTCGAGCGCGTCGTCTAACCGCTCGCGCACGTCGTCGACGGCGACCGCGTCCGACCACACCGCGACGTCGTAGGTGACGTCGAGGAGCCGTCGCATCCGCGCCGCGTCGCCGTCGTCGACCGCCCGGCTCGCGTCGCGGCGGAGCCGCTCGGCGACGGCCTCGGCGGCGGCCGCCCGGTCGACCTCTCGCGTGGGCACCTCGAGGATGTGCGGGAGGTCCTCCGCGTTCGGCGGGAGCGTCGGGAAGGCGGCCGGACCGGGCGCGAGGAGCGCGTTCGCGTCCGGATCGGCGTCCGCGCCGTCGGTCTCGTACCGGACGAGCGCGTACGAGGCCAGGGCGTCGTCGACGGCGGCGGCGACCGCGTCGGCATCGAGGTCGTCGCCGCGCTTGAACGCCAGTTCGTCGAGCGCGCGTTCGAGTTCGGCCTGGGTGAGGGCGCCGAAGAGGTCGACGACGCCCGCGAGGTCGTCGCCGTCGAAGGGGGCGTCGGCGCCGGAGTCGTCCTCGGGCGCCTCGTCGGTCATTCGCCGGCCTCCCCGGGGGGCGCTTCAGAGGGATCCGGCTCGGTGCCGACCTCCCCGTCGCCGTCCGCGCGCGTTCCGGCCGCGACGTCCGAGTCCGAACGCGAATCCGGGCGGGCGTGCCGGCCGGCCGCGCCCGCGTCGCCGAAGGCCGCGTCGTCGGCGTCCGCTTCGGCTGCCGCGGCCACGGCGTCGGGAGCGAGCGGGGCGTCGGTCCAGGCGGGCAGCCGGTCGTCGGTCCCGGTCGGCTCCCGGACCGCGTCGGCGTAGCGGGCGACCTGCGTCCGCTCGCCCTCGCGGTCGAAGTCGAGGCCGTTGAACGCTGCGTCCTGAGCGTACTGGTCGACGAGCGTCAGGGCCGCCTCGCGGTAGCGCTCCCGCAGCGTCCCGAAGTCGACGTCGATCCCGTGCTCGCGGACGCTCCGCAGGAGCGTCTCCCCCACGGAGCCGCTCATCTCCGAGAGTCCGGCCGCGCCGTCCACCGAGCGGTGGTCGTGTTCGTAGCGGCCGAGGTCGACCTGCGCCGTCCGGTCGAAGCCCGCGACGTCGAAGGCGTCCCCGAGGGTGCCGACCTCGAGGCCCCACTGTCGGGGCGTCCGCAACCGCCGCGCGGCGCTCGCGGTGGCGGCGAACTCGCCGGCCAGCGCGTACCGGAAGGAGTCGAGGTACCGGAGGAACGGCTCGGAGTTCGCGTCGAGGAGCGCCCGCACGAGCGGGACGTAGAACAGCCGGAAGAGCCGCCCGTAGAGCTGCCCGTCCTCCACGCGCGCGTAGTAGCCCTTCGAGAAGTCGTAGCCGCGGACCAGCGGGAAGAGGAGGCGAGGGACGAACGACTCGTCGTACGTCGTCGTGTCGGCGTCGTGGACGGCGACGAACTCCTCGGTCGTCGCGCGGCCGAGGCCGAGCCACACGTCCCGCCCCTTGCCGCGGGCGCCGTCGAGGCCGGCGTCCGCGAGCAGATCGGCGACCCGCGGGCCGTCGCACCACAGCAGTTCGAGATCGAGATCGTACGTCGAGAGCCACTCGCGGACCGCGCCGACGCGCTCGGCCTCGGCGCGGAGCGGGACGACGACCCGACCGGGCGCTACCCGTTCGAGCGTCGCGAAGACCCGGTCGGCGGCGGCGCTCTCGCAGTCGCGCTCGGTCATCGGGACGACGACGGCGGCCCGATCGACCGGGGCGGTCGGGACCGGGTCCGCGAGGTCGTGGAGCGTCGTCACCCGCGCTTGCACGTACTCCATCGACGCCCTCTCAGGACGGAACGTGCAAAAGCGCGCGGGTTCCGGAGGTCCGTCGACGGGAGGTCGATCGGAAAACGGCGGTCCAGCGCCGAGCAGTTATAAACGAAGACGGGGCCAGAGGGGTCGTGCGCTGACTGATGTCCCGCGTCGGGCAGCGGTTGCTCGGCACGTCGACGCGGGGACGGGAGCGGGTGCCGACTGTTCGCCAATCGAAACGCCCGGGATCACGCCGGCAGCCGATCGGCGCGGTAGAGGACGAGCAGGGCGACGACCACGACGCCGAGCGCGAGCGCGAGGCGCGTGAAGATGGCGTCGTAGGCGACGCCGCTCTCGCGGAGCGCTCCAACGACCGACGAGCCGCTGGCCTGGACGAACATCATCCCGCCGGAGTACCACGAGTACGCGCTGGCCCGCGTCTCGCCGGGGAGCGAGTCGAGCAGATAGGTGTCGACCGCGGGAAAGAGGCTGTGGACGATGTAGCCGATGACGGCCGTGAGCGCGACGATCGGCACGAGGCCGCGGGTGACCGTCAGCAGCAGGACCGACGCGGTGAACCCGGCGATGATCGCCAGGACGTACGGCACCCGCGGGAGCCGATCGGCCAGCCGGCCCGAGACGAAGAACGCGGGCACGCCCGCGGCGAAGATCACCGTGAGGAGGTTCTTCGCGGTGGCGTCGCCGACGCCCTTGGTGCGCATATACAGCTCGTAGAAGTTGAACAGCCCCTGCCAGACGAAGCCGGTCGCGCCGACCACGACGACGGTCAGGAGGACGATCCGCCACTCCGAGCGGACCGCGCCGAGGAGGTCGCGATCTTCGGTCCCCGCGTCGGGGAGATTCGTGGACCGAGCGGCGAGGTACAGCGCGGCGGTGACGATCGCCGCCGCGACGGCGATGCAGACGAACACGACGCGCCAGTCGAAGGCGAGCGTCAGCACGACCGTAACGAGCGGCGCGGCCGCGACGGCGGCGATCTGGCTTGCCATCCCGTGGACGCCGAGCGCCCAGCCGACCCGGTCGGGGTAGAGTTCGCTGACGAGCGGGTTGGCGGCGACGAAGTACGTGCCCGACGACAGGCCCATACAGAGCGCGCCGACGCCGAGCGTCGCGACCGAGGTCGCGCTCGCGGTGAGCGCCGCGGCGCCGGTGAGCACCGCGCCGGTCGCGAGGATCACGCGGTGTCGCGGGACGCGGGTGAGGAGCCAGCCCGTCGGGATCCGGAGCAGGGCGCTCCCGAGCCACGCCAGCGTCGCGATGAGGCCCGCAGTCCCCTCGCCGATCGCGAAGACGGCGATGAACTCCTGGAGGAGCGGCGCGAAGACGACCCGCGCGAGGTTCGCGAGGAAGATCATCGAACAGAGCGTACCGAAGAGTCGGCTCCGAGACACGGGCTGGCTTCGCGGGCGGGGGCCGTCAATCCTTACGATCCGTCGGAGCCGAGCCGCGGGGCCGCGGTCCGCGAGCACCCCGAGGCTGCATACGGATCTTTTTACTGTGCGGCCCCAACACTTCGACTATGAAGTCGACACGGAAGGGGCTCCGCGACGGGGAGTTGGAGAAGGACACCTACGGCCGGCTCACGTGCTCGGCGTGCGGGAAGTCGCTGAAGACCCGGAACGATCCGGACGAGGTCTACTCCGTCCGGCACTGCCCGGAATGCGGGAGCGAGTGGAAGGAACTCCGATAGGCTACTCGAAGACCGCGTCGAAGGCCCGCGCGCCGAGCGGCTCGAACGTCCCGGCCGCGACGTTCTCGGGGACGTGCCCGGGCGAACTCGTCCCGACGAGCGCCGTCGTGACCCCCGGCGCGCTCCGCGCGAAGTTGATCGCCCGCTGGACCGGCGTGTCCCCCGCCAACTCCGCGTCGACCGCCGGCGGGAGGGACGACGCGAGCTCCCCCTGTGCGAGGGCCGCGCTCGCGACGACGTCGAGACCGATCTCCCGGGCATACTCCAGTGCACTGACGTCCCGGCCCTCGTCGGGACTGGGATGTGCGTGCGCCGAGACGGTGAACGCGTCCGCCATCGCGACGTTGAACGGCAGTTGGATCGCGCCGAGTCCGACGTCGTCGACGCCGGCGGCCTCGGCCGCGCGCTCGGCGCGCGAGACGACCTCCGGGAGCGAGAGGTACGCGTCGTGGTCGCGAGGAACGCGGAACGCCTCCCAGGTCGCGACGCCGTACATCCCGACGTCGCCGGCGGCGCGGCGGCGTTCCAGCCGCTCGAAGGCGGCCTGAAGCTGGTCGTAGACGGCCTCGCGGCTCCGAACCCGGAGCTGCGTTTCGGGGTTGTGGACGTAGTAGCAGTCGACCGCGTCGAGATCGAGATTCGACAGCGAGCGGTCCAGCATCGCCTCGAGGAAGTCGGGCGCGATGGCGTGACTCCCGCTCGCGAGGTCGTCCGGAGAGACCAGTCCGGGTTCGACGAACGTTTCGCGGACGTACGCGGACGGGTCGGCCGGCTGGGAGCCCTCGAACGGGAGGAAGCCGCCCTTCGTCGCGACGACGACTTCCTCGCGGTCGACGTCGGCCGCGCGGAGCGCCTCGCCGACGACCCGCTCGCTCCGCTGACAGCGGTAGTTGACGGCGGTGTCGACGTGGTTGATCCCGGCCTCCAGCGCCGCCGCGATCGATTCCCGGTAGCCCGCGTCTACCTCGTCGGTCGGGTCGCCGAGGTACGTCCCGAGGCCGACGCTCGACGCGACGCCCGGCCCGAAGCGGCGGAAGTAGGTCCGCGCGAAGGCGTCGCCGAAGCGGTCGCGGTAGCCCCAGGTGCCCTGACTGGTCGCCATAGCGGGCCTAAGAGAGCGAGTGGTAAACGGGCGTCGCTCCGGCCCCGCAGGGACCGAGCGGCCGGACCGGACGGGATCGGGTCCAGCTCAGCTATCGCCAGACAGACACGAGAAGAGCCGATCGCGGAAGGCGTCACGGTCGACGTTCTCACCGGCGACGGTCCGGAGCGAGCCGTCCTCGAGCCCGATCCGACCGCCGCCCATCCGCGCGTGACCGCCGGCGGAGGCGTCCGCGAAGGTCGACACCGCCTCGTCGAGCGTCCGGCCCATATGGATCCGGTCGTCGCGCGAGCGTCCCGAGAGGTGGACCGTACCCTGACGCTCCCCGAGGACGACCACGGCGGTGACCCCCTCCAGCTGGACGAGTTCGTCGGCGGCCTGCGGGATGGCGTCGGCGTTGGAGACGCGGCCGACGTCGCTGACGGCGAAGGGGCCGCGGACGTCGCGGCCGGCAATGGCGCGGGCCTTCAGTTCGAGGACCTCGGTCGACACCTCGGGGTTGGCGATGCGATCGAGCCGGTCCTCGTCGACGCCCGGGTAGAGGAAGCCCGCGGCGGCGAAGTCCGCGGCCGAGCAGCCCGAGGTCAGCCGCTTCGTGTCGGTCAGGATCCCGTAGAGGAGGCCCGTGGCGACGGGCGACGGCACGGTGTAGGTCGAGCCGACCTCGCTGGCGTGCTTGGCCGGCGGGACGGGCTCGGCGCCAAGGTCGTCGAAGTACTCCGAGACGATGCTGGAGGTCGCGCCGTAGTCGGTGCGGACGTCGGTGAAGGCCTCGCCAGTGCCGTCCCCGGGGTGGTGGTCGACGACCGCGAAGGGGAGGACGCTGTCGGCGCCGGCGAACCCCCGCGGGCGGTTGTGGTCGACGAGGATCACGTGCTCGGCGGCGACGTCGCTGACGTGGTCGACCCGGTCGATGTCGAGCTCGAGGACGGTCTGGAACGCCCGGTTCTCCTGGTGTCGGATCTGGCCCGGATACTGTACGCGCGCCTCGGCGCCGGCCTGCTCGGCGAGGCTCGCGACGGCGATGCCCGTCGCCATCGCGTCGGGGTCGGGGTTCGGGTGGAGCAGGACCGCCACCTCGTCGAGGGCGGAGAGTTCGTCGCGAAACTGCGCCCCCTTCGGACGCGTGAACTGCCGGAGGACGTACAGCCCGGCCACGAGCGCCAGCGCGCCGACGAAGATCGCGACGGCGACAGCTGGGTTCTCCGCCGCGAACGATCCGGCGCGGTCGAGGAGCTCCGAACCGAGCGCGGCCAGTTCGGAGAGCGGACTGTCCATAATCCCTCGATGCGGGTGCACCCGTAAGAAGATTCCTTCGTTTCAATCGACAGACTACGGCCGAACAGACGAAATTCAGGCCTCTTGGTGCCTCAGATATCCGATGCGTCCACGCCGGCGCGGTACGCCTCGATCGCGTCGCGGTAGCCCTCCCGGAACGTCGGGTAGGCGAGCTCGTAGCCCAGGTCGCGGAGGCGGCCGTTGTCGCAGCGCTTGCTCGTCCGGAGCCGCCGGCGCGCGGCGTCCGAGAGGTCGGGATCGGCGAGCCGCTCCTCGATCGTCCGCTTCGGCGGTTCGGGGACGCCACACTGGTCGGCCAGCCAGTCCGCGAAGGCCCACTTGTCCGCGGGCTCGTCGTCGGCGACGAGGACGACGTCGTCGCGCGCGCGATCGGATCCGAGGAGGAACGCGACCGCGCCCGCGGCGTCGTCGCGGTGGACCATATTCAGGTAGCCCTCGGTGACCGGCCCCTCGATGTAGCGGTCGAGCCGGTAGCGGTCGGGACCGTACAGCCCGGCGAAGCGCACGACGGTCCCGTCGATCCCGGCATCGGCGGCCTCCTCGCGCGCGATCCGTTCGGCCTCCGCGAGGACCCGCGTCTTCTCGGTCGTGGGGTCGATCGACGTCTCCTCGTCGACGAAGTCGCCGCCGTGGTCGCCGTAGACGCCCGTCGAGGAGGTGTAGACGAGGCGGTCCGGTGGAGAGGATCGAGCCCCATACTCGGCGATGACGTTCCGCAGGCCCTCGACGTAGATCTCGCGGGCGGCGTCGGCGCCTCGGCCGCCGGAGCTGGCGGCGAAGACGACCCAGTCGGCGTCGGGGAGCGTCTCCAGGGAGTCGGGGGCGGTCGCGTCGGCGCGCACGGGGTCGAGTCCCGCGTCGGCGACGGCGTCCAATCCCGAATCCGAGCGGCGGACGCCCGCCACTTCGTGACCCGCGTCGCGGAGTTGTCGACCGAGTTCGAGCCCGACGTAACCGCAGCCGACGATGACGGTCCGGGCCATCAGCGGTCGTTCCGCTCGGCGAGGTACCTCTGGATCGCCGCCAGCTGCGCCAGCGTCATCGGCGTCCGGCCCTCGATGGCCTGCTGGACCTCCTGGCCCGAGAGGTCGAGGTCGACGTTCGAGGCGACGGTGTCGACGTCGACGACGCCGGTCGTCATCGCCATCAGCAGGTGGTCCTGGAGTTCGAGGACGATCGTCTCGGCGTCCGGCCGGTCCTCGTCGAGGGCGAGCAGGGCCGCAGCGTCCTCGACTCGGACGTCGTGTCCGTCACCCGCCACGACGGACTCGACGACGTCGGGATCGACGCCGGACTCGGCCGCCGCGGCCTCGGCGCCGACGTCGTCGACGACGGCCCTGAGCTGGTCCTCGTACGCCTCGCGGAGGGCCGACGTCGAGTGCGCGGCCGGATCGGAGACTGCGTCGTAGAGCATACCCCCACTCACCGCTCCGGCCGCAAAACGGTTTTCCGAGCGAGGCGATCGCGCCGCGCGCGGGCGAACCGACCGGAAACGGCCCAGCGAAGGGGAACGGCTTAAGTTCGTCAGTACTAACCGATGCTGTATGAACCGTTCGTCGCGTACGGGGGTGGACGCGTGAGCGTCGGCCACCGGGTGAACTCCGACCACCAGCTCGCCCGGCTCCTCCAGATCGGGATCGTGCTCGAGGAGGTCGTCGAGGCCCGGTCGTACCACCACTACCAGTCGCTCGAAGAGGGGTCGCTCGACCCCGAGATCGAGTCGCTCCTGGAGGGCGCCGCCGAGGAGTCCGCCGAACACCGCGAACGCCTGGAGGCGCTCGTCGACGAGCTGGACGCCGAGAGCATCCCGTTCGAGGAGATCGAGGCGCTCGTCGAGGCGCAGTACGGTGGCATCGACCCCGAGGACTTCGACGACATCCTCTACGACCAACTGGCCAACGAGGAGACCGCCTACAAGTTCTACGACGACCTCGTCGGGGCGCTCCGCGCCTCGGAGGCGTCGTTCAGCATCGACCGCGACCGCCTCATCGACGTCCTCGTCG
>JBDGUM010000062.1:11112-15860 GCA_042215855.1 Halobellus sp. | reverse complement strand
TCGAGACCGACAGCGGGACGTTCACCGGGGCGCCGATCGCCTACGGGATGACCGTCCCGAGCGTCGCCCGAGCGCCGGGCCGGGGGGCCCAGTGGGTCGAATTTATGCTCCACGGCGAGGGCCAACAGATCCTCGAGGACAAGGGTCTCGTCCCCGTGGAACCGGCGGTCGTTCCCCAGTCCGGTTCGGACGCCGTCCCGTCGAACGTGATGGAGTACGCGACCGCGAAATCGAACCTCGGTCCGTTGCAGCTATGAACGCGGCTCTCTGACAACGTCCACACGAGACCAACTCATGTCGGCCCCACCAACGACGGACGTCAGAGTCGGCCGGAACCGCCTGTTTCGATCCCTCCCGCGCGGATCGCTGGTCCTCGCGTTCGTCGTCGTCCAACTGACCGCCTTCGCCGCCGCGTACGCGACCGGCTATCCCACGGCGTATCCGGTCTTCGTCGTACTCAGCGTCTTCGCGACGGCGTACGCCGCGAACGAGGGGGCCTTCGGGATCTCGATCGCCGTCCTCGGGAGCGTCCTGCTCGTCGCGGTCGGGCTCCCCCTGGCGATGTTCGTCGCGCGGCAGAAGCCGTCGCTGATCGTCGAGCGGGCGCTCGACCCCGAGGTCCACCGGATGCTCTACCTCTCGGTGTACGGCCCGCTGCTCGCGGCGCTCTTCAGCCTCGCGTTCGGCGTGCCGCTCGCGCTCGCGCTCGCCCGTGGGTTCCCGGGGCGCTCGATCGTCGAGAGCCTCGTCGACCTGCCGCTCGTCGTCCCGCACTCGGCCGCCGGGATCCTCATCCTCTTCGGGTTCGGCCAGGGCGGCGCGTTCCCGCAGCTGACCGTCCTCACGACGATGACGGGGATGGTGCTGGCGATGGTGTTCGTGAGCGCGCCCTACGCGGTCAACAGCGCCCGCGAGGCGTTCGCCTCGATCGACGACCGCGTCGAGTACGCCTCCCGGATCCACGGCGCGAGCCGCTTCGAGACGTTCCGGCGGGTCACCGGCCCGCTGGCGCTCCGCGGGATCCTCACCGGCGGCATCCTGGCGTGGGCCCGCTCGGTCTCGGAGTTCGGGGCCGTCGCGATCGTCGCCTACAGCGTCCGGTTCTTCTACCCGCCCGCGGGGCAGAAAGTGATCTCCCAGCACGCGCCGATCTTCATCCGCAAGGCGTACCTCACGGGCGGCCTGGAATCCAGCGGGGCGGTGACGTTCCTCCTCCTGTGCCTGTCGGTCGCCGTCTTCCTCCTCATCCGGTGGCTCGCCTACGACACCGCGACCACGACCGGGGGGATGCGATGACGCTCGAGATCGACGTCTCGGCGACGTTCACCGCCGAGGGGGCCGAGGCCTTCGAGGTCGACGCGGCCTTCGCGGTCGAACGCGGCGAGACCGTCGTCGTGCTCGGCCCGAGCGGGAGCGGCAAGAGCCTCCTCCTGGAGACGGTCGCCGGCTTCCACGACCACGAGGGGACGATCACCCTCGACGACGAGGACCTCACGGCGACGCCGCCGGAGTCGCGGGACTTCGGCTTCGTCTTCCAGGACTACGCCCTCTTTCCGCATCTCACCGTTATGGAGAACGTCCGATACGGCGGTCGCTACCGCGATGAAACGGGGAACGCGGAGGAACTGGTCCACGCGCTCGGGATCGGCGACCTCGTCGAGCGGTACCCGCCGACGCTGTCGGGCGGCGAGCGACAGCGCGTCGCCCTCGCCCGTTCGCTGTACGTCGAGCCCGAGATCCTCCTCCTCGACGAGCCGCTGTCCTCGCTGGACGTCCCGACGCGGGACAGCCTCCGCCGCGATATGATCGACGTCCTCGACGGGGTGACGGCGGTCTACGTGACCCACGATCGCACGACTGCCAGGACGCTGGCCGACCGGATCGTCCTGATGAACGACGGGGGCGTGGTCCAGCGCGGGACGCCCGAGGCCATCTTCGAGCGGCCCGCCTCGCCGTTCGTCGCTCGCTTCACGGGAAGCAACTGCGTGTCGCTGGAGAGCGACGCGGTGCGGGCCGCGCTGGACGTGTCGGACCCGAGCGCCGAATGGGCCGCGTTCCGGCCCGAAAACGTCAGTCTCACCGCGTTCGCCGAGGCCGACGGCGGCCGGAACCGCTCGGCCGACGGTGCCGCGACGGTCGAGAGCGTGGTCCGCGAGGACGCGGCCTTCCGCGTCTCGCTGTCGGTCGACGGCGAGCGGTTCGACGCCTTCGCGACCGATGCGCCCGCCGTCGGATCGACGGTCGACGTCGCCGTCGCCGAGTCGGCGCGAACGCTGTTGTAGCCTCGACGGTCCGAGTCATACTGTCGGACAGAAGTCCGTGAACTATCTCGACACCCTGTGGTGCCGTGAGATTCACACAGTTCTGTCCGACAGTATCAGGTCGAACCCCGCTCGACCGGTTCGATCAGACTCGGATCGTCGTTCGCGGGGCTGTTCACCCGCGTCGACACCGGGTGGGCGCTCCACTCGTCGCCGGGATGGGGAGAAAGCAGCTCCGCGGTCTCCTCGACGTCGCCGTGGAGCCACGTCTCCTCCTCGTCGGGCTCGAGGACGACCGCCATCCGGTGGTGCAGGTCGGCGACGACGTCGTTGGGCTCGGTCGTGACGATCGCGAAGGTCTCGACGGTCTCGGGCTCGGCATCCGTCGGGCCTCCGCTCCCGAAGTCGCCGAGGCCGGTCTGGGCGTGGGAGGGCTCCCACCGTTCCCACAGACCCGCCATCGCGAACGGCCGATCGTCCTCGAGCGCGACCCGGTAGGGGCGCTTCGTCTCGCCATCCTGGACCCACTCGTAGAAGCCGTCGGCGGGGACCAGGCACCGGCGGCGCTCGTACGCTTCGGAAAACGAGGCCTTCTCCGAGAGCGTCTCCGCGCGGGCGTTGATGCGGTCGTTGCCGGCGCGTTCGTCGTCGGCCCACGAGGGGATCAGCCCCCACTTCAGCTCCCGGAAGCGGTCCGGCTGGTCGTTCCTGACGACCGGAAGCGACTGTCCCGGCGCGCAGTTGTACCGGGGTTCGGGGGGCGCCTCGAAGGCGGCGTCGAAGCGGGCTTCGAGCTCGTCGGCGGGGGTGAAGAGGGTGTAGCGGCCGCACATACCCGAACCTGGTCCCATAGGAAGAAAACGGAATCGGCCGACTACCTGACGGGTCGCGGTCGACGTCCCACTCCGTCTCCGACAGTCTTAGGCCCCCGCCTCCCCCTCTCCCGGATATGCGAATCGAGAACAGTTTCGTCCCCGCGGAGGGCGTCGGCGAGTCCCGGGAACGCTCGCTGTGGGAGGCGGGCATCCTCACGTGGGACGACTTCGATCCCGACCGCGCGCCGCTCGGGCCGAAGACGAGCGAGCGCGTCGAGTCCTTCCTCTCGGAGGCGCTCGAACGCCTCGACGACGGCGACGCGCACTACTTCGGCGAGCGGTTCCCCTCGAAGGAGACCTGGCGCTTCTACGAGAACTTCCGGGACGACGCGCTCTTCTTCGACATCGAGACGACCGGCCTGGACGCCCACGCGGAGGACGTCACCACCGTCTCCGTCACGCGCGGCGGCGAGACGACGACCCTCGTCCGCGGCGAGGACCTCACGAGCGAGGCGCTCGCCGATCAGTTCCGCGGCGCACCGCTCGTGGTCTCGTTCAACGGCGCGCAGTTCGACGTGCCCTTCCTGGAGCAGAACTTCGACGTCTCGATCGACGCGCCGCACCTGGACCTCATCTACCCGTGCCGGCGCATCGACCTCACGGGCGGTCTGAAGGCGATCGAGACGGAGGTCGGCATCGACCGCGACCGCCCGGACCTCTCGGGCCGGGACGCCGTCCGCCTGTGGTACCGGTACGCCCGCGAGGGCGACGACGACGCGCTCGACACCCTGATCTCGTACAACCGCGACGACACTGAGAACCTCCGGAACCTCGCCGACGTCGTCGCCCGCCGGCTCCACGACGAGTCGATCGGCGCGGTCGCGGGCGAGCCCGCCAGGATTCCGGACCCACGGTAGGCGTACCCGTCGTCGCACGCCGCTTTTGGCGAACCTAAAAACTCAAATAGCCCCGGCGGAAACGGCGGGTAATGGCCGAGTACACCTTCGACGACCTCGCGGTCGTGATGGGCACCTACAACGAGGAGGCGGCGATCGAGACCGTGCTCTCGGACATCGACGAGGAGACAGACGGCCGCGCCGAGGTCGTCTGCGTCGACAGTTCCGACGACCGGACGCCCGAGATCGCCCGCGAGCACGGGGCGACCGTGATCGAACAGCCGCCGATGGGGTACGGCTACGCAGTCCGGGAAGCGGTGCTCACGCCCGACCGCCCGGTGATCGTCACGACCGACTGCGACGACACCTATCCGATGGAGAAGCTCCCGGAGTTCCTGGACCTGATCAACGAGGGCTACGACGTCGTCTCCGGCGACCGCCTCTACCACGGCGCCGACGCGATGCCCGACTTCAACCGCCTGGGCAACGCCGCGTTCGCGCTCGTCGCCTCCCTCCTGATGGGCGAGCGCGTCCACGACACCACGACCGGGATGCGCGCGTACCGACGCGAGCTCCTCCACGACATCGAGTGGACCGAGAACACCGGGCTGTCGGCGGAGCTGCTCATCCGGCCGCTGATGCGCGGCTACGAGGTCCGCGAGGAGCCGATCCCCTATCGCGAGCGCGCCGGCGAGACGAAGCTCGATCCGCTCGGCGGCGGCGCCGCGATCGCGAAGTCGATCGTGACGGTGTGTCTCGAAGAGCGGTTCCGGTAG
>JBDGUM010000062.1:0-11012 GCA_042215855.1 Halobellus sp. | reverse complement strand
TCAGCGAATGATGTCCTTGATCCGCCGGGGCTCACCGCTCAGCGCGGGGTTCTCCTCGACGATCTTCAGCACCTCGTGGTCGGTCACGTCCGGATAGGACTTCTCTGTCGCCTCCTCGATGAGTTCCTTCTCCAGGCGGAATTCCGTTCCCTCGTAGACGACGTCGACGCCGTCCTCGTCAAAAGAGAGTGCAGTCATAGGGGTCCGTAATCGGCCGCGGAGTAAAAGCCCATCAGTTAATGACTAGTTTCATAATGTCTATTGTCAGTCATTACCGCTGGTTCGCCGGACCGGGATGGCGAACCAGCGGTAAACAGTGACAATAGACATCATCACTGTTTGCCGGTGATCGTACCCACGTTCACGGCGATCACCGGTACGAGCCGAGACTAGTCAGTAAGTATCACTCGCCGCCCCAGCCCGGGCCGGCGTCGAACCCGGAGGTGTCGAGTCCGCCCTCCTCGGCCCATCTGTCGGTATCGACCACCGCGAGGTAGACCAGCCATCCACCGAACAGGGCCAACAGCGTACCGACGGCACCGAAGGCCAGCCAGACCGGGGAGTTCCCCCGAACCACTGCATAGACGGCGAGGGCGCCTCCACCGCCGCCAGCCAGCACGAAAAGGCTCCCACCGAGGAACGCGATGATCCGTAGCGCCTTCTTGTTCATAGACAAACAAGTGTGACGATCGACAAAATAGCTGTCGTCCACTCTGGAGACGAGAGCGGCCGCATCCGCTCGTGATGAGAGGGAGTAAACATATCCCGGTGCTGGTCCGACGGACGAAATATGCGTCCCCGCCAACGAGCCCTGCTCCTGTTCTGGGCCGGGATCCTGCTGCTGCTCTCGTCCGTCCTCGTTCCGGCGACGACTCCCCACCGGCACCAGTTCGCTTACGAGGCCGAACGGGTCGAGTACGATAATCCGACTATCGACGGGCCGTTCGGGTCTCCGCTGGTCGACCTCCAGGACTGTCGCGTCGGGTACGCGGGCGAGTGCATCTGGGCGCGCCGGGTCGACGGAAACGGTACCGTTCGTATACCCGTCACTACCCCGCCCGACACCGGTCCGAACCTGTACGGATACAGCGACTACGTCAGACTCGACACGGGCTACGCTCGGAGTAACGCGTCGTTTTCCGGCGGCGCCCTCGTCGTCCGATTCCATCCCGTCCCCGCGAAGTGGGTCTTCCGGAACGCGTCGCTCAGCTACGAGAACGCGCCGGAACCGGTCCGTCGAGCCATCTCGAAGGGGAGTACGACGGCGACCTACCGGACGTGGGGGTCGGACGTCGACCGACCGGACCTCGTCGAGTACGTCCAGCGGCGCGGGGTCGTCTACCGTGTCCGGCGGCTACCGGTGGAACACGCGCCGATCCTCCCCCAGTGGTTGTACGATCTATCGCGGATCTGTGGGTTCGCCGGGGGACTCGCGGCGCTGTACGTCGGACGGGGCCGTCACGCTCGGATCCTCGCGTCCGGGCGATAGCGATCGGTTCCCCGTCCGACGGACGTCTGACGCGCCGTTTATTACGACGCGTGCGTTGGTCCGGAGTGTGGCACTCGGTCAGGATCCGCTCGATGCCCTCGAGATTCCCGACGGGACGACCGTCGAAGAGCACGACCTCGTGACCGACGGCGACGTCGTCGTCGGCGGGCAGAGCACCGTCGAGTTCGGCGTCCGCGGGCGGAACGTCCTCGCGGGCGAGCGCGTCACCTTCGGCGGCGACATCGAGGCCGAGGGCGACTGTCGGCTCGACGTCTGGTGCGACGTCGCCGGCAACGTCCTCGTCGGCGAGGACGCCTACCTCGGCGAGCGGGTCCACATCGGCGGCCGGCTGATGGTCTCGGGCGACCTCGACATCGGCGACGACGTCGACATCGAGGAGGGCTTCGAGGCCAACGGCTGGATCGTCATCCGGAATCCGGTGCCGACGCTGGTCTTCTACTTCGTCGTCCTCTCGCAGCTCCTCCGATTGGGGGAGAACGAGGCCGCGGACGAACTCGCGGAGGCGCTCTCGGGCGACAGCGAGGACGACCCCCTCGTGATCCCGCGCGGATCGACCGTCTCGGACGACGCCTGGCAGGCCTCGACGCCCGCCGTCGTCGGCGACGGCTGTCGGCTCCACGGCAACATCCGGGCCGAGCGGCTCGAAGTCGGCAAAGACAACAACGTCTTCGGGAGCCTCCGCGCCCGCGGCGACATCTCGATCGACGAGGGAACCCGGATCCACGGCGACGTGACGACCCGCGACGGGACGGTCACCATCGCCGACGGCGCCCAGATCCTCGGTGACGTCTCCTGCTCGGCCCTCGAACTCCACGACGGCGCCGAGGTCGACGGAACGATCCGCGCGCAGGGCGACGTCCGCCTGATCAGATCGAACGCCTCGCGCGACGCCGAGTGACCGGCGACCGACGCGAGCCCTTATATACGGAGCCGCGGCCAACGCCGCCGTGACCTGACGACGGTCCCGCGCCGGTCCGCGGTTGCCCGGTCGCCCGGCGCGGGCGCGGCTGCGGACGCCGACCGGCTGTACGCACTCTCTACCCACGCTTCGAAACTCAAAGACGCCTTTGTGCCATCGGCGCGACTTTCCCGTGGGACGCCGTAGTCGACTCCGTGATGGCATCGAGACGCACGCTTTCGGTCCTCGCGCTCGTCGCGCTCGTCGCGCTGGCTGGATGCGGGGCGAGCAGCGGCGGCGCGGGCGGTGGCGACGCAGGAGGGGAGTACCAACAGGCGACCGAACTGGCCGCGTCGGGCGCGGAGGCCACCGGCGCGCCGACGGCCACACCGATGGCGGAGGACGCGGCGGGCGGCTCCGGCGGTGACGGCGGCAGCGGGGGCGCGGTGAACGTCCAGGAGCGCAAGGTGATCAAGACGGGCACCGTGGTCGTCGAGGTACAGAACTTCGAGCGCGCCCGGGCGAACATCACCCGGGCAGTCGAGCGCTACGGCGGCTACGTCAGCGACACCTCCCAGGAACGCCGCGAGATCGACAACGAGACCTGGGTACGCGGGCGGGTCGTCCTCCGGGTGCCGCAGGACCGCTTCGACGACCTCGTGAACGACGCCAAGGCGCTCGGGGAAGTCGAGTCGGTCGAGACCAACGCCCGCGACGTCACCGGGCAGATCGTCGACATCAGGGCCCGGCTGAAGAACCTCCGCGCGGAGCGCGATCGCCTGCGCGAGCTCTACCAGCAGGCCAACACCACCGAGGACGTGCTGGCCGTCCAGCGCGAGCTCTCGGACGTCCAAGGCGAGATCGAGCGCCTCGAGGCCAGGCTGCAGTCCCTCCAGAATCAGGTCGCCTACTCCACCCTGACCGTCAGGCTCGAGGAGCCCCGGCCGACGCCGGACCGGATCGCGCCCGATCGGTGGTACGACACGCCGGTCGTGTCGGCGTTCCTGCAGTCGGTCGACGGCGTGGTCGTCGTCGCCAGGGCGATCGTCGTCGGGTTCGCGTACGCCCTGCCGTACCTGATCGCGTTCGGCCTCCCGGTCCTGCTGGTCGGCGGCGCACTGTGGCGGTATCGCGGCCGGATCGGCCTTCCGGGCCGATGAAAAACGCGACTGCGCCCGACTACTCGGCGTCGGTCTCGTCGGCGACCTCGCCCTCGTCGGCTGCCTCGCTCTCGTCGGCGCCCGAGCCGTCGCTGACGGTCACCTGCGCCTCGCGGACGACCGCGCCGGCCATCTCGTAGCCGGGACGGTAGACGTCCACGACCGTCCCCTCGGGCTGGTCGGCGCCGTCGACGCGCATCAGGACCTCGTGGCGCGTGGGGTCGACCTCGGCGCCCGGGTCGGGTTCGATCGCCGTGACGTTCTCGTCGTCGAGGATCCGGTCGAACTCCTCCAACGTCGACTCGATGCCCGGGCGGATGTCGGCGCCCTCGTCCTGGTCGAGCGCGCGCACCAGGTTGTCGCGGACGCTGACGATCCGCCCGACGAAGTCCGCCGTGGCCCGCTCGCGGATCTCCTCCTGGCGCTTCTTCGCGCGCTTCTTGTAGTTCTGGAAGTCCGCCTTCGTCCGCTTCAGCGCGGATTCCAGCTCCGCGATGCGGTCGTCCCGTTGCTCGAGGTCGGATTCGAGGTCGTCGACCCGCGACTCCAGCTCCCTGACCTCGTCGGCGAGTTCCTCGTCGTGCTCACTCACTCGATCGGCGAGCCCCGACGCTTCGGCTTCCCGCTCGGTCTCGTCCCCGGAGTCCGCCGTCTCGCCCTCGGGGGTCGCGTCCGCCTGCGCGTCCGTGCCCTCGTCGTCTGCGTCGGCATCGGCCTCGGAGTACTCGGCGGCCGCGGTGCGGCCCTCGGGGGACTCGTCGCTCATATCCCCAGGGAGTGGACGACGAGCCTTAAACGTGTAGAAAGGGGTCGGCGGCGGCGCGACCCGGGTCGACGCCAGTTCGGATGTCGCTACTGGTACATCCCGATCGGGCGGGCCTGGGTGCTCTCCTCGCTCGCCTCTTCCATCCGCTTGGCGAGCCGCTCCTTCGCCTCGCGGATCTGCTCGGCCCGATCGACGAGGTCGTCGACGGGCACGTCGAGGCCCGTCAGCGGCTCGATGCCCCGCTTGATCAGGACCCGGGCGGCCTCGGGGTCCGGGAACCGCGGATCCGACTCGACCACCAGACCGACGGCCGTCCGACCGGATTCGACCGCGTGGTTCAGGAGGACGCCCGTCGGTCCCGAGACGAGTCCCATCTCGTGGGGCGCCTCGATCCCGACTTCCGCGATCCGGTCGACGCCGTCGGCGACGCCCAGCCCGTACAGCGTCGGGACGCTGCCCTGGTCCTTCTCGCGGGGAATCCCCGAGAGGTACAGCGGCGTCACGTTCAGGTCGTCGAACCACTCCGACAGGCAGCCGGCCAGTTCGACGGCCGCGTCGGGACGGATCGGAACGTCGCTCTGGAGGACGAGCAGGTCGCGGTCACCGTCGCCGTAGATACGGACCGGCGGGCGGAGCTCCGCGTCGTCTTCGGCGTAGACCGCGACCTTCGGGACCCCGTCGCAGTAGACGTTGGCGTAGTGGGTCATCTCGAACTCCTCGACGAGGTGATCGGCGGCGATCTTGCCGACGAGGCCGACGCCGGGGAATCCTTCGACTAGCGACGGCTCCGACAGCGACACGTCCTCCGCGAGTGTGGAGATGCGAGCCATACCTAAGCCAACGACGGCGGCCGTGGTAAAACCGCGGGCAAGCCGGCCGGCGTTCCCGCACGGCGGCCGCGGAACCGACACCCACAAACGCGCTCGCCGATTTCCTCACCCTATGAAACCACTCGAGCGGTACGCGTCGCTCGTCGACGACTTCGACGCGTTCCGCAGGGCCTGCGAGCGGCCGCTGCCATCGGTCGTCCGGGTCAACACCCTGAAGGCGTCCGTCGACCGCGCCCGGGCGGCGCTCGACGACGAGGGGGCCGACTACGAGGTCGCCGACTGGCACCCCGGCGTCCTCCGGCTGGCCGAGCGCGGTCCGGGGACGTCGTGGCCGTACTTCCACGGCTGGCTCCACGGCCAGGAGGAGGTGTCGGCGCTGCCAGCGCTGGCGCTCGACCCACAGCCGGGCGAGGTCGTCTGGGACGCCTGCGCCGCGCCGGGGAGCAAGACCACCCAGCTCGCGGACCTGATGGACGACGCCGGGCTCCTGATCGGTAACGACAACAACCTCGGGCGCCTCTCGGCGCTCCGCCACAACGCCGAGCGCTTGGGGATCACGAACCTCGCGGTGACGAACCAGGACGCGCGGAACTTCTCCTTCAAACCGTTCGGCGACCGCACCGACGACGACAAGCGGATCGAGGCCTTCGACCGGGCACTCGTGGACGCGCCCTGCTCCTGTGAGGGGACGATCCGGAAGAACCCCGACGCCCTGGACCAGTGGACGATGGACCACGTCGAGAGCGTCGCCGGGATCCAGAAAGGGATCCTCCGGCGCGCGATCCAGGCGACGCGACCGGGCGGGACCGTCGTCTACTCCACCTGTACGTTCGCGCCCGAGGAGAACGAAGCGGTGCTCGACCACGCGCTCGAATCAGAGGACTGTGAACTCCGCGAGTGGGACGCCCCCGACGGCTTCGAGACCGATCCGGGTATCACCGAGTGGGACGGCGAGGCGTACCATCAGTCGGTCGAACTGGCCCACCGCGTCTACCCCCACCGCAACGACACGGGCGGGTTCTTCTGTGCGAAACTGGAGGTGACCGGATGACGGGAGAGCGCGAGAACGGCGACGACGAGGCCACGCCCGAGAACGACGGCCAGCGCTTCGACCGCCTGCCGGGGACGCCGGACGACCGCGAGGTCCCCGGCCGGCCCGCCCGCTCGGAGGTCGTCGACTGGTGGGCCGAGCGGTACGGGGTCCCCCCGGCGACGTGGGACGGCTACACCTTCTGGGAGAAGGGCAACGGCAAACTCTGGGCGTTCGCCGCCGACGTCGTCTCGCCCATCGCCGTCGAGGGACTCGGCCTGCGGATCCTCCGCGCGCGCCAGGAGCACTGGAAGCCCTCGACGAACGCGGTTCAGCGATTCGGCGGCGAGGCGACGGAGAACGTCGTGACTCTGGAACGGAGGGAGGCCGAGCGCTTCGCCCGCGGCGAGGACCAGGACCTGCCGCGCTGGGACGGCGACTGGGGTTACGTGATCGTCGCCCACGGGATCGCCGGTGACGTCGAACCGATCGGCGTCGGCCTCTACCTCTACGACGAACTGCGATCGACGATCCCGAAAGGTCGCCGCGAGGACCTCTCGTGACAGAGTACGGCGCCGTCGGCGACGGGTCGACACCGACGCGAGAGACGTGCGGTACGCACCACACTCTTAAATAGACGACGCGCAGAAAAACGACTCACGGGTATGGATCCGGTCGTTCTCGTCTCCGGACTCAGTGCCATCGAACGCCTCCTGTTGGAACTGCTTCCGGTGTTCATCATCGCGGCCGGCGTCGGGATCTTTGTCGCCAAGATCGGGCGGTTTCCCTACACCATCGCGCTCCTGCTCGCGGGGATCGCGGTCTCGGTTCTGGGGCTCGAGATCGACATCCGGCTCACCCACGATCTCATCCTGCTCGTACTCCTCCCGCCGCTGTTGTTCGAGGGAGCGGCGACGACCGATCTCGAACAGTTGCGGCGGAACGCCGAACCGATCCTGGCGATGGCCGTCGTCGGGCTGATGCTGTCGGTGGCTCTCCTGGGCGTCGTGGGGCAGTACGCCTTCGGGTTCCCGCTCCTGTTGTCGCTGCTGTTCGCGGCGATGGTGCTGCCGACCGATCCCGTCAGCGTGCTGGCGCTCTTCGACGAACTCGGTGCCCCCGACCGCCTCTCGGTCCTCGTCGAGGGGGAGTCGCTGATCAACGACGGGGGCGGCGTGGTCATCTTCTCGTCGTTCCTGATGCTCGTCGAGAGCGGCGCCGACCCCTCGAAGCTCTTCACGCCGAGCGGCCTGTCGCGGCTGGGACTGGAGATGCTCGTCTCCGGTATCGGCGGGGCCCTCGTCGGGTTCGCGGCGGGCTACGCCGTCTACAGCATAATGTACAACCTCGACGAGAATATGACGGAGACGGTGCTGGCGTTCGTGTTGGCCTACGGATCGTTCCTGCTCGCGGAACACTACCTGGGCGTCTCCGGTGTCATCGCGACGGTCGTCGCCGGACTGTTCATCGGCAACCGCGGCGCCGAGGAGGCGATGGAGGCCCAGACGAAGATCACGGTGTTCAACTCCCTCGAGACCGCCGCGTTCCTCGTCAACACGTTCATCTTCCTGATGATCGGCGTGGAGACGCCCGTCGCCAGCCTGGTGCGGTACGCCGTTCCGATCGCGATCGCGATCCCGCTGGTGCTGCTCGCGCGGGCGGCGGCGGTCTATCCTCTGACAGGTGCGGTCAACCGCCTCACTCGACGGTCGGTCCCGATGAACTACCAGCACGTGATGGTGTGGGGCGGCCTGCACGGGTCCATCCCCATCGCGTTGGTACTCGGTCTCCCCGCGGGCTTCCAGCAGCGCCAGCAGCTGCTGGCGATGGTGTTCGGCGTCGCTGCGTTCTCGCTCGTCGTGCAGGGACTGTCGATGGGCCGGCTGTTGGATCGGCTGGACGTCGTCACCCAGTCCGAGGCCGAGGAGCTGTACCAACTGCTGGTCGGGCGCGCGCGCGCCGTGGACGCGGCGCTCGAGGCCGCAGAGCGACTCGAGAACAACAGCGACATCCCGAGCGACGTGTACGAGCGGTTCGATCGGGAGTACAGCCGCGAGAAGGACGACCTCGAATCGGCCATCCGGACGCTGCTGGACGAACGCGAGGAACTCCGCTTCGAACAGCGGCTCGCCGGCGAGCGGCGCGTTCTCACGAAGGAAAAGAGCGCGATCATCGAGGCCTCGCGGGACGGCGTCATCACCGACGACGTCGCCGAGCAGTTACTGGAAGAGGTCGATCTCAAACTGGACCGCGTTCGGAGCGGCGAAACGAACCTCGGCGGCGAGGAGGAGGGCTACGAGGAGTTCTGGCGCTCGCAGGTCGACGAGTTCGGGCTGGACGTCGACGTCGAAACGAACGGCGGGGGCGGCGACGACGCGGGCAGCACCGAAGGCGGCGACGACGAAGACGGCACTGCGGAAGGCGGCGACGACAGTATTACGCACACAGAGTGACCCGCGATGCGACGGCGGCGCGTCGAGATCACCAATTCACCTCGGATCGTCCGTTCCGGCCTCTTTCTGCTCGACAGTCCCGCCGCCGAGGCCCTCCCACGCGACCCGGTAGCCGAGCCGCGAGAGAACCGCGGAGGCGTCGCCGACGCCGTGCTCCTCCAGCACCGTCTCCGCCTCCGAGAGCGACATCCCGGGACCGATCTTCCCGGAGAGCGCATCGAGGACCGACGGCCGGATCAGCGTCCGGCCGACGCGCTCGTGGTCCGGGAACGACACCGACTCCATCGCGTCCGCGCTCACGCCGCGCTCGCTCGCCAGGTCGTCGAGGTCGACGACGTCCTCGTCGGGAGCGAGCGCGTCGGGGAGCGATTCCGCAGCGGCGTCGATCAGGTCGACCTCGTACTCCCGGAGCGCGTCGACGACGTCCTTCACGCGGACCCGGTCGGTAAAAGTGACCACGCGGTGATCGAGCGCCTCGATCTCCTCGCCGACGCCGAGCGACTCGTCGACCGCGACGAGTAGCTCCACGTCGTCGGCGATGCTCCCGAACTGTTCGAGCTTCTTCTCGACGTACTCCGGCGTCCAGAAGCCCATCACCTCGAAGAACACCCGGAGTTCGGGCTCGTCGGCGCCGCCGGGGCGGTAGTCGAAGGCGAAGTCGGGGATCATCGCCCGTGCCCCCGCCGCGAGCGGTTCGGGCTCCCGGGAGAGGTCCCAGTCGAGATCGAGCCCGGAAAAGCGCGCGGCGAAGTCGGCCTCGACGCCGCTGTCGTAGGTCGGTTCGGCGACGGGGTCGACGTCGGGGACCGAGACGTCGTCGGGGCCGAGCCGGAGTTCGCGCTCCGTGCCGCGGTCGTCGATCGTCGCCGAGAGCGACCACTCCGCCGTCCCGGCGACGCTCCGCAGGAGGCGGGCGAACGCGGTCCCGTAGCGGCGGGTCCGTCGGAACAGCGCGTCGGGGCCGGTCACCACGAGTTCGCGCTCGGCGAGGCCGTCGCCCGCGGGGACCCCGTCACCCTCCCGACGGATCTCGTACATCAGCCCGAGCCGCTTGACCGCGGAGACGAGCCGCTTCGGATCCGAACTCCGGACGCGGACCTCCGTCGCGTCGAACAGCGCCGTCTGCGCGAGCGAGAGGTTGTACTGCTCGATGAGCTGATCCGGCCCCCACCGCGGCTCGAACGTCGCCAGCACCTCGTTGACCTCGCGGTCGGCGTACAGCGAGGCCTCGATCGACTCGACGTCGGTCCCGAGCGCGTCGGCCGCGGCTTCGAGAGCCGCCTGTCGATCGTCGTCGGTCACGACCGCGCCGACCTCCTCGGCGGACTCGAAGACGACACGGCGGACTCGCTGGGGCGGAAGCGGTGCGCGCGTCTCGAAGACCGCCTCGCGTTCCAGGAGCGCCGCGAACCCGCGGACGAGCTTGAAGTCGTCGGCGTCGCGCTCCAGGTCGTCGAGGGCGTCGTCGAGGCGGTGACGCGGCTCGCCGACGTGGCCCTGAAAGACGCCGACGACGCGGGCGGCGAGCGGGCGGTCCTCGCGACCCGCGAACTGCGGGTGGTAGCCGCCGCCGGCCCGAGAGACCCGGAGGAGGTCCTTTCGCAGCACGCGCTCGGATTGGCGACCGCGCGTCAAGAGCGTGCCGCTCGCCGGGGGAGCGAGGAGAAGACTCATCACCACGGCCGGCCGTTCGTGGCACGATGGACCGACGACGGGTACTCGCTGCCGCGGGCGGCGCGCTGGCGACCCTCCTGGGCGGCTGCCTCGGATCCGCCCCCGGCGCCACCGGTCCGCGGAACCCGCCCGACGCGCCGGCGGACGAGCCCCGCCGGACCGACGCGCCGCCCGCGGTCAGCGTCGGCACGTTCGACTTCGAGGCGACCGACGGCGGCGATCTCCGGGTATTCGGGACCGTCCGGAACCGGAGCGACGTCGAGCGGAACGCGACGGTGACCGTCACCGTCAGCCTCGACGACGACGAGTTCGAGCGGCAGACGTCGCTCGCGGTCCCGGCCGGCGGGTCCGCCGAGTGGTCAGTGACCTTCGACGTGGCCTACGAGCGGTTCACGAAGAACGGGAGCCTCAGCGTCGACGTCGCGTAGGACTCACCGCCGCCGGTCCGCGACGCGCTCTTCCGCCGTCTCCTCGCTCACGACCTCGTACAGCAGCGCGCGTCCCCCGTCTGCCTTCGGGCGGAGGATCCGCCCGAGCCGCTGGGTGAACTCCCGCTCGGAGCCGGAGCCGGCGAGCACGACCGCGACGTTCGCGTCGGGAACGTCGAGGCAACAATGTACAATAGCATACTCACTGATTGCCGCTTACTGGAGACGCTCAGTCAGACGGTCTAACACGGTCCATAGAATTC
>JBDGUM010000074.1:0-16170 GCA_042215855.1 Halobellus sp. | reverse complement strand
ATCGTGATGGACCTCGAAGACGGCGACGCCGTCGCCAGCGTCGACGTCCATCCCGACGACGGCGGCCCGACCGAGGCGGAGCAGGCATCCGCGTCCGAGGGCGCGGACTGACGAGCGTCTCCCATCCGTCGCGAACGCGGTTCCACCCGCGGAGTGACGGCCGATTTCACCGGAAACGTGGTGTGCGGAGTCGTCACATACTGTCTCCTGTCACGCCTAGAGGATCTGCTTGCCGAGCGCGCTCGCGGCCAACTCCGCCGCCAGCTCCGCGGTTTCGTTGTGTTCGTCGAGGATCGGGTTCACCTCGACCAGTTCGAGCGAGCGCAGACACCCGCAGTCGGCGACCGCCTCCAGCGCCGCGTGGGCTTCCCGGTAGGTGACGCCGCCCCGGACCGGCGTCCCGACGCCGGGCGCTTCCCGGGGATCGAGCCAGTCGAGATCGAGGCTCGCGTGGACGCCGTAGGTCCCACTCGTCGCGACGTCGATCGCGTCGTCGACGACGGCGGGGATCCCCCGCTCGTCGATGTCCGACATCGTGAACGCCGACACCGGGGACTCGCGGATCGCTCGCCGCTCGTCGTCGTCGACGTCGCGGAGACCGACCAGCGCGACGTTCCCCGGATCGAGGCCGGCGGCGTTCGCCCACTCGACGCCGTCGAACTCGCCGACGCCGAGGAGCGCCGCCAGCGGCATCCCGTGGACGTTGCCCGACGGCGACGTCCCCGGCGTGTTGAAGTCGCCGTGGGCGTCGAACCAGATCGCGCCGACGGACGCGTCCCGCGCCGATCCGGTGACCGAGCCGATCGCGACCGAGTGGTCGCCGCCGAGGACCAGCGGCGTCTCGCCGGCCGCCAGCGCGTCCGCGACGCGGTCGGCCAGACGGGTCGCGACCTGCCGCGTCTCCCGGAGGAACTTCGCGCGGCCGGCCGAGAGCGTCTCGGCCTCGGGGTCGCGCTCTTCGGCCCGCGGTGCCGGGACGTCACCGTCGTCGACGACGTCGATTCCGATCCGGGTCAGTTGATCGGAGAGCCCCGCGTAGCGGATCGCGGAGGGCCCCATATCGACGCCCCGCCGGTTCGCTCCGTAGTCCGTCGGTGCGCCGACGATCCGGACGGCCCGCGTCCCTGACACCATAGCTCACCACGGCCGAGGAGGCACAAAACCGTTCCGCAGATCCCCGGCACGACGATAGATCTCCGGAGTGCTCCCCACCGATATGAAGACAATGGGAGTTTTGCACCGGGAAAACCGGGTGACTGTGCGAGAGACGCGGACACCATCCACCGGATTTAAGGCCGTATGCGGCGAATGAGAGGATATGTCATCCATCGAGCTGACGTCCAGTCAGAAAACCATTCTGACGGCACTGATAAACCTCCACCGGGAGACCGAAGACGCGGTAAAGGGCGAGGACATCGCCGCCGAGGTCGACCGTAACCCCGGGACGATCCGGAACCAGATGCAGAGCCTGAAGGCCCTCCAGCTCGTCGAGGGCGTCCCCGGCCCCAAGGGCGGCTACAAGCCGACCGCGAACGCCTACGAGGCGCTCGACGTGAACCAGATGGACGAGCCCGCGTTCGTCCCGTTGTTCCACGACGGCGAGGAGGTCGAGAACGCCAACGTCGACGAGATCGACCTCTCCTCGGTCCACCACCCCGAACTCTGCCGCGCGGAGATCCACATCCAGGGCTCGGTCCGCGACTTCCACGAGGGCGACAACGTGACCGTCGGCCCGACGCCGCTCTCGAAGCTCGTCATCGAGGGCACCGTCGACGGCAAGGACGACACCGGGAACATCCTCATCCTCCGGATCGAGGACATGCGCGCGCCCGTCGGCGAATCCTCGCACTGATCTCGGGTCTCCCTTCTCGATCTCTCCTCGAACGAGTCACGAGCGGCTGCGCCGGCGGTCCGAGAGGGCGTCGCGAAGTCACGATACAGGAGTAAACGGGGGTACAGCGCGCTCAGACCCCGCTCACATACTGTCCCACGCGTCGAGCGCGTGGCGCGGCGAGGCGACGTCGGCGATCCAGCGGGCGGCGATCGCCTTCTTGAGGTTCCGCGCGGCGGGCCCGCCGAAGACGTTCATCGGGAAGCTCCCGAGGACGGGCAGTTTGACGCCGTGAGCGACGGCGTCGTCGCCGACGGAGACGACCGTCCCCTTGTCCTCGTGGCGCCAGGTCTTCAGCGGCTTGCCCGCGACCGCGCGGGCGACGTTCTCGCCGGCGACGTCGGCGGCCTGCCAGGCGGCCTGGGCGGTCGGCGGCGCGACGTCGTCGGGCCCCTGCTCGACCAGGGCGGTGTCCCCGAGCGCGAAGACGCGCTCGTCGGACGTCTGGAAGTCGGCGTCCGCGAAGACGCGGTGGGAGCGGTCGTCCTGGTCGAGGTCCATCTCCTGGACCTCGTCGTGACCGGTGATGCCGCCCGTCCAGATGAGGACGTCGTAGTCGAGTTCGGGGTCGTCCTCGCCGTCGCCGAGGTAGGCGGTCTCCTCGTCGACCTCCGAGATGAAGTCGCCGGTGAGAATCTCGACGTCGAGGTCCTCGAGGCGCTTGCGGAGCGCGCCCTGGAGTTCGGGGTCGTTGCCGGGGAAGACCTCGTCTAAGCCCTCGACGAGCGTCACGTCGATCGGCGCGCGGTGCTCGTCGCGGTACTCCGCGATCTCGCCCGCGGTCTGGATGCCCGAGAGGCCCGCGCCGCCGACGATGACCTGCGCCGGGTCGTCGCGGGAGGCGTCCTCGGCGGCCTCCTTGACGTCCGCGTGGATCGCCCGGGCGTCGTCGAGACCTTTCAGTTCGTGGGCGTGCTCCTCGAGCCCGTCGATGCCGAAGAAGGCGGTACTCGAACCAACCGCCAGGAGGAGGTAGTCGTAGTCGATCTGCCCGTCGTCGCCGAGTTCGACGGCGCGCTCGTCGACGTCGACGTCCGTGACGTGACCCTTCACGAACTCCGTCGACTCGGACTTGATGTCGTCGATCGGGATCGCGATCTTCGACTCCACGCTGGGGTCGCGGATACAGCGGTGGACCTCGTGGAGGACCAGGTGGTAGTCGTTTTCGGAGATCCAGGTGAGTTCCGCGTCGGAGTCGAGCTCTTCTTCGAGACGGTTGACGGCGCCGGCGCCCGCGTAGCCGGAACCGACGACGACGACCTGCATACTCATAGACGTCTCTGCGGCGTCAACCGATAAAGGAACTGCGAAACGTCGCCGGCGCGCTCGCCGGACCGAGACCCGCAGTACTGCGGTTTCGCTACTCCAGGGAGAGCCCCGCGTGCCAGCGATCGGCGCCGGCCTCCGCCTTCACGGCCTCCATCTCCGCGAGCAGGTGGACCGCGAGGCTCGCGACCTCGGCCGCGCGCGACTCGCCCTTCGCCCGGAACTCGCCCGTCACCCGGTTCGCGTAGACCGTACAGACCGCGCCGGCGCGAAGCCCGTAGACGTTCGCGAGCGTGAGCAGCGCGGCCGCCTCCATCTCGATGTTCTTCACGTTCGCCTCGCGGAGCTCCTCGACCAGGGTCTCCGAGCCGGCGGCGCGGAAGCCCTCGAAGCCGTCGCGGCCCTGACCAGCGTAGAAGGAATCGGCGCTCATCGTCAGCCCGACGTGGTAGTCGTAGCCGAGCCGCTCGGCGGCGGCGACGAGCGCTGAGACGACCTCCCCGTCGGCGACCGCGGGGTAGTCCTCGCGGACGTACTCCTTCGAGGTGCCCTCCTGGCGGACCGCGCCCGAGGTGATGACGAGGTCGCCGACGTCCATCTCGGGCTGGATCGCCCCGCAGGAGCCGACCCGGACGAACGTGTCCGCCCCGACGCGGGCGAGCTCCTCGACGGCGATCGCCGCCGAGGGGCTGCCGATCCCCGTCGAGGTGACCGAGATCGGCGTGTCCTCGTAGGTGCCGGTCGCCGTCCGGTACTCGCGGTGGGCGGCGCGCTCCTCGTAGTCGTCCCAGAGCGCGGTGATCTTGTCGACGCGGTCGGGGTCGCCGGGCAGGAGGACGCTGTCGGCGACGTCGCCGGGGCCGACCGCGACGTGGTACTGGACGTCGTCGTTCGGGTCTTCGCTGTCGGTCATACAGGTCCTCGCGTGCCCGGGGAAAATACTCTGTCGCCCAATACTCGGCGCTCCGTGTCTGCGTTCGGGGTTCCGCCCGGCTACGCACCGTCCGGACCGCTGTCCCGCTCGGCTTCCGCCGCGGAGAGCGTCTCCGGAGAGATGGCGTTCGGCAGGAGTTCGCCGAGCGTGTAGGTCGACGTCTCGGTCCCGCCCTCGTCGCAGATCACTCTCAGTTCCGGATCGGCGAACTCCGCGAGCGTCTGCCGGCACATTCCACACGGCGTGACCCCGTCGCGGGCGCCCGAGGCGACGGCGATCCGCTCGAACTCCCGGTGGCCCTCCTTCACCGCCTCGGCGATCGCGACCTCCTCGGCGTGGAGGCTGTTCGAGTAGTTCGCGTTCTCGATGTTACAGCCGACGTACATCGAGCCGTCGGCGGTTTCGATCGCGGCCCCGACCCGGTACTCGGAGTAGGGGACGTGCGCGTCTTCGAGCGCCTCCCGAGCCCGGTCGACGAGGTCTGCTTCGTCGGTCATCGACCGTCCGTTCGGACGGTCGGGGTTTGTACGTTGCCGTCCGCAGGGATCGGACCGCGCCGCCCGCAACCGAAAGGGAAAGGCCCCTCCGCTCCCTATCGGGGGTGTGCAATCGGACCCGAACGCGGATGCGGTACCCGAGGACGCCGCGCCGGGACGGGACGGCCTCGGTCGCCGGATTCTCCTCGTCGTCGGCGCGTCGATCGTGGTCATCTCCGGCGGCGTCGGCTGGCTCGTCGGTAGCAACGGCGCGGCGGTTGCCTCCGAGATTGCGATCCTCGGTTCGGGCGTGACGATCCCGGTGACGGCACCGGCCATCGCGCTCTACGGCGTCGTCATCTCGAGCGCGATCCTCGGCGCGCTGTTCGGACTGGTCGAGGCCGCCTCCCGAGCGGAACGCGCCGGGGATGGCGGTGCGGATTCGGATTCCCGAGGCTAAGCGTCGCGGTCGCGAGCGGGGCGCTTTTGACGCTCCGGTGCGGACTTCGAGTATGCCCTCGACCACGTCGGCCGACGACCGCGGCGAGTCCGCGGCGACCGACGAGGAGTTCGACCCCGACGCGCCCCTCGGGGACGGGAACGACAAGAACCGGAAGCGGGCCGCACTCGCGGTCGCCCCGTTCCTCGCGATCGGGCTGGCGGACGTCGTCCTCCTCCTCGGCTGGGGGATCGAGCCGCTGTGGGCGTTCGCGATCCTCCCGCCGATCCTCTTCTGTACGGTGCTCGCCTACATCGTCTTCAGCACGGATTTCCTCGAGGATCGGACCTGACCGACGTCCGCCGGCACTCGGTGCTGGTGTCCGCCGTCAGTTGCCGGTGTCGTACTTGTAGGTGGCCTCGTCGGCGTCGATACCGAAGTCCTCGGCGGTCTCCTCGACGGGGACCTCGCCGTCCTCGGGACTGTCGGCCGGCGAGGCGTTCTTGAAGCGCTCGCGGAAGCGCGACGGGACGGAGAACTCCTCCCGGTCGACGGCCATCGCGATGACGTCTTCGCCGCGCTCCTTTCGCACGCGCTGGAGCCGCTCGGCCACGGGCTCGGGGAGGGCGCTCCGCTCTCGCGGCTCGAACCCGAACGGCGTGAAGTACTCCGGCTGGCGGGTGAACGTGTAGACCGTCTCGTAGCCCTCGTCGGCGGCCTCGGCGACGAGTCGCTCGATGACGTGGGCGGCGACCCCCTGCTGGCGCCACGGCGGGAGCGTGTAGACGAACGCGAGCTCGCAGAAGTTCCCCGCCTCGGTCTTGTGCACGCGGATCCGCCCGAACCCCGCCTTCCGCGACGTCTCCTCGTCGAGCGCGATGACGTAGTCGCGCGACCGGAACGCGGGATCGTCGATGTCGGCCTCCTCGATCCTGTCGAGCAACCAGACCTCGTCGCGGTTCTTCGCGTCCCGGACGTACATAGCAGGATATAGAACGCCGGGACGCAAGTGTATTGCGGAGCGGCGGGCCGATCCCGCTCTTCGACCCCCGCAGAACAACAGATTTGTATCGGTGCTCTCCGTAGGATCGCACGATGGCCCGTCTCCTGCCCTCCCAGTCCGAGCCCGAGGTCGACGCCTCCCCTCGGGTCGTCGGGCTCGACGACGACGACGCCGACGAACTGCTGTCGGTCCTCTCTTCGGCGACCGCACGGAAGATCCTCGCGGCGCTCCACGAGGAGCCGACGAACCCCGCCGCCCTGGCCGACTCCGTGGACACGTCGCTGCAGAACGTTCAGTATCACCTCGAGCGCCTGGAATCGGCCGGCGCGGTCGAAGTGGTCGACACCGTCTACTCCGAGAAGGGCCGCGAGATGAACGTCTACGGCCCGGCCGACCGCCCGCTCGTCGTGGTCGCGACCGACGACGAGGGGAAGGCCGGCCTCTCCTCGGCGCTCAAGAGCCTCCTCGGCGGCGTCGCGGTCGTCGGTCTGGTGAGCGTCGTCGCGCAGGTCGCTATCGAGGGATTCCCGTTCGGTGCACAGACGGGCGCCGCGGGCGGCGGCGACGCCGGAACCTTCTCCGCGCAGTCGACCGAAGCCACCCGTATCGCCGCCGAGAGCGCCGCGTCGGGCATCGCGCCGGGACTGCTCGTCTTCCTGGGCGGTCTGACGGTCCTCCTGGCGTGGTTCGCGGTCTGGTTCGTCCGGCAGCGCTGAGCGCCCGCCGACGGCCGCCACGCCCGCGCGTCTCCCGTAAGTATTCGTACCCGGACGCTCTACGGTGGAGTATGAACCACCCGGGCGAGGTCGAGGGTATCGCCGTCGGAATCGACGCCGACGGCGAGAACATCCCGGCGGTCGTCGTCTCCGCGCGGGAGGAGTACCTCCCGATCGTGGTCACGGCCGACCAGGCCCGGGCGATCCAGCTCGCGATCTCCGGCGAGGCCTTCGAGCGGCCGCTGACCCACGACCTCCTGGTCGAGATGCTCACCGAGTTCGGCGGCGCGATCGATCGCGTCCGGATCGACGACGTCGCCGACGGCACCTTCTACGCGAAGGTCGACGCCGAGCGCTACGAGCGCGGGCAGGTCCGGGAGTTCGTCTTCGACGCCCGCCCGAGCGACGCCATCGCGCTCGCGGTCCGGGTCGACTGTCCGATCGAGGTCTCCGACGCCGTCCTCGACGAGGCCGGCCAGCCGCCGGATCGGTTCGACCTCGACGACTCGACCGACCCGCGCGGGCCGAGCGGCCCCGGCGGTTCCGACGGCCCCGACGAACGGCCCGGCGATCCACCGGAGGAGCGCGACGACTTCGACGACTTCGACGACCTCGGCGGTCGGTGACTGTCCGGCCTCCCGCGCCCGACAGTATATCCCCCTCGCACCCGAACACGTCCCTATGACGCTCTCAGTCGAGACGCCGCCGGTACCCGACCTCCAGGACGCCGTCGATCCGAACGAGTACGACGACGCGGAGGTCGTCGGCGACACCGACTACCGACGCGACGACCTCGAAGCCCTCCTCCGCGATGGCGCCTGGGAGGACGCCTTCACCGAGTGGGCCCGATCGACCGACGTCACCGAGGCCGAGTGGGAGATCGTCCGCGACCTGGACATGCTCTCGCACTTCGACTTCTTCTGGGACGACTTCGCCGACCGCGTTGGGTATCACGCGCCGGGGCTTCCCGAGGACTGGAAGGAGCGGGAGCTCCACCCCGATATCGACTCCTGGAAGACGGTCTCGTCGATCAACGCCGGCCTGACCGAGCTCGGACAGACGGTGTGCGAGATCCTGAAGGACGACTACATCACCTGGGAGTCGGAGTACGAGGCGCCCGAGGACCTGCCCGATTTCTAGAACCCACCTTTTTTCGCCGGGGCCTCGCGCCGCCTCCGGCGACGCTCGACCCCGGCCAAAAAATCTGGACCAAAAAAGAGCCGCTCACTCGGCCTCCGGCCTCGCTCGCGGGACGAATCGGTGTGACCACCGGATCCGAGACCGCGACAACGCCACCCAACCCCCGCAACACCGCACGGCGCCATATCGCCACGCACCGCCTCCCCGACCGCGACCACTACCGCTGCGTTCCGAACGCCGCGGTTCCACGGATTTCATATAGGTTCGCCGGTTCCCAACCTGTATGGACGAAGTCGACGACCAGTACGCGCCCGCGGACGTCGAGTCCGCGGTCGAGGAGTACTGGGACGACGCCGACGCTTACGAGGCGACGAAGGAGGCGCACGCGGACGACCCGCCCTTCTTCTTCGTCGACGGGCCGCCGTACACCTCGGGGCAGATGCACCTCGGGACGGCGTGGAACAAGACGCTGAAGGACGCCGTCATCCGGTACAAGCGGATGACCGGCCACCGCGTCACCGACCGCCCGGGCTACGACATGCACGGCCTGCCGATCGAGGTCAAGGTCGAGGAGGAACTGGGCTTCGAGACCAAGCGCGACATCGAGGAGTACGGCATCGAGGAGTTCATCGCCGAGTGCAAGGAGTTCGCCGTCCGCAACCGCGAGGCGATGGACGAGGACTTCCAGTCGATCGGCGTCTGGATGGACTGGGACGACCCATACGAGACCATCACGCCCGAGTACATGGAGGCCGCGTGGTGGGCCTTCCAGCAGGTCGACGAGCGGGGCCTCGTCGAACAGGGCAAGCGCTCGGTGAACTACTGCCCGCGGTGCCAGACCGCCATCGCCGCCAACGAGGTCGAGTACGACGAGATCACCTCGCCGTCGATCTACGTGAAGTTCCCCCTCCGGGACAGGGAGGGGAGCCTCGTCATCTGGACCACGACGCCGTGGACCCTCCCAGCCAACACCTTCGTCGCGGTCGACGGCGAGATGACCTATCAGGCCGTCCGCGCGGAGAAGGGCGGCGACAGCGAGGCGCAGAGCGCCTCGGACAGTTCGAGCGGCGGGCAGCCGCGAGAAGAGGAGGTCCTCTACATCGCCGAGCCGTGCGTCGAGGACGTGCTCAAGCAGGGGCGCTACGAGGACTACGAGGTCGTCGACGAGTACCAGGGAGAAGAGCTGACGGGGTGGACCTACGACAATCCCCTCGAACCGCACCTACACGAGCACGCCGACTTCGAGGGCGCCCAGGAAGTGTACACGGCCGACTACGTCGAAGCCGACCGGACCGGCCTCGTCCACTCCGCGCCCGGCCACGGCCAGGAGGACTTCGCGCGCGGCGAGGAACTCGAGCTGGACATCTTCGTCCCCGTGAACGGCCGCGGGGAGTTCACGGAGCAGGCGGGCGAGTACGCGGGCACGTTCGTCCGGGACGCCAACGAGGACATCATCGACGACCTCGACGCCGACGGTGCGCTCCTGGCGTCGGGCACCCACGAGCACCGCTACGGCCACTGCTGGCGGTGCGACACGGACATCATCTTCCTCGCCACCGACCAGTGGTTCATCACGGTCACCGACATCAAGGACGAACTCCTCGAAAACATCGAAGAGACCGAGTGGTACCCGCAGTGGGCGCGCGACAACCGCTTCCGCGACTTCGTCGCGGACGCGCCCGACTGGAACATCTCCCGGCAGCGCTACTGGGGCATTCCCCTCCCGATCTGGCAGGCCGACGACGGCGACTGGATCGTGATCGGCACGCGCGAGGAGCTCGCCGAGCGCGCCGACCAGGACGTCGACCCCGACGAACTCGACCTCCACCGGCCCTCGGTCGATCCGCTGACGATCACCGAGGACGGCAAGACCTACGAGCGCGTCCCGGACGTCTTCGACGTCTGGATCGACTCCTCGGTCGCGACGTGGGGGACGCTCGACTACCCCGAGCGGAGTGAAGACTACGAGGAGCTGTGGCCCGCCGACTGGATCGTCGAGGCCCACGACCAGACCCGCGGGTGGTTCTGGTCGCAGTTGGGGATGTCCACCGCCGCGACGGGGGAAACCCCCTACGAGCAGGTGATGATGCACGGCTTCGTCAACGACGAGGACGGCCGGAAGATGTCCAAGTCGCTGGGGAACATCGTCACGCCCGAGGAGGCCATCGAGCGGGCCGGCCGCGACCCGCTCCGCGCGTACCTGCTCAGCCACGACCAGCAGGGCGTCGACCTCTCGTTCGAGTGGGACGGGTTAGGAGAGATGCAGTCGACGCTCAACATCTTCTGGAACGTCTTCCGCTTTCCCCTTCCCTATATGGACCTCGACGGCTACGACCCCGCCGAGGCCGACCTCTCCGACGGCGAGCTGACGGTCGTCGACGAGTGGGTCCTCTCGCGGCTGCAGTCCGTCGAGGCCGAGGCGCGCGAGGCCTGGGAGGGGTACGAGGTGAGCACGGCGGTCAACACGGTCCTGGAGTTCCTCACCGAGGACGTCTCGCGCTTCTACGTGAAGGCGATCCGCGAGCGGATGTGGGAGGAGGAGGACTCCGCCTCCAAGCGGGGCGCCTACGCGACGCTGGCGACCGTGCTCGACGAGACCATCCGCCTGCTCGCGCCCGTGACCCCCTATCTCGCCGAGCGGATGTACCAGCACCTCGACGGCTCGGCGACGAGCGTGCACGCGCTGTCGTATCCCGAAGCCGACTCGGACCGCCGCGACGAGGAACTCGAACGCCAGATGGCCGTCCTCCGCGACGTCGAGGAGGCCGCGGCGAACGCGCGCCAGCAGGGCGGCCGCAAGCTCCGCTGGCCCGTCCAGCGCGTCGTCGTCGCCACCGAGGACGACGCCGTCGCCGACGCGGTCGAGTCGCTGTCGGACCTGCTCGCCGAGCGGGTCAACGCCCGCGAGATCGACGTCGTGAGCGAGTTCGACGAGCTCGTCGAGCGCGCCAGTCCCGAGATGGGCGTGATCGGCCCCGAGTTCGGCGCCGACGCCCAGAAGGTGATGCAGGCCGTCCAGGGCAAGACCCGCGCGGAAGTCGAATCCGGCGTCGAGGTCGACGGCGAGACCTACGAGCTCACCGACGAGATGGTGACCTACGAGGCCGAGCCGCCCGAGCACGTCTCGGGCGCCGACTTCGACGGCGGCACCGTCTACGTCGACACGTCCCTCACCGAGGAGATCGAGGCAGAGGGCTACGCCCGCGACGTCGTCCGTCGGGTCCAGCAGATGCGCAAGCAACTCGACCTCGAGGTCGACGCCGAGATCGACACCCACGTCGACGTCGCCGACGACCGGGTCGCCGAGTTCGTCGACCGCCACCGCGACGTCGTCGCCGAAGAGACGCGAACCCGGTCGTTCGTCGACGCCGACGACCTGGGCGAGGAGGCGCTCGTCGAAGAGTGGGACGTCGAGGGCGTGACCGTCACGATCGGCATCGAGCCGGTGGACGCGTAGGCGACTCGCGGTCGCGGATCGCGCGGTCGCGACGCCCCGGACGGTCCCGCAAACGGTGCTTCTTTGCCGGGCGCGTTCCTAGGCGGGCTGATGACTCTGGAGCCCCCTCTGGCCCTCGACATCGACGGGACGCTCACCGACGGGTCCGGCAGACTCGACCCGCGCGTCTTCAGCTACCTCCAGGCCTGGGACGCACCGGTCGTCCTCGCGACCGGGAAGGCCTTCCCCTATCCGGTGAGCCTCTGTCACTACCTCGGGGTCGAACCGAACGTGATCGCCGAGAACGGTGGCGTCGTCCTCGCCGACGAGACCGTCTCCTATCAGGGTGACAGGGAGCGCGCACAGGCGGCGGCCGACGCCTTCGTCGAGCGCGGCGGCGAGATCGGCTGGGGCGGCTTCGACGAACTGAACGAGTGGCGGCGGACCGAGATCGCGATCAGCCTCGACGCCGACGAGACGCTCCTCCGGGACGTGGCCGACGAGTTCGGCCTGGAGGTCATCGACAGCGGGTACGCGTACCACCTCAAGACGCCGGGCGTCGAGAAGGGCGACGGGCTGGTGGCCGTCGCGGACGCGCTCGATCGCGATCCCGACTCGTTCGTCGCGGTCGGCGACAGCGAGAACGACGTCTCGACGTTCGGGGTCGCCGGTCGCTCGTACGCGGTCGCGAACGCGGACGCGGCCGCCCGCGGGGCCGCCGACGTCGTCCTCGAGGAGTCGTACTTCGACGGGACCGCGTCGGTGTTAGAACGGCTCGGGTCCCACGCAAAATAGCTCGTGCTGATTTCTCTCCTCTTACCGCCGAGCGCCGTCAACGGGGGTGACGCTCGGCGGTAACAAGTGAGAGTAATCAGTATCAGGCCGACGCGTGGTGCTCTCCCTCGAAGGGCACGAACGATCCGTTGATGTCCCACTCGTGGATGCAGTAGGGGCTGCCGACGACGGGCTCGCCGTCGTCGCCTTCGGCGAGCCGCCAGGTGCCGGCGTCGTCGTCCCAGACTTCCTCGCGGCCGCACCGCTCGCAGGTCCGTTCGGTCGGGGTTCGGAGTGTCGGTGCCATCGCCGAACAGTCGGCGCGCGATCCTGTTAACTGTGACTGTCGGGTTCGGACGATCGCCCTCCGGTAGTGGAACGGACACACTTAGGGCCGCGCCGTCCGTGCGTCCGTCATGGGATTCCACACGTTCGACGTCGACAGCGCGGAGAAGCTCGAAGAGCCGGGGCGGTACCGATTCGGCTCGCGCGAGGAGCTGCTCGCCGCCCTCGATCTCGGCGGCGACGAGGTCGTCGCCGACGTCGGGAGCGGGACGGGCTTTTACACCGACGAGGTCGCCCCCTTCGCGGCGAAGGTCTACGCGATCGACGTCCAATCGGGGATGCACGACCGCTACCGCGAGAAGGGCGCCCCCGGGAACGTGGAGTTCGTGACCGCCGAAGTCGCGTCGCTCCCACTCGCTGACGACGAACTCGACGCCGCGTTCTCGACGATGACCTACCACGAGTTCGCCTCCGAGGCGGCCCTCGCGGAACTCGCACGCGTCGTCCGCCCGGGCGGTCGCGTGGTCACCCTCGACTGGTCGGCGAACGGTACCGGCGACGACGGACCGAAGATGGACGAGCGGTTCGCGCTCGCCGACGCAGTCGATGCGTTCGAGAACGCGGGGTTCCGAACGGTCGACGCGTCGTCGCGGAAGGAAACGTTTCTTCACATCTCCCGCCGATAACGTCCGAAACGAAGTTCAAATGGCGAAATATTAGGTCGTATCAGTGGTTATATTCTCATAATTCCCATATCGGGGAAACAGTTATCAGCGCGTGCGTGCTGGTAACACATATGGTGATATACCACGGAACAGTCGATCCCTACCATCCCGACGACAGCCGCTACGAGTGTTGCGAATGCGGTGCGCGCATCGACAGCGGCGGTACCTGCGAGAAGTGTGGCAGCGAATCGCTCGTAAACCTCGCGGTCCCACGGGAGTGATACCAGTCACAGGAACACCCGCCGCGGCGACGACGGTCGGTCGGCCGCAGATCACGGTCGACTGGGCCGCGAACCGACCGTCCGCCGCACGTCCCGAACACCTCGAATCCGACCGCGCGGGCGCCCACGGGAGCCGGATCACAATCGGGCGCGCACCGTCGACCGCCGCGGCGGTCGGAGATCCTGTTTGCCGGTGATCGCCACTCACGTTCACGGCGATCACCGGTAAGATGAGTCCTACCGTCGTCAGTCGAACCCGGTTTTCCCACTCACTTCGATGCCCACACCGAACAGCTGTCAGTCCGACCGTCGTCCGATCAGACCGCCTCTTCCATCTCCGCGATGCCCGTGTAGCGCTCCAGTAGCAGCACGAAGACCGCTCCGACGACGGCAGCGGCCGCGAAGAGTGCGATCGCGGTCGGCGTCCACGCCCGCCCGAGTTCGGACAGTTGCTCGCCCGTCCGCGCGATCGGGGCGCGGAGCGCGCCCACGATCAGCGCCACCAGGAAGGCGAGCGTCGCCATCCGTGCGCGGTCGAGCGCCCAGCGGACCGCGTGGGAGACGGTGAACAGGCCGACGACGGCGCCCGCGACGAACGCGACGACGACGACGCCGTCTTCCCTCACGGGGCCGAGCGGGCCGCCCGTCAGCAGCGCGAGGAGGCCGTCGACGAACGACGAGAGCGTCCCCGTCATATACTTGTACTGGCCGAGGATAAACAGGATGAGCGATCCCGAGATGCCCGGAAGGATCATCGCGCTGACGGCCACCGCGCCCGCCAGCACCGTCACCGGGAGGCCCTGACCCAGCGTCGCGGCCGCGCGACCGGAGACGACGAACGCGAGGACGAAGCCCGCGACGGCAGCGGCGATGCGGGGGCGCGTATCGACGCGGACTTCGGAGAAGAGCACCCACGCCGAGGCCGCGATGAGGCCGAAGAAGAACCCGAAGGTGAGCACCGGAGCCGACTCGATCCCGGCGTGGACGACCCGCGTGACCGTGACGATGGCCGCGAAGATTCCGAGCCCGAGCGCGACGAGGAACGCGGCATCGACGGCGCGTAGCGCCTCGTAGGCCCGCTCGCGCCGGGCGGGCAAGACCCCCAGAAGGACGTCCCGAATCCGGCCGATCGAGACCGCGGTGATCGCGTCGATCAGTCGCTCGTAGATCCCGGTAATGAGGGCGATCGTGCCCCCGGAGACCCCCGGGACCGCGTCGGCGGCGCCCATACAGACGCCCTTCAGGAAGATCACGACCCACGACGATCCGTCGGGCAGGAGCACCGTCTCGACGCCGCCGTCGGTCCTATCAGACTCCCGCACGCTCGCCGACCCGTCCCGCTCTCTCGACATAGCGTGTCGTTGGCGGTCCCCCTACTCCGGCCTTTCGCTTCGGGGACGTTCAGGACCGTGAACGTAGTCGATGGTGGTGTCCACCGTGCGAAAATCACCGAAAAACACAGTGTGCTGTGGTGTCATACCCCACGCGTGCCAAAGATCATCGTCGACGTGGGCGAACCCCTCAAGGAACAGATGGAACAGTACCCGGACGTCGAGTGGGACGAGGTGTCGCGCCGGGCGATCCGCGAGCGACTGGAGACCCTGGAGCTGGTCGAAGAGGCAACCGTGGACGCCGACCTCAGCGACGCTGACGCGGCGGAGCTCGCGGAACGGATCGACGAGATCGCGGAGCGGCGCATCCGGGAAGCATCCGACTGATCGTGATTACTCTCGCTGTGTGCCGGTGATCGCCACCCCGGTCGCGGCAATCGCCGGGAAGAGACGAGAGCACTCGGTATGACCGACCGCGGACGGAAACCTACTTGCCGCCGACGACCCTCTCGCCGGTATGCTCTCGCTCGCGCTCGCCGGCAAGCCCAACGCGGGCAAGTCTACCTTCTACAGAGCGGCGACGATGGCCGACGTCGACGTCGGCAACTACCCGTTCACGACGATCGATCCCAACCGCGGCGTGACCCACGCGCGGACTCGCTGTCCCTGCCTCGACCGCGAGACCCGCTGCGGCAACTGCGAGGACGGCGTCCGCTACGTCCCCGTCGAACTGCTCGACGTCGCGGGCCTGGTCCCGGGCGCCCACGAGGGGCGCGGCCTGGGCAATCAGTTCCTCGACGCGCTCACCGACGCCGACGCCATCCTGGCGGTCGTCGACGCCTCGGGCGGCACTGACGAGGAGGGCGAACCCGTCGAAGTCGGGACCTACGACCCCGTCGAGGAGGCCGACTTCGTCGAGGCCGAGTTGGAACAGTGGCTCGCGGGGATCGTCGAGCGCAACTGGGAGAGCGTCGTCCGAAAGTCGCGCTCGCCCGACTTCGACATCGACGAGGCGCTGACGGAGATGCTGACGGGGTTCGGCGCGACCGAATACGACGTGGCGGCGTCGCTGCGCGCGCTCGACTACCCGGAGGACCCCCAGCAGTGGACCGACGCGGACCGCGAGCGGCTGGCGGAGGACGTCCGCGAGCGGACGAAGCCGATCGTGCTCGTCGCCAACAAGGCCGACATCGCGCCGCCGGAGAACCTCGAACGGTTGGGAGAGGCCGAAAAGCCCGTCGTCCCCGCGACCGCCGACGGCGAGCAAGCCCTCCGAACGGCGGCCGAGGGCGGCGTCGTCGAATACCTGCCCGGCGACGACGACTTCCGGATCACGGGCGACGTCTCGGACGCCCAGCGACAGGGGCTGGACACCATCCGCGACGTTCTGGAGGCGCACGGCGGCACGGGCGTCCAGCAGGCGATCGACACCGCCGTCTACGACGTCCTCGATATGGTGACGGTCTATCCCGTCGAAAACGAGTCGAAGTGGACCGACGGCACCGGCGAGATGCTCCCCGACGCGTTCCTCCT